>CAVFMG010000117.1:0-9126 GCA_963623435.1 Odoribacter splanchnicus
CTTCAGAGATATGAGATGCCCTGTATGCGGGTTTAAGGTGACGGAGGTACCGCTGACACAGCGAAGACGAAGAACTGCATCTGCTCATGGTGGACAACCATATCCCCGCAGGCGCGAAGCTGTACTAAGAGAAAATTAGAATTTATAAAGACGGCACCTACTCAGTGAGAGCGGGTGCCGTCTGTGTTTAACAACCATTTCCAGGCAGGAACAACATCAATACGGATGCCATTGCAATCGAGAACGGCTTCTTCACTATTCGTAATGAGAAGGCATCTGACATCCGGAATAAAATTTTTGAGTTTAGCGAAAGCCCTGGTTTCTCTTTCTTTTGTGTCAATATTGTCCAAAACCTGCATGCTGACCTGAATGGCAAGCTGTTCGGAAGGAACATAGAAATCAATTTCCACATTATTCTCGAAGAAATAAACGTTATCCACTCCGTAGCGCCGGATTAATTCAATGGCAACAAGATTTTTCAACTGTGCGGACTGGCAGTCTAACAACATAAGACCGAGAAGACCGGTATCCATAAAATAATACTTTGGTGAGGTCTCTTTCTCTACAAGTTTTGCCGCGTAATTCCGGAGGGTAAAAAGCAGGTAAGAGTCGGTCATATAACCGACATAATTTATAACCGTCTGCTTCCCCAGGGACGCTCCGGCATTTTTTAATATATTGGTAAGCCGGCTGAAGGATAACGGCTTGGTAATGGATTCTGCTATTTTTTTCAAAATTAATCTCACGGCAAAATCGTTGGTGATTTTATTCCTGGTTATGATATCTCCAAGATATACTGTCTGGTAAATGCTGCCAAGAAAGCTTCGCTTATTTTTGATATCCACTAATTCTGGAAAGGCTCCGTAGGTTACATATTCATGATACAGGCTGAGGACCTCGGCGCGGTCTTTTGTACTGATCACATCAAGGTAATTTTGTGTCTTGCCATTGGCAGTAAGATATTCCGGAAAAGAATAGGGATAAACATTGAGGATCACAAAGCGTCCGCCAAGAGTGGAAGCGATTTCGTTGCTGAGCATTTTGCTGTTACTGCCGGTGATGTTTATCCGATATTTCATATCCGCCATTCTGCGGACAAATTTTTCCCACCCATCAATATTCTGAATTTCATCAAAAAATAAGTACGGTCGGTTGTCAGCTCCCGCCAGCTCTATTCCGATTTCCAAAATGGTATTCAAATCATCAGAAGTCATTTCCAGGAGACGCTCGTCCTCGAAATTGACATATACGATTTGAGAGACAGGGATCCCCTTTTCTATCAGAGACCGGATTTCCTGATACATCATGTAAGATTTCCCGGTTCTTCTGATTCCGACAAAACAGTAATTTACGTTTTCTTCCAGAGAATATTGCCGCAAGATCAGAGGATTACTGAGATAAATCTCCTTTTGGTCGATCATTATTTGCTTTAAACTATCTCGATTCATATAAAATCTCCTTTGAATAAAACAATTATATAGCATTGCTGTCTTGCACACAAGACAAAAATGAGAGCAAATTGACTTACAAACAGAAGAATTATAGAAAGTATATGATGTTTTAAAGAAAAAATACGATAATGACATTACTTTTCAAATCTAGTATACTTTCAGTAAAAAGAAGGAGGCAGTAGGATATGGCATATTCCGAGCTTTCCGGGAACCCATCAAGATCGAATACTCCGACAAGGATGACAAATTCCGGGTGCTCTGCGTGGGACGCAGCGAGATCCGGACCATCAACCTGGGGCGGATACTGGAATGCAAGGTACTGGAGGAGACTTTTCTGGCGCAGGTAAGCCTTCCGGTGAGGAAAAAGGAGACTCTGGTATTGGAAGTGACGGACGAGCGGAATGCCCTGGAGCGGGTCATGATGAAATTCGCTCATTATAAAAAAGAAGCCTGGAGATTAGAAAAAGACAGGTACCAGGTCGAGATGGAATACGATATGGAGGAAGAGACGGATGTCCTGATCCAGATACTGAATTTCGGAAGCTATGTGAAAGTGCTGGCACCGGACAGACTACAGGAGGAACTGAAAAAGAGACTGCAGAAGCAACTGCAGATGAGTTCGCAACTTTTTTCCGTGAATGATCTCGTAGACTGCGATATGATAACACCATCAGATACAGAAAGCCATACCGTCACGAAAAACAGTGGCGCAGGGCAGAGAGAGGGTGTAAGATATGATAGAGATCAAAGGAAAAGTAAATACAGCAATCTGCTACGCGACAGTGGTGGAGGACGATGCCATTGAGCAGGTACGGCGCATGTGCGATTACCCCATGACCGAAGGATCTAAGATCCGGATCATGCCGGATGTCCATTCCGGCAAGGGCTGCACCATCGGCACCACCATGACCATCACAGATAAGGCAGTGCCCAACGTAGTGGGTGTGGATATCGGTTGCGACATGTATACTGTGACCCTGGGAAAAGCAGACATTGACTATGAAAAAGTGGACGAGACGGCGCATTTTATCCCCTCCGGGAAAAATGTCTGGGAAGGAAGACAGGAGCGGTTCGACCTGACGGGACTGGCATGCTACCGGGAACTGAAGGATACCAAACGACTGGAGAGATCCCTGGGGCACTGGGGGCGGCAACCATTTCATCGAGATCGATGAGGTATCAGACGGGACGAAATATCTCGTCATCCATTCCGGTTCCAGGAACCTCGGCAAACAGGTGGCAGAGTTCTACCAGCAGCTGGCGATCAATCTAAACCGCGGCTACGGGGAGTACCTGGAGCAGAGAGAGGAGATCATCCGTACCTATAAGGAGCGGGTGCGCAGAGCCGAGATCCAGCAGGCGCTGAAGCAGCTGAAATGGCAGGTCTACGAGTCCGAGACAAGCATGCCGGAGGACATCTGCTATCTGTCCGGCAAATATCTGGAGAATTATCTTCATGACGTGAAGATCTGCCAGAATTTTGCAAGACGGAACCGGGAGAAAATGGCGGAAGTACTGCTGGAGCTGACGAAAATAACAGGCGGAGAGGCATTTCACACTGTACATAATTATATTGATACCGACGAAATGATCCTGAGAAAAGGTGCTATCGCAGCCCATGCGGGGGAGAAAGCCCTCATTCCCATCAATATGCGGGACGGCAGCGTGCTGGCTGTGGACAAGGGGAACCCGGAGTAGAACTATTCCGCGCCCCACGGCGCCGGAAGACTGATGTCCCGGATGAAGGCGAAGGAGAAGCTTAGCATGGAGGAGTATAGGAAGTCCATGAAGGGCATCTACACCACCTCCGTCAACGAGAACACATTAGATGAAGCACCCCAGGCGTATAAGAGCCTCGGAGACATCATTGATGTGATCCGGGAGTCCGTGGATGTGATCGAGGTCATGAAGCCGGTATATAATTTCAAAGCAAACTAAACGAATGCGGAGGTATCTCAGGCAATGGAAACAAATACAACAGAAAAAGCAAAAGTAACCATGAGAAACTGGCAGGTCTATGTCTATGACGGACGATATAACCTGTCCGGAACGGCGGACGAACATCCAAGACTTGGCAGGAATACCTATGTGGCACAGACTTCGTCAATGATTGCCTCTTCTGTGGAAGACGATACCCTCACCTACGAGACCCGCAATACCATCTATATCTGTCCGCTAAAATACATGACTCCGTACCCTTACGGAAACGTCATCCCCGAATACTTAGAAGAACTGACGCACTTAGGCGAGCAGACCGGGGAAATGATAGACAAGGTCATATCCGTGGCGGCAAGAATCGCCCTGAACAGAGAGGAAGATGCGGCGGATCCCATGGTACAGAAGATCCGCGTCCTGCAGGAGACCGGGCAGGAGGAGATCCGTGAGAAGAAAGAGCAGGACGACAGACACTTGATGGAAATCGCCGGACAATATGAGGACTGCATCTATATCGAAGTGTCCAGCATCAGCCACGGCAACACCCTGGCATACCACTTGGGCGACCTGACCGGAACCGCGGATCCGAAAGTACATAGCGGCATGTTCCAGGATAGCGTGCTCTATACAGACAGTGCAAGCAAAATGGATTTCCGGTATTTCCCTAAGGGAGTCGGGAATACTATAGAGACCTACGCCTGGTCCGTGAACATTAAACGGGCAGTGATCAAGAACCAAAAGAGTCAGACACTGTACTTTAACGGGGAAGAGATCGCGCCCGGCGAGACGAAGGTGTTTGAACAGAAAAGATCATAAAATGTGATAAAGCAGCAAAAGATGGCTCATGAAATGTGAAAATGACATGGAAGGAATATACCGCTATGATAGGAAGAAAAGAAGAAAAAAGAACAGGTAATTAATATGTGTGAATGAAGTATTCGGAAACAGATTATGTTGTGGATGCAAAGTTTGACAGAGATCAGAAACGTAAGATTTCAGATTTGATTAAGAAGACAGGAACTAAATATGCAATTCACTCTACATTGATTACAACATATGGAGCTAGTGAAAGTGCTTATTCAGGAGAAATTCAATCAATCATCACAGCAGAGGATTTATTTGCTGATTAAGTACTGAAAATAGGACATGAAATATAGATAATAGTACTCAACAAGATACCTGAGAGGGGAACAAACGGATGAATCATTTTGAACAGATCAATGAAACTTCCTATTTATCCGTACAGAATGCACCTGTATATCGAAAAATTATGAGGTGCTTTTACCGGGAATATGAAAAGATGCATTTTCAGCTGTATAAAGAAGATATTTTCAGACTCTTAAAAGAGGATGAAGTATTTGCAACGTATTCCATGGAGCAGCTTGTTCTGGATCTGGAAGCACTTGTAAAGTGGAAAAATCTTACACCAATACAGGATCCGGGAAAAGTGTACACAATAGCGGATTACAAAAATAAGCAATATCGCTATACCATGTCGGAATACGCTGTGGAGATCGAGCGTCTGACGGTACGTCTGGAAAATTTATTTCTGGAATCGGGAAATCTATCGACCAACTTTTTTGTCAGGTTGGAGAGAAGTCTGGATGAGACGGAGGACATGGAGAATGCAGAGCTTCGCACGGTGAATGAATGGTGGCAGACACTGCAGGAGGACTTTAAGCGACTCAACCAGAACTATCAGGATTATCTGCGGGATTTCTATTCCGGGAAAACAGAAAAGCTGATGAAATCTGTGGAATTCATGGTTCATAAGGACAAATTTATCAAATATCTGAATGAATTTGTGCAGGAATTACAGCGGCATTCCAAGCGGATGGAACAATTACTGGAAAAAAATTCAGAGCGTATGGAAAATACAATTCTGGAACGGGTCGTAGAGAGTGAACTGGATATTCCCCATGCCCTATTGGAAATACACGATAATGCCGAGACGAGTATCCGGGAAAATGTATATGGAAAATGGTATTCTCTGAAAAACTGGTTCGTGGATGGGCAGGGTCAGGAATGTGAAGCCAAAAAAGTATTAAAGATTACCAGCGACATCATACGGAATATTATTCAGAATGCGGCTTTGATCGTCCAGGTTCAGAACTGGGGCATCAGCAGAAAAGATGATTACAAAAAATTTCTGGAACTGTTTCTGAAATGTGAGGATCTGGAAGAAGCCCATAAATTATCGGCCCATGTCTTCGGAGTGCAGCAGATCGAACATTATAAGACCAATATTCCGAGAGAAGAGGATAGCATTAATAACAGCGTATATCAGGAAGAACCGGCAATATTTTTACTTAAACCTCACACAAGAGGGTATCGTGAGAAAAAAGACAGAACAGGTTTTACAGATAAATCATTGGAGAAGATGGCACAGCGGGAAAGCTTCCTACGTCAGGCACAGAAGCAGAAAGAAGTGGTACTCCGGTATATCAGGGAGCATAAGATCCGGTTTGCAGAGATTGACGAAGTGATTTCCGAAGACACACGAGCCATTTTCCTGCAGTGGATCGCTCAGGCCAATATGAGTTCAGAAAAGACGGGGCGGACGGAATACGGACAGGAGTATCAGCTGAAGAGAAAAGACGGCAGCTGTGTCTTGAAATGCGAAGATGGCGACTTGAAAATGCCGGATTATACATTGGAGTTTAAATAAAAATGAATGAAATCAGAACCTTAATGGAAAAATTCTGGATCTGCCGGGACAGTGACAAGGAGACTTTCTATAAAGTAAAACGGGATATTCCGAATTTTCAGCGATTTATCAGAGAACAACTGGGCTGGAAGTTGATACATACAGAGAAGCTGTTAAAACTGGAAAAGAGACCGGCCCATGCGGAAGCATTTATGGGAATCAATGAATTTACGGACATCCGGGATTACTGCATACTGTGTGTGGTGTTGATGTATCTGGAAGATGCCGAGGAAGGCAGACAGTTCCTACTGTCGGAACTGATCGACTATGTGGAGACGCAGCTGAAAAATTACATGCCGGTGGACTGGACTTCTTTTACACAGAGGAAATCACTGGTACGGGTATTGCAGTATATGGAGCGACTGCAGATGCTCCGGGTATACGAAGGGAAAAGTGAAACTTTCAGTCAGGAAGTCGGACAGGAAGTACTGTATGAAAATACAGGATATTCGAAATATTTTACCAGCAGCTTTACTACGGATATATCCGGATATGAATCTTGGAAAGATTTTGAAAAGACAGATTTCGAAGAATTTGAGGAAAACAGAGGAAGCCTGCGTATTAACCGCGTATACAGACAACTGGCAGTATGTCCGGCATTTTACTGGACAGGAACGGAGGATGCAGATGCATTGTATTTAAAGAATCAAAGGCAGTGGGTCGGCAGATATCTGCGGGAAAACATGGGAGGAAATCTGGAAATCTACCGGAATGCAGCATTTTTTACTTTGGAAGCAGACGATTGCTACGGAACCGTACATCCCCGGGATGCCCAGATTTCGGAAAGCGTATTACTGATCTGTGCAGAGATACAGAGGCGGTTGGAAGAAGGAAACATAGAATTACAGGAAGACGAATGTATTGTCATGTCCGAATCGACATTCAGAGATATCATCGTGAGCAGCAGACGTAAATGGAAGGATGCATGGAGCAAGGAATACGGCGAAATGGATGAAGACAGGCTTGTGGAAACTATTTTGAAGTATATGGAAGACTGGATGATGGCTGATCGCAGGGAGAATCAGATTGTGATATTGCCGGCGGCAGGGAGATTGGCAGGGCAGTACCCGGCGGACTACAAAGGAGGCGGAGAAGAATGAGTGAACGTTGGAAAATGAACCGGATCGGTTTTGTAAATTTCTGGTTGTATGATGAAGAGGACTTTGAATTTGAGGATGGAAAACTCCTTCTCCGAGGACAGAATGGATCCGGGAAATCTATTACGACACAGAGCTTTATCCCGTTTGTACTGGATGGAGACCGTACCCCCAGCCGTCTGGATCCTTTTGGTTCCAGTGACCGTCGAATGGAATACTATTTTCTGGGAGAAGAGGGCAAGGAGGAGTCTACCGGCTATCTGTTTCTGGAATTTTGGAAAGAGGATTCCGGAGAATATCGCACCATAGGAATCGGTCAGAAGGCAAAACGTGGGAAACCGATGGATTTTTGGGGATTCGTGATTCTGGACGGACGCAGAGTAGGATATGATCTGTGGCTTTATAAGGAAGTGGGATCGAATAAGATTCCCCGGGATAAGCGGGAGATGAAGGCGGAACTAGGTGAAGACAATTTTTTCACAGACAGTCCGTCGGAATACAAAAAGCATGTTAACCAATATATTTTCGGTTTTCGAAAAGAAGAACAGTATGAGCAGTTCATTAAACTGCTGGTGAAGGTGCGCGCTCCCAAGCTTTCGAAAGAGTTTAAACCGACCAAAGTGTATGATATTCTGAATGATTCCTTGCAGACTTTGACGGACGAAGATCTGCGGCCCATGGTAGATGCCATGGAAAAAATGGACGAGATCCAGGACAGCCTGGAGATGCTCAACCGTGCCTTCGATGATGTGAAGATCATCCGCAACGAATATACCCGATATAACCAATATATGCTTGCGAAGAAAGCACAGGGTTATCTGGGCAAGAAGCAGGAAGTGGAGAAAGAACAGGCAATACTGGCAGAGCAGGAACAGCGGCAGAGCGAGGCATTGGAAGAACAGAACCGGGCAGTGCATGATACGGAGAGACTTACAGCAGAGAAAAAGTTGAAAGAAACGGAACGCAACGCTCTTCTGGACCCGGAACTCGAAGATGCGGACCGGAAGTTGGAGAAATTAAAGGCAGAGCGTCAGGAGGCTGTGGATGGAGAGCAACGCTGGGAGAAAAAGATCGAAGATGGCAGGGAGCGGATTCGAGAAGAAGAGATTGTCTTGAAAAAGCTGGAGGAACAGCTGGAACTGCGTCGTGATACTTTAAAGGAAAAGCGGGAAGATCTGGAAGAACAACAGGAAATTCTGCAATGGGAACATCATGAGAAGGCAAAAGAGAAAATCGGACTGGAGGAATATGAAGAAAGAGACGAGATTGCGGAGCATCTGCAAATATGGAAAAATCAGCTGACGACAGGAAGAACAGCACCCAGTCAATATGAATTGATATCCGGACAATACGAGGAAGCCGCCAGCCGACTGGAGGAGACGAAGAAGAAAAAAGCAGAGGAAGAGCAACGGCTGGAGATGGCAGAAGAACGGGTGGTCGACAGAATCGATGCATGGATCGCAGAAGTCTTTCATAGAGCGGAAACATCTGCGGAATGGCATCCGGAACGTGAGGTTCTCCTGCAGGCGGAGCAGAAAGCAAGACAATACGATACTGTAGCGGATGGCGTGGAGATACAGAGGGATTTCCGCGCGGATTATGAAAGACAGCGTCAGCAGCTTACAGACGCAAAGAATGAGAAACAGTATCAGAGGGAAATTCAGGAAGGAATCCTGAAAGATGTCCGGGAACAGCTTAAAATAGTGCAGGAGCAGCAGGAACTGGAGCCGGAACGGGATGAGACAGTCGAAAAATCCAGAGTATCTCTGGCACAGGCAGGAATCACAGCCATTCCGTTCTACAGAACGGTAGAGTTTTCCACGGATCTGGAGGAGAGTGCCTGTGCGAGACTGGAAGCACAATTGCAAATGACCGGAATGTTGGATGCCCTGGTGGTGACGTCGGAAGATTTGGCGAAAATAAAAGCAGACCATCC
>CAVFMG010000118.1:0-9096 GCA_963623435.1 Odoribacter splanchnicus
TCCAGAGTCTTTAATTCTTCTTTTCTCCGCAGATAGACTTTTGCCACCTCGGACTGTTTCTCCAGAGGTCCTACCTGTTTTTCCAGCTCCGATAAAATATCGTTGACACGCACCAGGTTCTGTTTCTCGTTCTCCAGCTTCGTCTGGGCTGCAGCTTTTCTTCGCTTGAATTTCACGATTCCGGCAGCCTCGTCGAACAGCTCACGACGTTCTTCGGGCTTACCGCTTAAGATCTTATCGATCTGACCCTGTCCGATGATGGAATAGCCTTCCTTACCAATACCGGTATCATAGAACAGTTCGTTGACATCTTTTAATCTGCAGGGTGTGCCGTTGATCAGATATTCACTTTCTCCGGAACGGTAGATCCGTCTCGCCACCGTGACTTCGTCATAGTCGATTGCCAGCTGGTGGTCGCTGTTGTCCAAAGTAATGGCAACATAAGCGTAGCTCAACGGCTTTCTGGTCTCTGTTCCCGAGAAAATAACATCCTGCATGCTGGCACCACGCAACTGCTTGATGCGCTGCTCACCCAGTACCCATCGCACTGCATCCGCAACGTTACTCTTACCGCTGCCGTTAGGTCCTACGATACCGGTGATTCCGTTGTGGAACTGAAATACGATCTTATTGGCAAATGATTTGAACCCGTGTATCTCAATACTTTTTAAATACATATCCTCTATCCCTCAATAGCAGAAGCGCCTCATAAGCTGCCTGCTGTTCTGCCGCTTTTTTTGTTCTTCCCTGCCCACGGCCAAGGCATTCTCCCTCCATGTCGATCTCTACCACGAAGGTCTTATCGTGTTCCGGTCCGCTCTCTTCCAACAGCCGGTACTCGAACGCTTTTTTCAGCTTCCCCTGGATCAGCTCCTGAAGGTTGCTCTTGCTGTCGTAGAAGAGACGCTTGTCCTCTAAGTCCGACAGAATAAAACGATCGATAAACGCTTTGGCGGGCTGCATGCCGCCGTCTAAGTAGATTGCGCCGATCAATGCCTCCATGCCATCGGAGGTGATGCTGTCTCTGCGTCTGCCGCCGGTGTTCTCCTCGCCCTTGCCTAATAGCATGAACTGTCCCAGCTCCAAGTCTCTGGCACAGAATGCTAGGGAAGGCTCACACACCATGGAAGCGCGCATTTTGGTCAGTTCGCCCTCTGGAACATTCGGATGCTCTCTGAACAGGAAGTCACTGGATACCAGCTCCAGCACGGCGTCGCCTAAGAATTCGATACGTTCGTAGTTCTCTGTTTTGTTGATCTTTTGTTCATTGGTATAGGAGCTGTGGGTCAGAGCCTGCTTCAGCAATGCTTTGTTGTGAAAGCAATAGCCGATGCGCTGCTCCAGCACGTCCATTGTATAACCATCCAACATTTTCTTGTCCTCACAAATATACTACCGTAGCCCCAATCAGAGTCTACTGGGTTATATAAATTTGCCACGCTATTAAAGCTAAAAAACAGGAACAGTGCCTTGTGAGCAAGCTCTCGGTCACAGTTCCTGTTTTGTCTTTGCATGGCTCGTAGCTTTACTAGTTCACTGCGTTCTTGATCATCTCTACTGCGTCTTCCACAGTGGTAACCTGTTCTGCGGTCTCAGCAGGGATCTCGATATCGAACTCTTCCTCGATACCCATGATGATCTGGTATACATCCAAGGAATCCGCACCCAGGTCATCCTGGAAAGTGGTCTCCATAGTAATCTCATCAGGATCTACATTTAATACCTCAGCAATGATTTTCTTTAACTTTTCAAATTCCATAACAAGTTCCTTCTTTCCAAAAATATTTTTCTCTTTTTAATTATTTTCTGCAGCCTTATCTTCCAGACTGATCTGCTCTTTGATCTTCTCGTTGATCTTCTCTTCCTTAAATGCAATGCATTGCAGGATGGAGTTCTTCACTTCCACTGCCTTGCTGCTTCCGTGGGTCTTCACCACGAGACCGTTCAGTCCAAGTAACGGTGCTCCTCCGTACTGGGAAGTATCGAAACTCTTCAGCGTAGTCTTCAGTGCGGGCTTCACAAGTAGTGCACCGATCTTGCTGCGCAGTGTGGACATCATGCCCTGCTTCACCTGATGGAGAAGTGCGGAGCTGACGCCTTCATACATTTTCAGTATTACATTACCGACGAACGCCTCACAGACAATGACATCCGCTGCACCCGCAGGAATATCTCTGGCTTCTACGCTGCCGATAAAATTGATCTCGGGACAATTCTTCAGAAGAGGGAATGTCTCCTTCACCAAGGCATTGCCCTTCTCTTCTTCGGCACCGATGTTCACGATTCCGACCCTGGGGTTCTTCACACCCATAACGCTTTCCATATAGACGCTACCCATCTTGGCAAACTGTACTAACATGGAAGGTCTCGCATCCACATTGGCACCACAGTCTAACAGAAGGCTTACGCCCTTCTCCGTGGGAATCAGGGGAGCTAAAGGAGGTCTCTCCACACCGCGGATACGACCTACGATCACCTGTCCACCTACCAGCACCGCACCGGTACTTCCGGCAGATACGAATGCATCGCATTCACCGTTCTTTACCATATACATTGCCTTGACGATAGAGGACTCCTTCTTGCGGCGGATCGCCATCACCGGAGGCTCTGCGGTCTCAATGACTTCTTCCGCATGTACGACTTCCAGCTGCTCTGCATCGTAGGTATACGCTTTCAGTTCTTCCCGGATCACAGGCTCCTTACCTACCAGGAACACTTTGACACGCTTATCGGCATTGACAGCTTCTACCGCGCCCTTTACGATCTCTGCGGGAGCATTGTCTCCGCCCATCGCATCTACAGCAACATTTACATATTCTGCCATTTTGTATTTCCTTTGCTTCTTTATGAATAATTCATTCTTACTATACTAAAGGCGTATGTAAAAAGCAAGAGCTTTTTTTCGCAAAAGCAAAAGGAGATTCCATTCGGAATCTCCTCTTTTCTTTTCACTTAATTTCGCTTCATTGATTTATCAATTAATCAACGCTTACGACCTGCTTCTTATTGTAAGAACCGCAAGCCTTGCAAACTCTGTGAGGCATCATCAGTGCACCACATTTGCTGCACTTTACCAATGTAGGAGCGCTCATTTTCCAGTTTGCTCTTCTCTTATCTCTTCTACCTTTGGAAGATTTATTCTTAGGACAAATAGACATCGTTACACCTCCTTATTCGCGTTGAAGATATCTTGGATTGCTGCCATACGAGGATCCGGTACGAAAGTATCGCAACCACATTCCTTCAGATTCCTGTTCTGACCACATACAGGGCAGATACCCTTGCAGTCTTCCTTACACAGGATCTTTGCCGGCCAATTCACCAGAATTTCATCGTACACAAAAGCCTCTACATCCAGCTGCCATCCATCCATAAAGCTCTGCTCTGTATCATCTTCCTCACTTACTTCCGCTTCGGGAGAATAAACGATTCTGTCAAATTCAAGCTTCATTGCTGTAGGTACTTCAGTAAGGCATCTGTCACATTTCGTATCAAAGGTAAGCTCTGCCGTACCGGTTACTTTTGCCTTGTTCACACCGATGTTGGTAAAAGTAAGGGGGATGGGTGTCTTCTCCGTAATGGGGAAACCTCCCTGAGGGCTCTTAAAGCTTGTCATCTCAAGCGGAATGGCAACAGTTTCTACCTTGCCTTCGGATGTTAATACATCAGATAAACTTACTAACATAGCGACTCCTATGCAATATGTTGCGTAGAAAACACAAGTCTCCTACGATGTGTTGATTCACACACTGACTTATTATACATAGGCAATACTCTTTTGTCAACAAAATTTTGTAGGATTTTCATACAATTTTTGCATTCTTTGTCTGCCTACTTTTCCAGTCCGTAACTGCTGATCTTCCATTCCGTTCCGTCTTTTTCAAACGTCATAAAAAGATAAGACAACGAATCCTCCCTCAGTCTGTGATGATCGTTTTATCAAACTGTAGCATACGGTTGCATCATACCTGCATCATTTTCAAAAAAATTCCCATGAACAAATATAATTGTCCATGGGAATCTGATGGTCTTATTTTTACGCTTCCGCTACGGCATCTTTCATGCTCTTCACGTATTCTCCGATGTAAGGAGCTGCGTCTTTGCCGTACTTGGCGATAATCTTCACGATGGCGCTTCCGACGATGGATCCGTCGGAGATGGCTGCCATGGCTTTCGCCTGCTCCGGGGTGCTGATACCGAAGCCGATAGCGCAGGGAACGTCGGTCACGGCGCGGATGCTTTCCACGATAGCGGGCAGATCGGTCTTGATCTCACTGCGCACACCGGTGACACCCATGGAACTTACCACATAGATGAATCCTTCAGCTTCCGATGCGATCTGGCGTATCCGGCTCTCGGAAGTGGGCGCGATCATGGAGATCACCTTCACGCCATGGGCTTTGGCGGGAGCTTCTACTTCTGCCTTCTCTTCATAAGGCACATCGGGAATAATGATGGCGCTGATGCCCAGTTCCTCACACTTGGTAAAAAATTTCTCATAGCCGTAATGGAATACCGGATTCACATACGTCATAAATGCCAGCGGGATCTGTGACTGTTCCCGCACTCTTCTCACGATCTCGAACACACCGTCCGTGGTCATGCCGTTACCAAGAGAACGGATATTTGCCTCCTGGATCACCACGCCTTCTGCCGTAGGATCGGAAAAAGGGATACCGATCTCTATGAGATCCGCTCCTGCCTTCTCCATCTCTAAGATAAATTTTACGGTGCTGTCCGCATCCGGGTCTCCCGCAGTGAGGAAGCCGATGAATGCTTTTTTATTCGGTGTATCAAATAATTTTTCTAATTTACTCATGGTATCTGTCTCCATTTCTTCTTATCTGATTTCTATGACCAATTGCGAAACATCCATCAGTCGTGAATGTCCACGCCGCGGTATCTTGCGATAGCAGCCACATCCTTGTCGCCTCTGCCGGACAGACATACGATAATACTCTGATCCGGGCTGTAATTCTTCGCGATCTTCCGTACCTGTGCTACCGCATGGGCACTCTCGATGGCGCAGATGATACCTTCCGTTCTTGCCAGATATTCAAAGGCATCTACTGCCTCGTCATCTGTGATGGGCACATACTGGGCTCTGCCGATGTCATGCAGATAAGCATGCTCCGGTCCGATACCGGGATAATCCAGTCCTGCGGAAATGGAATAAACGGGAGCGATCTGTCCGTATTCATCCTGACAGAAATAAGATTTCATACCATGGAAGATTCCTAAGGAACCGGTAGCAATGGTGGCTGCGGTCAGTGCCGTATCCACACCTTTGCCTGCTGCCTCACATCCGATGAGCTCCACGTCCTTATTCTCGATAAAGTTATAGAACGCACCCATGGCATTGCTGCCGCCGCCCACACAGGCTACTACGGCTGCCGGAAGCTTTCCTTCTGCTTTCAGGATCTGCTCTTTTGCCTCTTCACTGATGACGCTCTGAAAATCTCTTACGATCATAGGGAAGGGATGCGGTCCCATAACGGATCCCAGTACATAATGGGTATCTGACACACGGTTGGACCATTCTCTCATGGTCTCATTGACAGCGTCCTTTAAGGTCATGGTTCCGGATGTTACGGGATGTACTTTGGCTCCCAGAAGTTCCATACGATAGACATTCAGTGCCTGTCTGTCGGTATCTTCTTTTCCCATGAAAATCTCACATTCCATTCCTAAAAATGCTGCTGCCGTTGCGGTAGCCACACCGTGCTGTCCGGCGCCGGTCTCTGCGATCAGACGGGTCTTGCCCATCTTCTTGGCAAGCAGTGCCTGTCCAAGTGCATTATTGATCTTATGGGAGCCGGTGTGGTTTAAGTCCTCTCTCTTAAGATAGATCTTCGCGCCGCCCAGATCCTTCGTCATCTTCTCCGCATAGTATAGCAGAGAGGGACGACCTGCATATTCATTCAACAGCTTATTCAATTCCGCGTTGAATTCCGGATCCTTCTTATAATGTTCATAACACTCTTCCAGATGGATCAGTTCATTCATCAATGTCTCGGAGATATATTGTCCTCCGTGGATTCCGTAACGTCCTTTGCTCATGTGTTTATCCTCTTTTCTTTCTTCCTGATTTTCAATTCTTCTTTTATTCTGTATTTCAATCTGTATTTTTCCGATACTGTTCTACCAGCTCCATGATCCGGCGCATCTTCTCCGGATCCTTCTTCCGGTCACTCTCGATGCCGGAGCTTAAATCCACCGCGTAGGGTCTCACCGTTTCCATAGCCTGTGTCAGGTTCTCCGGATGTAAGCCTCCCGCCAGGAAAAATTCTCTGTCGATTCCGTTAAGCACGCTCCAGTCGAAAGCCTGCCCAGTTCCCATACCATTATCAAACAGTAGGTAGTCCGCGCTGCTGTCCAGCCATGCTTCCACATCGTACCGGTCTCTTACTTTAACTGCCTTGATCACCGGTTTGCCGCAGACCGCCTGCAGGTACTGGATATCCTCCTCTGTCTCATCTCCGTGGAGCTGTGCCACATCTAAGATGCCTTCCTCTAACAACTCTATGATGTTCTTCGGATCCTCACTTACGAACACCCCGACTGTCTGGATCCCCGGTAACAGCTTTTTACGATATTCCGCCGCCTGCTCCTTCGTGACCGCCCGATGGCTCTTCGGGTAAAATACAAATCCCACATAGTCCGGCTGCACCTCATTGGCATAGTCGATGTCCTCCGGACGGTAGAGACCGCACATTTTTATTTTCATATAATCTACGACCTTTCTATCAACCGCGAAGCTCCTGCAGTGCCGTTTTCTTATCCGCACTGCGCATCAGCGTCTCTCCGATCAGTACCGCATTGGTACCGTTCTCTTCCAGTCTCGCAATATCCTGTCTTGTCTTCATGCCGCTTTCGGATACGAAGAGGATATTCTCCGGCACCAGTTCCCGCAGTCGCACGGAGTTATTAATATCCACCGTAAAATCTTTCAGATTCCGATTATTCACGCCGATAATCTTTGCTCCTGCCTGTAAAGCCATCTCCACTTCTCGCTCGTCATGGGCTTCCACCAGCGCCGACAGACCAAGCTCTCCTGCGATCCCCGCATACTCTGACAGCTGCATGGGGGACAGGATGGCACAGATTAAAAGCACCGCATCCGCACCGATATTTTTCGCCTCATAGATCATGTATTCGTCCACTGTGAAATCTTTCCGCAGTAACGGGATCTTCACCGCCTGCCGAATCTCGGTCAGGTATTCGTTCTTCCCCTGGAAATACGCCGGTTCCGTCAGCACGGAAATCGCATTCGCTCCTGCTGCTTCGTATTCCCTGGCGATCTGCACATAGGGGAACTCCGCTGCGATCAGTCCCTTGGAGGGAGAGGCTTTTTTCACCTCACAGATAAAGCTCATTCCGGGCTTTGCTAACGCCTGTTCAAAAGGAAATCCCGTATTCGCATCCATGTCTTTTGCTCTGGCGATCTGTTCTGCCAGGGGCAGTGCTTCCTTTGTTGCTGCCACCCGCTCTAAAGTGGACGCTGCTATGGTATCCAGTATCATGTTCCTGCCTCCTGCTTATACTTCGTTGCTTAACTTGATGAAACGCTCTAACTGAGCCTTGGCAAGTCCGGTGTCGATGACCTCCTCTGCCAGCTTCACACCGTCTGCCATGCTGTCTGCCTTGCCTGCCACATACAGAGCTGCTGCCGCGTTCAACAGTACTGCGTTACGCTTGGGTCCTTTTTCACCGTTTAAGATAGCTCTGGTGATCTCTGCGTTCTCCTGGGGCGTTCCGCCTACCAGATCTTCCTTCGTGCATCTTTCCATGCCGAAATCTTCCGGTGTGATCACATAATTTTTAAAGGTGCCGTTGTCAATCTCGCAGACTGCGGTAGGTGCGCTTGCGGAGATCTCATCCAGTCTGTCCTGACCGTAGACTACCATGCCTCTCTTTACACCCAGATTAGACAGTACCTTTGCCATGGAAGGCAGCAGGCTTTCATCGTACACGCCCATGATCTGATATACCGGTCCTGCGGGATTTGCCAGAGGTCCTAAAATATTGAAAATAGTGCGAATGCCCAGTTCTTTACGGATAGGTCCCACATATTTCATGGCGGTGTGATATTTCTGTGCGAAGAGGAAGCAGATGCCGATCTCTTCTAACAGCTTCTTGCTCTGTTCCGGCTCTATGGTGATGTTGACACCCAACGCCTCCAGACAGTCTGCCGCGCCGGATTTGGAGCTGGCTGCGCGGTTGCCGTGCTTTGCCACCGGTACACCTGCCGCAGAGATCACGATGGATGCCGTAGTGGAAATATTAAAGGAATTGGAGCCGTCACCGCCGGTTCCCACGATCTCCAGGGCTTCCACATCTGCGCCCAGCTTTCTGCCGAATTTCCGCATCTCCTCTGCGGAACCGGTGATTTCTTCGATAGTCTCACCCTTCTGGCTCAATGCTGTTAAGTATGCGCTTTTTAAAATATCGCTTGCCTCACCGCTCATGATCTCATCCATAACGGTTTTTGCCATATCGTATCCGATGTCCTCATTTTTTACCAGTTTTGCTACTGCCTCTTTAATCATATTTCTTCCTGCCCCTTTCTTCGTCTGTAAAAAATTAACAATGATCTGTCGTCCGTCCGGTGTCAGTACGGATTCCGGATGGAACTGTACGCCGTAGATCTGTTTTTCTGTCTGTTCTACCGCCATGACTTCTCCATCTTCGGTAACTGCGGTCACTTTTAATTCTGTGGGAATCGTCTGCGGATCCGCTACCAGCGAATGGTATCTTGCCACGGTGATGACCTTTTTCATGCCCCGGAACAATACGCTGTCCGTATCCAGAGTTGCCAGGGACTGTTTTCCGTGCATCAGGTGCGTCGCATAGGTTACGGTAGCTCCCGCCACCTCACAAATTGCCTGATGTCCCAGGCAGATACCTAAGATGGGGATCTTCCCGCCAAGCTGTCTGATCACCTCTTCGCAGACACCTGCTTTGTCCGGTCTGCCGGGTCCCGGGGACAATATAATGTGGGAAGGATTCATGGCACGGATCTCATCCACACTGTATTCATCGTTGCGGATCACCCGAATATCCGGGTTCACGCTTCCTACCAGCTGATATACGTTA
>CAVFMG010000119.1:0-8967 GCA_963623435.1 Odoribacter splanchnicus
CTCAGTCGGTAGAGCACTTGACTTTTAATCAAGTTGTCGGGGGTTCGAATCCCCCATGCCTCACTTGTCAACATATATCATTTCCACATTCTTAAAACCCCGTTTGGGGCTTTTTTTTTGCGAAAGGAGCACTTTTATGCAGACCAAAGAAAACAAAATGGGCGTCATGCCCATTGATAAACTACTGATCTCCATGTCACTGCCCATGATGATCTCCATGCTGGTGCAGGCATTATATAACATCGTAGACAGCATTTTCGTTTCTAGGATCAACGAATACGCGCTCCGTGCGGTATCCCTGGCGTTCCCGGTTCAGAGCCTGATGATTGCTGTTGCCGTGGGAACCGCAGTAGGTATTAATGCTTTTCTGTCCAAAACGCTGGGAGAGAAAAAATATGAGAAAGCAAATATTATTGCCAGAAACGGCATCTTCCTTGCTATTGCCAGCTATCTTGCATTTGCAGTGATCGGCGCCCTGGTGAGCAGACCGTTTTTCGCCAGTCAGACGGAAGTCATGGAGGTGCGGGAATACGGTGTGACGTATCTGACCATCTGCTGTATGGCGGGAATCGGCATTTTCTTACAGACTACATTGGAGAGACTGCTGCAGGCAACGGGTAAGACCGTATACACCATGATCACCCAGGGCATCGGTGCGATCATCAATATTATTTTAGACCCGATCCTGATCTTCGGTTACTTCGGACTGCCCAGGATGGGGATTGCCGGAGCGGCAGTGGCAACTGTCATCGGACAGATCATTGCGGCATCCATGGCACTGGTGTTTAACCTGAAATTCAATAAGGAACTGAATCTTTCCATGAAGGGCTTCCGTCCAAATGTCCATCTCATCGGACAGATCTATAAGGTGGGAGCGCCCTCTATCGTGGTGCAGGCAATCGGCTCCCTGATGACCTACGGAATGAACCTGATTCTGGCGTCATTCGGCTCCGCCCAGACGGTGTTCGGCATTTATTTCAAACTGCAGAGCTTTGTATTCATGCCGGTATTCGGTTTGAACAACGGTATGGTGCCGATCATTGCTTACAATTACGGCGCGGGACACAGGGACCGTGTCATTAAGACCATCAAGCACAGCGTGGCTTACGGCGTTGGCATCATGTGCGTGGGACTGATTGTAATGCACATTTTCCCGGCGGATCTGATGCGTATGTTTGATGCGGAGGAAAGTCTGATCACCATCGGGGTTCCGGCACTAGAGACAATTTCCTTAAGCTTTGTGTTCGCAGGCTTCTGTATCGTGGTGGGAAGCGTGTTCCAGGCGCTGGGCAACGGTGTCTACAGTATGATCGTGTCCGTGGCGAGACAGATGTGCGTGCTGCTTCCGGTAGCAAAGCTTTTGTCCTTAAGCGGTGAGGTGACGCTGATCTGGTGGGCATTTCCTATTGCGGAACTGGCCAGCCTACTCCTGAGCGCTTATTTCCTCGTAAAGATCTATAAAAAGATCATCTGCCACATCGGAGATCCGGTGACGGTCAAAGAGGACATAGATTAAAAATAGAAAACGATGCGGCGGGGATGCTTGACAAGCCAAAGGGATACAGAGTATAATCATTTTCAGTCCTTTGGCAGAGAGTATTCCCGGTTGTCAAGGGTTTAAGGCGAATAAGCTGTTAAGCGGTTATGGCGGAATTGGCAGACGCGCTGGTTTTAGGTGCCAGTGGTTATCCGTGTGGGTTCAAATCCCACTAACCGCATTTGTTAGTACTTGCAATTCCGAATGTGAGTGCTATAATAAGGATTGCAGAAGATAATGCAGTATCCGGAAGCATAGCTCAGCCGGGATGAGCGTTCGCCTCACACGCGAAAGGTCAGGGGTTCGAGCCCCCTTGCTTCCATTTTTGTAACTATTCAGAGCCGACGGCGAAGTACTGAATAGTTATTTTTTTAATCAAATCAAAGGAATACAAAAGCAATGAAAGAAAACGTAAGAAAACAGGGAATTTTGCTGCCGATATCCAGTATCCCTTCTGCGTACGGGATCGGAACCTTCGGCAAAGAAAGTTATCGTTTCGTGGACTTTTTGGAGAAGTCCGGCAACAGACTGTGGCAGATTCTGCCGCTAGGTCCCACCGGTTACGGAGATTCACCGTATCAGTCCTTTTCCACTTTTGCGGGGAACCCTTACTATATCGATCTGGAGCTTCTGATCGAGGAAGGGCTCTTGACGAAGGAGATCTGCGACAGCTATGATTTCGGCGACAATGAGCATTATGTGGACTATGAGAAGATCTATCTGTCCCGCTTCAAGGTGCTGAAGATCGCATTTGAAAATGCGAAAAAAGAGGGACTGATAGAAAGTGTGGAATACCAGAAGTTCATCACGGACAATGCTTACTGGCTGGATGACTATGCTCTGTATATGGCAGTGAAAAATGCGTTCGGCGGTGTCTGCTTTATGGAATGGGATGAGGATATCCGCCTGAGAAAAGGGGCAGCACTTCGTAAATACCGCAAGAAGCTTAAGGATGAGATCGCATTTTACTGCTTCCAGCAGTACCTGTTTGCAAAACAGTGGAAAGAACTGAAGGCTTATGCAAATAAAAAGGGCATCGAGATCGTAGGAGATATTCCCATCTATGTGGCATTTGACAGTGCCGATACCTGGGCGAATCCCAAACTGTTCCAGTTAGACAAGGAAGGTCGCCCCATCGGGGTGGCAGGCTGCCCGCCCGATTGTTTTTCAGAGACCGGACAGTTGTGGGGCAATCCACTCTACGATTGGAAATATCACAAGAAGACGGAATATGCCTGGTGGATGCAGCGGATTGCTTACTGTTATCAGCTGTACGATGTGCTGCGTATCGACCATTTCCGCGGATTTGATGAGTACTGGTTCGTGCCTTACGGTGATCCCACGGCGCAGAACGGACACTGGGAGAAGGGTCCGGGCTATGAACTGTTTGAAGTGATGAAGAAGAAACTGGGCAAAAAGAAAGTCATCGCGGAAGATCTCGGCTTCCTGACACCCAGCGTGATCCGTCTGGTGAAGAAGACCGGCTATCCGGGAATGAAGATCTTACAGTTTGCTTTTGATGCCGGGAACGACAGCGAATATCTGCCTCATAATTATGATAAAAACTGCGTGGTCTATACCGGAACCCATGATAATGACACTACGGTGGGATTTTTACAGAACATGCCGGAGAAGGATAAGAAGTTCGCGAAGAAGTATCTGGGACATAAGAATGACAAGAAGCTCTGCTTCGAGATCATCCGGGCAGCATTGTCCAGCTGCGCGGATACCGTCATCATTCCTGCGCAGGATTATCTGGAGCTGGACAGCAGCGCCAGAATCAATATTCCCTCCACGTTAGGATGCAACTGGAAGTGGCGCATGGATAAGGATGCACTGGATCCCAAGCTTGCGAAGAAGATCTATAAAATGGCAAAATTATATGCAAGATTATAAAATGCGGTTATAACAATACGGAAGGCTTAACGCCTTCCGTATTGCTTTTTCAACTCTTGTTTTATCAGGTTATGCTTCCGGTGCGTGATGCAGCTCCAGCGCCAGATAAGAATTATGGTATTCCTTGCAGTAGGTCACATCCTTGTCAAACCATGCGGGCGGGACAAATGCTTCCGCGGCTTCTTTACTGCCGAATTCCACTTCCGCCATGATCAGAGGAGCAAAGGGAGCATCGAAGACATCCAGCTCGATGGTCAGGGAATAATCCGCAGGAGGGGTGGGGAAGCCTTTCTTGAATCCGGGATGCTCTAACGGGATCAGATAGCGTCTCTTGGAGATCACGCTGCCGTCGGCTTTTTCCCGCAGGTGATAATAGGATGCTTCGTTCAGCGGAAGATTGCTCTCATTTCGTGCCATCATACCGCTGCCCTTGTAGGTAAGATAATATTCATCGTCCTGTTTTCTGGCTCTGACCACAGGATTATAATTCAGATAGACCTGCTCAATGTGATGAGAAGGGTAACTTTCCAGATCGTCAGGTAAGGATTTCAGGGTAAACTTTCGCTCGATTTCCATAATGTAAATGCCTCATTTCTGTAGTTGGGACTTAAAAAATACTGCCTTCTTTAGTATAGCATGATACTTCCCCAAAATACAATGCATTTGTAACAGTTCGCCCATTTTGCGCAAATATCTGACCGTGGGAATTGAATTACGCGGACAAATTGTGTATACTAAGCATAACTATGGAAAGAGAGGTAAAACCATGAGTAAGATTGCAATTTTTCTGGCAAACGGCTTTGAGGAAATAGAAGGTCTGGCGGTAGTGGATATCTGCCGCAGATGCGGACTGACCATCGATATGGTGTCCATTACAGAGGACAAGCAGGTGATGGGCTCCCACAAGATTCCGGTGACTGCGGATATGACACTGTCCCAGGTGAATTTTGACGAATATGATTGTCTGGTGCTTCCCGGTGGCGGACAGGGCACGAAGAATCTGGAGGCGTGTGAAGTACTGATGCAGCAGATCGATGCTTTTTATGCAGCAGGGAAATATATTGCGGCAATCTGTGCGGCACCCAGTATTTTCGGGCACAGAGGCATCTTACAGGGGAAGAGAGCCTGTTCCTATCCCTGTTTTGAAGACCATCTAGAAGGTGCGGCAGTGACTGCGGGACCGGTGGAGATAGACGGCAATGTGATCACTTCCAGAGGCATGGGAACTTCCATTCCCTTTGGACTGGCAATCGCAGGCACATTCTGCGGACAGAATAAGGCAGATGCCTGTGCCCATGGCATTGTATATCAGCCGTAAGCAGGTGTGAGAGAAAGACGAGGATAGAGAATGAAAAAAGCGTTAATTACGGGAATTACCGGTCAGGATGGTTCTTACCTGGCAGAGTTCCTTTTGGAAAAAGGTTATGAGGTGCACGGACTGATCCGCAGATCCTCCATCAGCAACACAGGTCGTATCGATCATCTCCTCCGGGAGAATAAGATTGTTCTCCACGGAGGAGATCTGTCGGATTCCTCCAGCCTGGTGCGTATCATCGGAGAAGTACGTCCGGACGAGATCTATAATCTGGGAGCACAGAGCCATGTGCAGGTAAGTTTTGAGGCACCGGAATATGCTGGAGATGTGGATGCACTGGGTGTGCTGCGGATCCTGGAGGCGGTGCGTATTGTAGGACTGACCGACACCTGCCGTATCTATCAGGCATCCACTTCCGAACTGTACGGACGGGTGGAAGAGGTGCCCCAGAATGAGAATACTCCGTTCCATCCCTACAGCCCCTATGCGGTGGCAAAACAGTACGGCTTCTGGATCGTGAAGGAATACAGAGATGCTTATAATATGTTCGCAGTGAACGGTATTCTGTTCAACCACGAATCCGAGCGCCGTGGAGAGAATTTCGTGACCCGTAAGATCACGCTGGCAGCCGGCAGAATCGCCTGCGGCATTCAGGACAAGCTGTATCTGGGCAACCTGGATTCCAAGAGGGACTGGGGCTATGCAAAGGATTATGTGGAGTGCATGTGGCTGATGCTGCAGCATGACAAGCCGGAGGATTTTGTCATCGCTACCGGCATACAGCACACGGTAAGAGAGTTCACCACACTGGCGTTCCATTATGCCGGAATTGAGCTGGAATGGCAGGGAAGCGGCATCCAGGAAAAAGGAATCAACAAGGCAAACGGTAAAGTCGTGGTAGAAGTCAGCGAGGCTTTCTATCGTCCCACCGATGTAGTAGACCTGTGGGGAGATCCGCAGAAGGCACGTACGTTGCTTAGATGGAATCCCCAGAAGACAAGCTATGAGGAACTGTGTCGTCTGATGGCGGAACATGACCTGAAGTTAGCCAAAGCGGAAGCGGCGCTGTTAAAAGAAATCTAAAGTAATCTAACGAGAGGAAGCGGACGGAATATTATGGAAAAAGACGCGAAAATATACGTAGCAGGACACAGAGGAATGGTAGGAAGTGCCATCTGCAGAGCACTGGAGAGAAACGGCTATACCAACATCATCACACGCACCCATAAGGAACTGGATCTGTGCAGACAGGATGCGGTGGAAGCATTTTTCGCGGAGGAAAAGCCGGATTATGTATTCCTGGCAGCTGCGAAGGTGGGCGGTATCATGGCGAACAGCGAAGCACTGGCAGATTTCATGTATGAAAATATGATTTTGGAGATGAATGTGATCCATGCCGCATGGCAGAACGGTTGCAAAAAGCTGATGTTTTTAGGCAGCAGCTGCATCTACCCCCGCATGGCACCGCAGCCTATGAAAGAGAGCTGTCTGCTGACTTCCGAACTGGAGAAGACCAACGAGGCTTATGCGCTGGCGAAGATCTCCGGATTGAAATACTGTGAGTTCCTGAACAGACAGTACGGAACCGATTATATCAGCGTGATGCCTACGAATCTGTACGGACCGAACGACAACTATCATCCTACCCACAGCCATGTACTTCCGGCATTGATCCGCCGCTTCCATGAAGCGAAGGAATCCGGTGCCAAAGAAGTAGTCTGCTGGGGAACCGGAACTCCTCTGCGAGAGTTTCTCTATGTGGATGACCTGGCGGATGCCTGCGTTTATCTGATGAACACCTACAGCGGTAATGAGACCGTGAACCTGGGCACCGGTAAGGAGCTGACCATCCGGGAACTGACAGAGCTGGTGGCAAAGGTCGTAGGCTATACCGGTGAGATCAAATGGGATCCCAGCAAGCCGGACGGAACTCCCAGAAAGTTGTTGGATGTCAGCAAGTTAGAGAGCCTGGGCTACCATTATACGACGGAACTGGAAGACGGTATCCGCCTGACCTATGAGGATTTCCTCAATAATCCCATGCGTGCGGAGCGCTAGGAAAGCTACGGAAGGACTGGATGTATCATGAATGATTTTCAGAAGACAGCAAAAGAAATGCTGGATTTTATCACAAAAAGCCCTACCTGTTTTCATGCGGTAGAGAATATCGGAGCGATGTTAGAAGCGGCAGGATATGAGAAACTGCGCGAAACAGAGGGATGGAAGCTTGAAAAGGGCGGAAAGTATTACACGGAGCGCAATGATTCTTCGGTGATCGCTTTTTCCATTCCGGCGGGAACGGTGAAGGGCTTCCATATGGCAGCGGCACACAGCGATTCTCCCAGTTTTAAAGTAAAAGAAAAACCGGAGCTGACCGTGGAAGAACATTATCTGCGGCTGAACACCGAAAAATACGGTGGCATGATCCTGTCCGCTTGGCTGGACAGACCCCTCTCCGTGGCAGGCAGACTGGCAGTGCGCGGGGAATGCGGCATCGAGAGCAGACTGGTGAATATCGACCGTGATCTCTGCGTGATTCCCAACGTGGCTATTCATATGAACCGGGAGATGAACAAGGGCGTGGAGTACAATCCTCAGGTGGATATGCTGCCGTTGTTTGCTGATGCGGCGCTTGACGATAATGCCGCAGGGGTGACTGAGACCGCAGACGGACCGCAGGAAAAACCTACACTGCTCGTTCTGGCGGCAGAGGCTGCCGGTGTGGATGCGGAGGCGATTCTCGGGGAGGATCTGTTCCTGTATACCAGACAGGAGGGAATATTCTTAGGAGCCAGGGGTGAATTTGTCCTGTCTCCGAGACTGGATGACCTGCAGAGCGCTTTTGCCCTGACCAAAGCGTTTACGGAGAGCACTCCCGGGGAATATATCAATATCTGTGCGGTATTTGACAATGAGGAAGTGGGAAGCGGCACCAGACAGGGCGCGGATTCTACCTTCCTTGCGGATGTGCTGGATAGAATTACAGAGGGGCTTGGCACGGATCACAGCACGTACCTGCGCTGGATCGCAGATAGCTTCCTGATCTCTGCGGACAATGCCCATGCGGTACATCCCAACCATCCGGAGAAGGCAGACCCCACCAACCGTCCGTACTTAAACGGCGGAATTGTCATCAAATTCCATGGAAGCCAAAAGTATACCACGGACGGCATTTCTGCTGCGAAGATGAAGGAGTACTGTGAACGGGCAAAGGTGCCTTATCAGACCTATGCGAATCGTTCGGATATCGCCGGCGGATCGACCCTGGGCAATATTTCCACCGCCCATGTATCCGTATCCAGCGTGGATATCGGGCTGCCGCAGCTAGCCATGCATTCCGCTGTGGAGACCGCAGGCATGATGGACACCGAGTATGCGGTGCGGGCCTTGAAAGAATTCTGGAAGGAATAAATTTACACTGGACTAGTCTGTATCTGAAATTCTAAGGTAACTTTGTCATATTTATAAGTATCAGGGGACATGCTGGAAATAATGACATTTGCATTGTCATGTTTTAGTAATTTCTGAGGAAATATTTCAAGCGGGTCAGAATGAATTTCCCGCAGCTCCTGATAGCATAAGTAATTCCCGGCACTTAGCTTTTGTACAGCAGAAGAGTCAGTGGGAAGAACCTCCAGAAACATATCTGACCTTGTAAATTGTCCATCGCAATAAGCAAAGATGATGCCATGAGGAAAAGATACTTGTAAATTTTGTTTTTTGGCAAGTGAAAATAAATGGCTTAAGTTCTTTTCATATTTTTGGGCACTCATGATCGAGTCGCATGGAATTGTAATATAATATCGCTCAAAAATATAACGGGAATAATATTCATCACGTCCCAGAAATGTTTTCTGGGCATTGATATGCTGCAATGTCCGATTAATAGAATCGATGCTGGATTCTATTTTTCGGATTTTTTCTTTGGCAAGTTTTTTGCCGTCTTTTAATAAATGTTCAAATTCAAGCTCTCCATCAGCATTCACATAGTTTTTTAAATCTTTGAGCGGAATACCAAGATCAATACATAGAATGATCGTATCCAGTATCATGATCTGTTCTAAAGAATAGTAGCGGTAGCCGCTGTCTGGATTAATATATGCCGGGACTAAAATTCCAAGTTTTTCATAGTAGCGTAATGACTGGACATTAATATTTCTTAGCTTTGCAAGTTCTCCAATTGATAAAAAATTATTCAAAACGATCCTCCATAACAATA
>CAVFMG010000120.1:0-8758 GCA_963623435.1 Odoribacter splanchnicus
GAGAAGGACAGCGCGATGACCCCGTCGATATTCCATGCCATAACGGTGCGGAAGACCTCGTTCACGTCATCCGTAGAATAAAGCATCATGTAATATCCCTGCCCCCGCAGCTTTTCTTCAATAAAGCCGAGAATCTTGCCGTAAAAGGGATCCGAAATTACGGCATCCTCATATTTTTTGTGGGTGCGGATGACGACAGCGACCATTTTTGAGCTGCCGTTATTCAGAACGCTCAGTCCCATCTTCTGGACATATCCCATCTCTTTGATCAGCTTCTCGATCAGTTCGATCGTGGCGGGAGAGACTTTTTTCGTATTTCCGTGGATCACATTGGACACTGTGGCGGTGCTGACTCCGGCACGCTCGGCAATATCTTTGATCGTAGTCATAGGCTTCCTCCTGTACTTGTAGTATTTTAGTTATATCAGAAATGATAAATTTTGTCAAAAGTGTACAAAAAAATATGGTTTTGGTTTGGTTATTAAATAGGTTATGAACATAACCTGTTTACATATGCTAATATAGGTGCTATGCTGATTATACAAAAGTTATGTACATAACCAACCGAAAATACAACAAACTGAACAGCAATCTGTGGATTTGTGAAATGTATGCCTGGCATACGAAGGAGGTAAGACTATGAAAAACAAGAAAGCGATAGGAATGATTCTGACAGCAATGATGATTACCGGAATGTTTACCGGGTGTGGCAACACCGACAGCCAGAGCGCTGGCAGCACAGCTTCCGGTTCCGGTGAGCAGGTGACAGTCGATATTTTCCAGAATAAAAATGAGATCAGCGATGCATTGCAGGCAGCCATTGATCAGTATGAGAGTGAGAATCCCAATGTGACGATCAATTTAGAGACCGTAGGCGGTTCCGATTACGCTTCTTCCCTGAAAGCAAAAATGCTGGGAAATGATCCGGTAGAGATCTTTACCCTTGGCGGACCTGATGATATTGCAAGCTACCAGGAGTATCTTGAGCCGCTGACTGATGAGGAGTGGGTATCTCACGTAACCGCAGGCGGCTGCGACAACGTGACCGTGGATGGACAGGTATACGGACTGCCTCTCGCAGTGGAAGGTTACGGACTCATCTATAATAAAAAGATTTTCGAGGCAGCAGGTATCGATGCTTCTACCCTGACAAGCTATGATGCTATCGATCAGGCATTTGCGGACTTACAGAGCCAGATCGATTCCGGCGCGCTGGCAGACCAGTTCCCCGTACTGGAGGCGGTTGAGGAGTACGCAGCAAAGGAATCCTGGATCGTCGGCTTACATACGAACAATGTGGCACTGAGCCAGGAGTTCGGCAGCGCAGCAAAAGCATTTGAAAGCCAGACCATAAATTACACCTATGGCGATCAGTTAAAGGATCTGTTGGATCTTGAAACCAAATATACCAGCAGCAGAGACAACTTATCTCTTCTGAATTCCGTAGATTATGCAACACAGGTCGGCGGCGGTCTTGCCATCGAGCGCGTGGCAGTCATCCAGCAGGGTAACTGGATCTCCCCTGAGATATCCAACGTATCCGAGGAGCTGTTACAGGATCTTGGGATTCTTCCGATTCCTCTGAAGGGTGTAGTTGAGGATTCCATCGCAGTCGGTGTATCTAACTACTGGTGTGTAAACTCCAAATCTTCCGATGCAGAGAAAGCATCCGCAAAAGACTTCCTGAACTGGCTGTACCAGTCCGATGATGGTAAGAACATCGTGATCAATGAATTGTCCCTGATTCCTGCATTTGACAATTACGACGGCATCGAGATCAGCGATCCTCTGTCCGCAGAGGTTATGAGATATATGAACGAGGGCAAGACTATTCCCTGGGTATTCTCCGGACAGCCTTCCGGCTGGGACAGCAATGTGGCAGCCAATGTACAGGCTTACCTGGCAGGCAGCATGAGCTGGGCTGAAGTCATCGCCCAGAACAAGACCGACTGGGAAGCTATGAGACAGCAGTAAACAGCAGCACAACAGGAGATGGGATTATGAGAAGAAAACAGACAGGCTTCTGGTTGTTTATCCTTCCGGCACTTTTCGCCTTCGTACTGGTGGTTCTGATTCCTGCGGTAAAGGGATTCTATTATTCCTTTACCGACTGGAACGGAATCGGCAAAAATGCCGTTTTTACAGGATTGTCAAATTATATAAAGCTATTTGGTGACAGCAGATTCTGGAGTTCATTTTTGTTCACTTTTGTATTTGCCGTATGCGCTGTGGTCTGCATCAATGTGGTGGGCTTCGGGCTGGCAGTTCTCGTAACAAACAAGATCAAAGGTGCTAATCTGGCGAGAACAGTGTTTTTCATGCCGAACCTGATCGGCGGTATCCTTCTGGGATTTACCTGGCAGTTCATATTCGTTTCGATTTTCGAGGCGATTGGTAAAAATACCGGTATGACCTGGCTCCAGGGATGGCTGTCGGATCAGAAGACAGGCTTCATCGGTATGCTGATCGTATTGACCTGGCAGCTCGCGGGCTATATGATGATCATTTACATCGCACAGCTGGAGAGTATTCCGGATTCCTATCTGGAGGCAGCGCGGATCGATGGTGCGACCGCTTTCCAGACTTTCCTGAAGATTAAGCTGCCGCTGATGGCACCAGCATTTACGATCGGACTGTTCCTGTCCATATCGGATTCATTTAAGATGTTTGACCAGAACTTGTCCCTGACGGCAGGTGGACCTGCCAATAGCACCGAGATGATTGCCCTGAATATCTACAATACGGCATTCAAGGAGTCCAAGCTGGGACAGGCACAGGCAAAAGCCGTTGTATTTCTGCTCGTAGTCGTAGCAATCTCTGTAACACAGCTGATCATAAGTAAGCGCAAGGAGGTGGAGATGTAATGAATATGAAAATATGGAAAAAGGCAGTGCTGATCCTCTTGATGGCAGCATTGTCCATAATCTTTATATCTCCGGTCCTCCTGCTCTTGAACAGCTCTTTCAAAGAGCTGAAGGAAATTTATCTGGATGTGCTGGCACTGCCAACACATTTCGGACTGGCAAACTATAAGGAAGCTTTCGCAAAACTGGACTTTGTCCGTTCATTCCTGAATTCCCTGGTGATCACGGTGGTATCTACCGTACTGATCATCCTTGTATCTTCCATGGCAGCATGGGTGCTCGTCCGCTACAATACGATAGCAAGCAAGGTGATTTTCCTGCTGTTTGCAGCTTCCATGCTGATCCCCTTCCAGTGTGTCATGCTGCCGCTGGTTGACTTCATGAGTGACTTGAATCTTATGAACCGCCACGGTATTGTGTTCATGTATGTGGGCTTCGGCTGCAGTATGTCCATCGTACTGTACCATGGATTTATCAAAAATGTTCCTCTTGATCTGGAGGAAGCGGCAACGTTGGATGGCTGCAGTATGATCCGGATGTTCTTTGGCATCGTATTTCCGCTCCTGAAGACGATCACGGTGACGGTAGCAATCCTCAATGTTATGTGGATCTGGAACGACTTCCTTCTGCCGAACCTGATCATCAACAAAACCGGCTGGCAGACATTGCCTCTGAAGACGTACCTGTTCTTCGGACAGTTTACCAAACGGTGGGATTTGGCAACCGCAGGGCTGATTCTCTGCATGATCCCGATTATCATCTTCTACGTCAGCTGCCAGCGCTATATTGTAAAGGGTGTGACGGACGGCGCGGTTAAGGGTTAATTGGTTACTTTAAAGAAAAACAATGGAAAGGTTGGACAATCATATGGATAAAAAATGGTGGAAAGAAAGTGTAGTATATCAGATCTATCCCAGAAGCTTCTGTGACAGTAACGGAGACGGTATCGGTGACCTTAAGGGCATCATCTCCAAACTCGACTATCTCGAGAGCCTTGGTGTGGATGTATTGTGGCTGTGCCCGATCTATAAGTCACCCAATGATGACAATGGCTACGATATCAGCGATTACCGGGATATCATGGACGAGTTTGGCACTTTGGAAGATTTCGATGAATTGCTGGAAAAGGCACACGAACATCATCTGAAGATCATGCTGGATCTCGTCGTGAATCACACATCAGATGAGCATAAATGGTTCATCGAGAGCAGAAGCTCCAAAGATAACCCCTACCGGGATTACTATATTTGGCAGGAGGGTAAAAATGGAAATCCGCCGAACAACTGGGACTCCAATTTCAGCGGATCCGCCTGGAAATACGATGCGCAGACCGATATGTACTATCTCCATCTGTTCTCCGAGAAACAGCCGGATCTCAACTGGCGCAACACGAAGGTGCGTGCAGAGGTCTACAATCTGATGAAATGGTGGCTGGACAAGGGGATCGACGGCTTCCGGATGGATGTCATCAATATGATCTCCAAGGTCGAGGGTTATCCCGACGGTGAGCCGATTCCTGGCTCCAAATACGGCAACCGCCTGCCTTATGTGATGAACGGACCTCATGTCCACGAGTATTTACAGGAGATGAACAAAGAGGTTCTGTCCAAATATGATGTGATCACAGTCGGCGAGGCACCCTGTACTTCCGTGGAGGATGCAATTAAATATACCGGCTTCGACCGCAATGAGCTGAACATGGTATTTACCTTCGAGCATATGGATGTAGACAGTGACAATGGCTTCAAATGGACGGACAAAAAGCCGGATCTCGTAGAGCTGAAAAAGGTATTCAGCAAGTGGCAGACCGGGCTCGACGGTGCGGGCTGGAACAGCCTGTATCTGAACAATCACGATCAGCCGAGAATGGTATCCCGCTTCGGCGATGACGGAAAATACTGGAAGGAATCCGCAAAGATGCTGGCAGTCTGCCTGCATATGCTTCAGGGAACGCCGTATATCTATCAGGGCGAAGAAATCGGTATGAAAAACATCACCTTCTCTGAAATCGGAGAGTGCAATGATATCGAAGCAATCAATGCATATAAGGAATATACTTCCGACGGAAGGATATCTCCCGAAGATATGATGCACTATATCAATAAAAAGGGCAGAGACAATGCAAGAACACCGATGCAGTGGAATGCGGAGAAAAATGCCGGATTCACCACAGGTACTCCCTGGCTCGTTGTGAATCCCTGCTACCCCGAGGTCAACGTGGCGGCACAGGAAGAGGATCCGGATTCCATCCTGAACTTCTACCGCAGGGTGATCCGGCTGAGAAAAGAGTATCCGATCGTAGTCTATGGCTCCTATGAGCTGTTATACCCGGAGCATGATACAATCTATGCTTACGAGCGGATCCTCGGACAGGAAAAGCTGCTGGTTGTATGTAATTTTGCGGGCGAAGATATGGACCTGGAGGTTCCGGCGGAGTTCGCAGAGAAGTCGGCAAAGCTTCTGATCTCTAATTATCCGGCAGCTGAGATCGACAGGACCTTACATTTACAGCCTTATGAGACACGGGTATACCACATCGAAGGATAACATGGCTATGGACAAATATTTATATAAACTTCACATCAAGGGGATCCAACACATTGGGATCCCTACACAGAAATATCAGGAAACGCTGGATTTCTACCGGTCTCTTGGCTTCGAGGTTATCAATCAGGAGGAATATCAGGGAAAAAAGGTGGCATTCCTGCGGATTCATAATGTGATGCTCGAGGTATACGAGAGCGGGGTTACCGCAGAGACGACAGGCAGTATCGACCATATTGCGCTGGCTGTGGAGAAAGTAGATCAGCTTTATCGCGAGATGCAGGGCACCTATCATCTCCTCAGCACAGAGGTGGAACAGCTCCCCTACTGGAAACGCGGTATCCGGTTTTTCAAGGTAGAAGGACCGAATCACGAGGTCATAGAGTTATGTGAAATGTTATAAAAGGCGCCCTCTCCGGAAGCATACACAGGTTGTTGGCGGTCTGTGTATGCTTCTTTGTGCGCTTTTTTACGAAAACCGGCGAAAACAGTTGGAATGCACATGGAAGTTTGTTATAATATTACCTGTATTTGGTTAAGAATATGGATGAAATCATAACGCTATCCGGCACGGAATATCTTGAGAAGAGTACAGTATCGGAGAGGCAATGGAGAGGAGAACACAGTTGAAAAAATCAGTGGCAGCCAGCGAGAAGCCGGTAAAGGCAAAAGAGTTCGACAAGGAGCTCTTCAAGAGAAGTGTGGAATATAATGTGCGCACCCTGTATCGTAAGAATCTGGAAGAGGCAGATGCACAGCAGATCTTCCAGGCAGTATCTTATGCGATCAAGGATCGCATCGTAGAGAACTGGATGGAGACCCAGAAGGCATATGAGAAGGAAGACCCCAAGATGGTCTACTACATGTCCATGGAGTTCCTGATGGGAAGAGCACTGGGCAATAATCTCATCAATTTAAAGGCATACAAGCCCGTAGCGGAAGCTCTGGAAGAGCTGGGACTGGATCTGAATCTGGTAGAGGATCAGGAGCCGGATGCAGCGCTGGGTAACGGTGGACTGGGACGTCTGGCAGCATGTTTCCTGGATTCCCTGGCGACTCTTGGATATCCCGCATACGGCTGCGGTATCCGTTATCGTTATGGTATGTTCAAGCAGGAGATCCGCGACGGTTATCAGGTAGAGGTTCCCGATAACTGGCTGATGAATGGTAATCCTTTTGAACTGCGCAGACCTGAGTATGCGAAAACAGTTAAATTCGGCGGCTATGTAAGTGTGCATACCGATGAGAATGGCAGAAATGTATTTACCCAGGAGGGCTATCAGTCTGTTAAGGCCATTCCTTTTGATTTTCCCATCGTGGGTTATGGCAACGGCATTGTAAATACCCTGCGTATCTGGGATGCGGAGCCCGTAGAGTGCTTCCAGCTGGATTCCTTTGACAAGGGTGATTACCAGAAGGCGGTAGAGCAGGAGAACCTGGCACGTAATATCGTAGAGGTTCTGTACCCCAACGACAATCATTATGCAGGTAAGGAACTGCGCCTGAAGCAGCAGTACTTCTTCATCTCCGCATCCGTACAGGAAGCTGTAGAGAAGTACATGAGAAAACATGACGATATTCATAAGTTCTATGAGAAGGTTACTTTCCAGTTGAACGATACTCATCCTACCGTAGCCATCGCAGAGCTGATGCGTGTGCTGATGGATGATTATTATCTGACCTGGGAGGAAGCGTGGGAGATCACCACCAAGACCTGTGCTTACACCAACCATACCATTATGGCGGAAGCATTGGAGAAATGGCCCATCGAACTGTTCTCCAGACTGCTTCCGAGAATCTACCAGATCGTGGAAGAGATCAACCGCAGATTCATCATTGACATTCAGCAGAAGTACAGCAATGTACCCGGAGTGGATGTACAGGAGAAGATCCGCAAGATGGCGATCATCTATGACGGACAGGTGAAGATGGCAAATATGGCAATCGTCTCCGGCTACTCTGTCAACGGTGTGGCAAGACTGCATACCGAGATCCTGGAGAAGCAGGAGTTGAAGGACTTCTATGAGATGTTCCCGGAGCGTTTCAACAACAAGACCAACGGTATCACCCAGAGACGTTTCCTGCTGCATGCGAACCCTCTGTTAGCTGACTGGGTAACTGCTCACGTAGGTGACGACTGGATCACCGATCTGCCCCAGATCTCCCACCTGAAAGTATATGCGGATGATAAAAAGGCACAGCAGGAATTCATGAACATCAAGTACCAGAACAAAGTACGTCTGGCAAAATATATTTTGGAGCACAATGGTATCGAAGTAGATCCCAGATCCATCTTCGATGTGCAGGTAAAGCGTCTGCATGAGTACAAGAGACAGCTGCTCAATATTCTGCATGTAATGCACCTGTATAACGAACTGAAGGAGCATCCGGAACTGGATTTCTATCCCAGAACCTTTATCTTCGGTGCGAAGGCAGCAGCCGGCTACCGTAATGCGAAGCTGACCATCAAGCTGATCAACTCCGTAGCGGATGTGGTAAATAACGATCCCGCCATCAACGGCAAGATCAAGGTCGTATTTATTGAGAACTACAATGTATCCAACGCAGAGATCATCTTCGCAGCAGCAGATGTCTCTGAGCAGATCTCTACCGCAAGTAAGGAAGCATCCGGTACCGGTAACATGAAGTTCATGTTGAACGGTGCACTGACCCTGGGAACCATGGACGGTGCCAACGTGGAGATCGTAGAAGAAGTGGGCGAAGAGAATGCATTTATCTTCGGTCTGTCCGCACAGGAAGTTATCAATTATGAGAACCATGGCGGATACGATCCTATGGAGATCTTCAATAACGATCAGGATGTCCGCAAGGTACTGATGCAGCTGATCAACGGAACCTTCGCACCGGGAGATCCCGAGCTGTTCCGCCCGCTGTACAATTCCCTGCTGAACACCCAGTGCACTGCGAAGGCAGACACCTACTTCATCCTCAAGGACTTCAAGTCCTATGCAGAGGCACAGAAGAGAGTGGAAGCTGCTTACCGCGACGAGGACAACTGGGCGAAGAGTGCTATCCTCAATGTGGCATGCTCCGGCAAGTTCACCTCCGACAGAACCATCCAACAGTATGTGGATGAGATCTGGCACCTGGATAAAGTAGTGCTGAAATAACCAGAAATGCGAAACAAAGGTTAAATAAAAAAATAAAAGCTCAGGAGAGATCCTGAGCTTTCAAATTACGAGGGAGAAAATAAAATTGAACGCTACAAAAGAAACTTCCAAGCCGAAATCACTGGTCAGAATCTGGATCGATTTTCTGCTGAAATATATCGGTATCCTAATTGCAGCGGGAGTTGTAGGAATCCTGATTTTGACACTGGTCTATTATAT
>CAVFMG010000121.1:0-8583 GCA_963623435.1 Odoribacter splanchnicus
ATATAAACAGCGCTTGCAAGAAAATAAAATTATATTGTGACAACGGAATCATTCCCGGAATAAATTTGATCCTGACCTATGAAACCCAAGAGCATCCCCTGGCAATTGATCAGGTAGAAAAAATAGTAAAGGAATATTTCTTATAAATATTTCCTATAGAAAAGAAACTTATGGTACAATTTATAAAAGAACATTCCAAGGCATGGAGGAATTTAAAATGAAGCACCTGATTATTGTGAAATTTAAAGAAAATGTATGGAACCGGGAGGATGCGGCGAGCAGGGAGATGCTTGCGGATATCCGCGCAATCTTCGATCGAACGAAGCAGATCGAGGGCGTTCATACAGTGAATATTTATGAAAATGTGACGCCCAGACCGAACCGTCATGACCTGATGATCGAGATGGAGATGGATCCGGAGGCGTTGTCTGTGTACGATGCTTCCGCTGCACACCAGGAATGGAAGGCAAAATACGGAGATCGTATTCAGGCTAAGACGATCTTTGATTACGAATAAAACTTGTAACCTTGTGGAAAGGAGGAAATCAGGATGAAAGAATACCAGAATCATTGCTTCAGAACTTGCCACGATTGCAAGCTAGATCAATTAATAGATAACAGAAGAGTAGGAGACAGCCATGGAAATATTTGACATCGTAGACGAAAAGGGCGTTCCCACCGGGGAGACTATAGAACGCACAGAGGCACATGAAAAAGGCATCCGCCACAGAACCTCCCATATCTGGATTGCGAGGGAACAGGACGGAAAAGCGCAGCTGCTATTACAGAAACGTTCCGCGGAGAAAGACAGTTTTCCGGGACGGTTCGATACTTCTTCCGCCGGACATATTCAGGCGGGGGATGAGCCGGAAGAATCCGCGATCCGTGAGCTTCATGAAGAACTGGGGATCCTGGCATCCAAAGAGGACCTGCAATTCGCCGGATGCTTTGATATTCAATACGAAAAGGAATTCCACGGGAAAATGTTCCGGGACAATGAAGTGGCGTTCGTCTACATGTATACCAAGCCTGTAGATGCTGCGAGGCTTACCCTGCAAAAAGAGGAAGTGGAGAGTGTGGAGTGGTTCGACATGGAGGAACTGGATACTGCATTGCAGCCGCCCAGAGACCGAAAATTCTGCGTTCCCGTGGAGGGCTTCCAGATTGCAAAGCGATGGTGGGAGAGCAGAAAATAAAAACGGAACGGTACACAATGGAAACAGAAAGATCCGAATGTACGGCTGGATTTGGAGGATCTGTTTGCCAGACTGGCGATTAACTACGGGGAAAAAAGAGCTGTCCGCTCAGTAATGAGGGACAACTCTTTGCTGTTTCCATCTTGAAATTACTTCACAGTTACGGAAGTGATGTGAGGGTTCACACCTTCGTACCAGTACAGGAAACCTTCCATATCGATGGTGTCACCGATCTTTAAGTTCTTTACTGCATTGTAAACATCGGTGGTGTTGTCGCACAGGTAAGACTCAACGGTGAAGGTATAGGTCTGACCGTTCAGAGATACGTTGAAGTACAGGTCGTTACCGTCTTCGCCGGAACCATCCCAGTTGTACAGGAAAGCAACATCGTTGCCATCAGCATCCTGACCAGCAGCTTCTACGGTCATGCCCTTGAAAGCTACGAACTGGTTCTGGTAGTTGATCAGATCATCGGTACCTAACAGATCGGTTACATCGGTAACAGGAGCAATGAAGCTGCCGTCTTCGATCTCGAAGGTAGCACCTTCAGCGATTTCCACTTCGCCGGACCACTCGGTCTTATAACCGGTTACTTTGATCTTGGTACCGGGTACCAGCTTTGCATAGTCATCTTCGGAACATGCAGCGTTGTAAATGAAATAAGCACCATCCTGATCCTGGGTATACAGGGTAGCCTTGTCTTCCCACCAGGACTGTTTTGCCTGTACATAAGCCTCGATTACAACTTCAGAATCGAGATCAGCAGCCATGTACTCTTCGTAGCTCATAACACCTTCGGACTTCTCGTCGGCAACAGCCTCAGTAGCAGCAGCTTCTGTGGTAGCGGCTTCGGTAGTAGCAGCCTCGGTGGTGGCAGCAGCGGTAGACTCAGCTGCAACGTCTGCGTTGCTGTTTCCGCATGCAGTGTTAGACAGAACCAGAGCCATAGCCATGGTTAATGCAAGTGTCTTCTTTTTCATAATAATCCTCCATTCCTGCGCTTGTGGCGCATATGGGTCTGTGCAGATACACAGACATCTCCTCAATTTATCCGGGCACTTAGGCACCGAACAGTTCCATTATACCCAAAACACAAGATAAATCAAGATTTTTTACAAAAAGAGCCCCATCCGCAGAAAAAAATACCATCTGATATTATCTTACGAATGGGGCTGTAAAATTACTTCTTTCTGTTTTTCAAATATTCCCGTCCTACATACAACAGGATCAGGATCCAGGTGATCGCCAGTGTACTTAACAGGATCACGGAAGCCCGGGGCATGGCACCAAGTTCTTTTTTGCCGAAGGAGGCATCGCTTCCCTGACCGAGACGGTACAAGCTTTCCACATCACTGTAGAGCTTTTGCATGTAGGCATCATCCACCGTCTCTTTTCTGCGGGTGGACTTTACTACATTTTCGATCAGCTGTCCGGCAGCATCACGTAAGGATGCGGAACCGTTGAAGACCGGTGTGACAAACGTGCTGTCCACGTTGTCCAGTAACAGCTTGGAAGCTTCGATTTTCACCGCATAATGTGTGCCGTTGTCCGCACCGCTTTTGGACAGATAATCCTGATACTCAACGGAATTCTGAGCCTTACTGGTTACGGGAACGTAGCCTTCCGTCTCGGAATAAGCAATCTGCACGTCGTTGGTGAGCAGATACTGGGCAAACAGCCAGGAGGCAAGTACTTCCTGAGAATCTGCTTTATTGAAAACACAGACGGAAGGACCCTGGGAGATCATTTCGGGATGCTCCGGGTCAAATTGGGGAATCAAACGTACGGCGGTCTCAAACTCTACCAGAGAGTCCTCACTGATATCTGACAGCGGAGCATCCGTACCCATCCAGGTGGCTCCGGCCGTGGAATCAATGGCGAAAATACATTGTCCGGCATTCAGGAAATTCGCAGGATAACCGGAAATTTTGAAGGTGGAAAAGGCACCGCTTTTTACATGTCCGGCAATATCGTACAGGAGATCCGTTGTGGTATCATTGAACAGTTCAATGATACCGTCATCCGTGGAATAGCCTGCATTCTTTTGCTTCAGCATCTGGATCATCATGTTGTCGGTGGACTTGTAGATAAAAGGAATCAGCACATTCTGTCCGTTGACTGCATAGGTGCCGTCCGCGTTCTGGGCGGTGGCAGCCTCGGAGACCTCCCAGATGAAATCCCAGGTCAGTACATCCGGCAGGGTATAGCCAAGCTTTTCCACATAGGTTTTGTTCACATAGCACGCTTCGGTGGAGCGCATGTAAGGCACGGCATAGTAATGACCGTCGATGGAGCACTCATTTAAAAACTGAGGAATGACTTCCTCTCTGGTGGGACTGTCGTAGGCAAGCTCTGTGCCGCCGAAACCGTATTTTTCGTTGACAAACAGGTCATCCAAAGGGACCACGGTATTCTGGCCGGTGAGGTAGGTCGCAATGTGATCCGGGTAGGTGATGCAGACATTGGGTGTCGTATTGGTGGAAATATTGGTAATGACATCGTTGTAAATCTTGCTGTAATCCGTATACAGGTTCAGGTTCACCGTGATATTGGGATACAGGGCTTCAAAATCCGCAATGGCTTTTTTATAGATTTCCGTCTGGGTCTTGTTGGTATCATTTTTTGCCCAAAAGGTGATCTCATAGTTCCTCGAAGTATCGAACTCCTCCGGAACGGTGAATTCCGGCAGACCCTTGGAACCATGGCACCCGGTTAAGGACAGGGACAGAGAGCCCACGGCACACAACAATGCCAGCTTTTTACTGAATCGACTCATCCTTTGGTACCTCCTCTGGCAACGCCTGCCATGACTTTTTTACGGAATACGAGGAACAACACCACCAGAGGAACGGAGATCACGACCACAGCAGCCATCATGGCGGGGATGTTTTCTCTGCCGAAACCGTTCTCGCGGATCTCCTGAATACCGTTGGACACCAGATAGTAATTGGGGTCATCGGTGATCAGTCTGGGCCACACGTAGGAGTTCCAGCATTCGATAACCTTCAGGATCACGATGGTGATCAGTGTCGGTTTGCAGATAGGCACCATGACCTTGCGCAGATACCGCAGATCGGATGTGCCGTCCACCTTGGCGGCGTAATACAGCTCGTCTGGGATTTGTGCGAAATTCTCCCGCAGAAGATAGATGTAAAATACGCTGGTCACGGAGGGCAGAATCAGACCGGTGAAGGTATTGCGCAGATCCAGATTCGTGATGGTGGTGAAATTCGTGATGACCACCAGCTCATTGGGGATCATCATCAGCGATAAAAATAATGTAAAGATCAGATCTTTTCCGGCAAAATTCAGTCTTGCAAAAGCGAAGGCCGCCAGTGTGATGACCACTAACATGATGGCAGTGGTGACTACGGTGAAGAACAAAGTGTTCCACAGGTATCTTCCCAGAGAAACGGTAGTAAAAGCGTCCACATAGTTCTGCATAGTGGGAGACAGGGTGAAAAACTTCGGAATGTATTCCGCGTTATAGGAGCCGTAGCTTTTTACGGAGGTCAGGACCATCCAATAAAAAGGAAACAGTACGATCAGCGCCCACAGACACAGGAAAAAGTAGATGACGGCGCTACGGATATTGCCGCGGATCCGGGTGCGCTTTTCTTGTTTTTCATAATCAGATGTAACATCAGACATCACAAAGACCTCCTTTCCTATACATAGTGGACATGCTTTTTGCTGACCAGCAGATTGATGCAGGTGATGGTCAGAACGATGGCGAACAGCAGGATCGCTGCAGCGGAAGCATAGGAAGGATATCCGCCGCTGTCACCGTAGAGCATGTCGTAGACGTAGCCGACGATGGTATTCATCTCTGCGGCATTCAGGTTCGTGCCGAAGAGTGCCACGGCATCGCTGTAGGCTTTGAATGCGCCGATAAAGCCGGTGATGATCAGGTAGAATACCATGGGGGAGATCATGGGCAGTGTGATCTTCGTGAACATCCGGAACCGGGAAGTGCCGTCCACTCTTGCCGCATTGTAGTACATGGGGTCCACGCTGGCCAGAGCGCTGGTCAGGATCAGAATCTTAAAAGGCATAACGATCCAGATGGTGTAAAAGCACAGCACGAACATTTTTGCCCAGTAGGGTCCGTCGATGAAATCCACGGAGCTGCCGCCGAAAAACTGAATCAGCAGATTGATCAGACCGTCGGAGTAAGGGGTCTTTTTGAAAAGAATCATAAAGACCAGACCTACGGCCAGAGTATTGGTCACGTAGGGCAGGAAAAATATGGTCTGGAACAGATCCCGCAGCGGCCCTATGGAGCTTAAGGCAGCGGAGATCAGGAGCGCCAGTCCGGTGGAGAGCGGAACGGTGATGATGACCAGAATAAATGTATTTTTCAATGCCTGTAAAAAGTACGGATCGTGGAGTACATAAGAGTAATTGTACATGCCTACGCCGTAAAAGGTCTGGGATGCGGAGTTGTAACCCTCTTCAAAGGAGTACACAAATACGTCAATGAGAGGATAGACCATAAAAGCACCCAGGAACAGGAATGCCGGCAAAAGATAGAGCCAGGCTTTCAGATTTTGCTTTTCCATAGGATATCTGCCTTTCTAGAAACGGATGCGTTCTTCGGTGTCGGTACGAAAGAGAAATACTTTTGCGGGCTTTAAGGCAAAATGCACTTTTCCGGTGGGAAGGGATTTCCCTTCGTCCGCATCAATGATAGAACGGATGGTAGCGTTCTGGGATCTCTCATGGGTGGAAACAATGCTCACATCCCGTCCCATGACTTCCAGACGCACCAGATCGCAGGAGAGCGGTCCGTCCTCTTTTAATACAAAGCCCTCCGGGCGGATGCCGACATGCACGGGCTGATCCGCTACTCCGGGAGTGGACAGGACAGCCTCGGAACCGATGTATAACTGCTCATTTTTCACCTCACCGGAAAATACATTGATGGGGGGCGTACCGAGGAACTTGGCAACGAACAGGTTCACGGGATCGTCGTATACGTTCTGGGGCTTGCCAATCTGCTGTACGATACCGTCCTTCATAACGACGATCATATCGGAGATGCTCATGGCTTCGTCCTGATCGTGGGTAACGAAGATGGTGGTGATCTGTGTCTCCTGCTGGATCCTGCGGATCTCTTCTCTGGTCTGGAGACGGAGTCTGGCATCCAGATTGGAAAGAGGCTCGTCCAAAAGCAGAACTCTGGGCAGCTTGACCAAGGCTCTGGCGATGGCAACACGCTGCTGCTGGCCGCCGGAGAGCTCGTTGGGTTTACGTTCCAGAAGGTGGTCGATCTGTACCAGCTTTGCTGCTTCCAGCACGCGCTTACTCATCTCTTCTTTGGAGAGCTTGTCGGCACCCTTCAGGTTCTCTAAGGGGAACTGGATATTTTTCTCCACAGTGAGATGGGGGTAGAGAGCATAGTTCTGGAACACCATGCCGACACCACGGTTCTCGGGAGGAAGACCGGTGACATCATCTTCTCCGAAAAAGATCTTGCCCTCGGTGGGCTTCAGTAGACCGCAGATCAGATTCAGGGCAGTACTTTTGCCACAACCGGAGGGACCTAAGAGTCCAATCAGCTTGCCATCCGGAATCTCGAAGTCGAAGTCATTCACGGCAATGACATCTTCGCGGTTCTTCCTGCCGCGGACAGAGCCGCGGGCGGGGAATTTCTTGGTCAGATGCTGTAATACGATTTTCATGTGTATATTTCCTTTCTTAAATTGAATCGAAAATAAGCCGGTCAGTTCAGCCCGCGCTATTCGCAAATGATTTTCAGATTCCTACGGAATCTTTCAAAATCCCACAGCGATTTGCAACAGATGCATCTAAATTCCATAGGAATCTTTCAAATCGCTGGATATATGATCCAGATCGGGGTATACGAAGCTCTCGGAGATGCCGAATACCCGCAGGCTTTCTATAAAGTATTGTTTCCGTTTACTGGGAATAATGATCTTGTAAAGCATATTTTCATCGCAGATGTCTTCCAGGCGCTCCAGGGAGTTGTGCACGGTAAAGTTGGAGTACTGGGAATACATACGGAGGTTGTTCTCCGTGGAGCTGCAGGCCAGGATCTTGTTTTTCAGCTCCGGATTGTGGTGGTTGTGCTTGAAGGCGGGCAGCAGCATTTCCTGTGTGGTGTCCGCATCAATGGGATAGATGCAGTTGCCGAAGCCTTCCTTTTCATTTAAGAGACCCGGTGTCAGCACCCAGACGCAGGCGTCGGTGTCTGGTGTCTCTCTGTAAGTCTCCGTTGCAAAAAATACAGCGATCAGGGGAGACTGGGTCCAGTCTAACATTCTGGTGGGCAGACCGTAGTGCTGCATCAGGGAGACCCAGCCGGCGTAATTGTGTTTGTCTGGTGGATTGTCCAGAATCTGCCTCGCCCGGATATAGAAATCATTGGTGATATAGCGTTCGCAGTCCAGTCTTTTCTGACTTCGTTGGATGGAAGGGATCAGGGTCAGATCCGCATTTTCCTCTCCGCGGAACCAGAGGCGGACACCGTGCTTCTTACGCAGACTGCCTACGAACTGTAAAAGCTCGTCAATCGTACTTACTTTTTGCGTTAACATGATAGACCTCATTATTATTTATTAGTCAGATCTTTTGATCCTGGCATCATTATAGTGTCTTTTGAGAAGTTGCACAAGTAGCCGTTTCGCAGAAGAAAAAAATTGTCTCCCTTTTGTCCCTTTTTATGTGGTAATATAAATACAAATTTACGAAGACACCGGAATGTATCGTGTTGTATTGAATACAGAACGTACCAACATCATGTAGGAGGATGAGATATGGATTATGAAGACTTTCAGGAATTATGGAAAGAATGTGTGGAAATCTGCCAGAAGCAGAGCGACTACAAGCTGCCTAACTTTGATCAGATGCTGGATCAGATGACAGATTTAATCCGTTATGCTAAAGAGGGTTTTATGTCGAGTCTTTCAAAAAGAGCACCCAAACTTAGCACGACATTGGAATTTTTTTTCAAAGATGATCCGCAGATGCTGGAGCTGTTCCAGAAAACACTGGAGAAGGAAAGCGGTCGTAAAATGGATGTTCTGGATACTATGTGGATGAATGATTTCACTGTGAACGGTATAGTTAGGAATCTGGAAAAAAATCCAATGGCTCAATATGATGACGATGTAAAACGAGCCAGAGATAGAGCTCAGGTAACACTGAAACGGATGAAAAAAGAACAGGAGATCAAGAAGGAGAAGCTAAAAGCCCAGAAGGAAAAGTTCGAAAGAGAAGATCAGCGTGCCAAAGAAGAGAAAAAGAAAAATGCAGGGGAATACAATGAAGGAATCCTGGCATCGGATCTGTTAAAGGAGGAACTGACTGACAAACGTATTAGTGAATGGGGACATCGTGAATATATAGATGAAATACGGACATC
>CAVFMG010000122.1:0-8547 GCA_963623435.1 Odoribacter splanchnicus
TTAGAATCCTGCTTACACCGGTCTTTGCACTGCTGACTATTCTCATCTAGATCGCTATAAAGATTGTTGAGCTTTCTTTCAGATCCATAGGTTTCCTCCATATAAAAAATAAAACTAAATTTAGTGTAATACATTTTTTCGACTTTTTCTATATTTTTGTTCAATAATTTTGCTCATTAAAACAGAAAAATACCTGCGGGCTATTCTTCCTGCAGGTATTTGATCACGCATTTTAATTCTGGGGAGATCCACTTGTTCCGGTGATACAGAAGCTGTCGCCAGATCTCCGGCTGGATACCGGGGACGGGGAGGCTGACAAGATTCCCTTTCGCCAGATCGTCGGCAATGACGAATTCCGGCAGATAGGAAATGCCGAGGTTCTGACACAGGAGGTTGCGAATCAGCTGGGTGTCGCCGACTTCCATGATCGGCAGGGTCTCTCTTCCATTTTGAGATAGCAGGTCGTCCAATGCCGCCCGGTAGCTCATGTTTTTCTCTGTCAGAATCAGCGGATATTCTAAAATCTGCTCCAAAGTGACGGGGGATTTACCGGCTAAAGGATGTCCGGAGCCGGTGACGAAGTGGATGTTCACCGGTGCTTCAAAAGCGGTCACATAATTATGGTTAAAAATGCGGCGGTCCAGCGTGTATACAATATCTACCTGATTCTGCCCCAGCATCTGGAACATTTCGTCCGTGCTGGTTGCGATGATTTTCAGGCGGATGCCGGGATATTTTTCGTGAAAATCCTTGAAACGGCTGTGGAATTCCCAGCTGGCGAGGGACTCGGCAATGGCAATGCGCACCAGTCCTTCCGGAGCGGTATTCCCGCTGATATGGGTGGCTTCCGCGGCAAGGCGCAGGATCTGTTGTGCCAGAGGCAGCAGTTTTTCTCCTTCGTTGGTCAGGGTCACGGTATGACCGATCCGCTCGAACAGCGGGATCGACAGTTCTTTTTCCAACTGCTTGATCTGGAAAGAAACGGTGGACTGGGTGTAGCCCAGGCGTCCCGCCGCCAGTGTAAAACTTTTCAGTTCGTTTACCATGACAAAGGTTTCAAGATTTTTTACGTCCATAAGGTAGTTACGCTTTCTGAAGTATAAATTTAATTCTTCGATCAATGTAATGAAAATAATTTGTTTTTCAAATATTTATGAAAATTATATAATGAAGAAACAGGGCTGTCAACGCATAAAAGCATATAAAATCAAGCAATTTTGGGAAGGATCAGGGGTATGGAAAACAGAGAAAGACTGGGGAGTCGTTTGGGATTTATCATGCTGTCGGCGGGATGTGCCATCGGCTGCGGAAATGTGTGGAAATTCCCGTGGATGTGCGGGCAGAACGGTGGCGGCAGTTTCATGCTGATCTACGTGATTTGCCTGATCGTGTTGGGATTGCCGACCATGATCATGGAATTCTCCGTGGGGCGCGCGGCGCAGACCAGCCCGCTCTACATGTACCGGAAACTGTCCGGCGGCAGGGGGAAATGGAATCTGTGGGGCATTGTCTGTCTAATCGGTAACATCGCATTAATTGCATTTTATGCAGTGGTGTCCGGTTGGATTCTTTATTATTTTGTAAAATTTCTGACAGGACAGAATCAGGATTTCGGTTTTGAAAAAATGATCACGACGCCCTCCGTGGATGTAACCTATCTGCTGATTACCATTGTGATTGCTTTTGTAATCTTAAGTTTTAACCTGCAGGGCGGGCTGGAGCGCGTTACGAAGTATATGATGTCGGCGTTGATCGTGCTGATGCTGGTGCTGGCGGTGCACAGTTTTACGCTTCCGGGTGCTAAAGAAGGATTGAGTTTCTACCTGATTCCCCATTTTTCAAAGATTAACGGTTCTGTAGTGGTAGGTGCAATGAACCAGGCATTTTTCACCTTATCGGTGGGAATGGGCGGCATGGCGATCTTCGGGAGCTACATCGGTAAAGAACGTTCCCTCATGGGCGAGTCCATCCACATTATTACGTTGGATACACTGGTGGCGGTGATTGCCGGAATCATTATATTTCCTGCGTGTTTTACTTATGATGTGGAAGTGACGGCGGGTCCCAGCCTCCTATTCGATACCATGGCGACTGTGTTCAATAACATGGCAGGCGGCAGATGGTGGGGAACGTTATTTTTCCTGTTCATGGTATTCGCGGCGATGTCCACAGTCCTGGGCGTGTGTGAAAATATTCTGGCGATGGTCCGGGAACTGACCGGATGGTCGAGACCGGTTGGATGCATCGTCTGCGGCGCAGGGTGTTTTCTGCTGGCATTGACGACTGCACTGGGCTTCAGCGTGATCCATTTTCAGCCCTTTGCGTCGGGAACGACCTGGCTGGACTTCTGGGATTTCTTGGTGTCGAACAATATCATGCCCATTGGATCGATCCTGTTGGCGGTATTCTGCTGTTACAAGGTCGGCTGGGGCTGGGACAAATTCCTGGAGGAAGCAAACGCCGGAAAAGGATTAAAAGTGCAGCCCTGGATGAAACCGGTGTTCAAGTATTTCGTACCGGTAGCAGTGCTGTTCATCTATGTGTACGGAATTGTGAATTTTGCCTGGAAATAAAATAGATAAAAATAGTCAGACGGCGGGGCGAAAGACTCCGCCGTTTTTCGTTGCATTGAAATGAAAAAACGGGTAGTATAAAGAATAGAAGAGCGGAAAGAAGCAGGAGGCATCTATGACAGAGCAGGAGATCCGTACGATATTAAGCAGACAAAGAGAATATTTTGCCAAGGGAGCCACACTTTCCCGGGAATTTCGGGCAGAACAGCTGGGGAAATTAAAGGATTCCCTGCAGCATCATGAGGCAGAATTGAACGATGCACTGCAGCAGGATCTGGGGAAAAGCCGGATGGAGAGCTATATGTGCGAGATCGGGCTGACGCTCTCGGAGCTGACCTGGATGCAGAAGCACCTGCGGGGGCTGATGCGGGAAAAAAGAGTGCCGACACCGTTATCTCAGTTTGCGGCGAGAAGCTTTCGTTCTCCGTCACCCTATGGCACCGTGCTGATCATGAGCCCCTGGAATTACCCGGTGCTACTGACATTGGACCCGTTGATTGATGCCATCGCCGCGGGAAATACGGCGGTAGTAAAGCCCAGCGCCTACGCCCCGGCGACGGCAGCAGTGCTGAAAAATATTTTGGAAGAATGTTTCCCGACAGAATATGTGGCGGTGATCACCGGCGGCAGAGCAGAGAATCAGGCATTGCTGCAGCAGCGGTTTGATATGATATTTTTCACCGGAGGAAAAACTGTGGGCAGAGAGGTGCTTAGAAGTGCCGCGGAATATTTGACCCCGGTGACTTTGGAACTGGGCGGGAAAAGCCCCTGCATTGTGGATGCTACAGCGAAGATTCCGCTGGCGGCGAGGAAAATCGTATTTGGAAAATATCTGAATTGCGGGCAGACCTGCGTGGCACCGGATTATGTATTATGCGATGTTCGGATTCGTGATCAGTTGGTGGAGGCTATTCAGGCGGAGATTGTAAGACAGTTTGGAGAAAATCCCCTGTTGAATCCGGATTATGGGAAAATCATTAACGAAAAGCATTTTCATAGATTACTCGGACTTGTGGATGCGGAAAAGATCATTTGCGGCGGACAGTATGACGAGAAAACCCTGCGGATCGCGCCTACTGTGATGACGGAGGTAGACTGGACGGATGCTGTGATGGGTGAAGAGATCTTCGGACCGATCCTGCCGGTACTGACGTTTACCGTAAGAGAGATGATCACGAATACCGGGGAAATGTCAGATTCGCAGGCTGACTTTGTGACACAGGCGATCCGTTGTGTAGAGGAGCATCCGCATCCGTTGGCACTGTATTTTTTCAGTGAAGATAAAAAGGCACAGAGGCGGATCTTAGATCACTGCCATTTTGGCGGCGGCTGCATCAATGACACCATTATACATCTCGCTACCAGCGCTATGCCCTTCGGCGGCGTGGGCGAAAGCGGCATGGGCGGATACCATGGGCGCACCGGATTCGAGACCTTCAGCCATTATAGAAGCATTGTTGATAAAAAGACATGGATGGATCTGCCGATACGGTACCAGAAGTATGATGAGAAGAAAGAGAAGATGTTGCGGAGGTTTTTGAGGTAACGTCCTGAAAAGTGTAGTCCGGAGCTGAAATTACGTCCTAAAAAATGTAATGGCAGAGTATTTGTAGGAAATAACATTAAATATAGAAGGAAAGAAGGTAATCCTATGAACATTAACAAACAGAAATGCATTACGGCAGTAGTTTTATTGCTAGTTGCTATTTTATCCATAACGGTGGTAGGAAAATATGCCTCCGCCCCGGAGAATCATCAGAAGACCATAGCCTCTCTGGATGAGAAAAAGCAGACGGTCATGGAACTGACGGCGGCATCCACGGTGACTTCGGCACTGATCACATTGCTTCCGGGTGACACGGCAACGCCCATCGCGGAGAAAATGGCGGATGTCAGCGGGTATCTGCTGGTAGTTCTCTGTGCCATTTACCTGGAAAAATATCTTGTGACCATCACCGGCTATGTGGCATTTACATACCTGATTCCGATTGCCTGCGGACTGTGGATATTCAATCTGGTATTTGAAAATGCTACGGTGCGGAAACTGGCAGCGAAGCTTGCGGTATTCGGCATCGCCATCTTCCTTGTAGTTCCCGCCAGTGTAAAGATCTCTGATCTCATCGGAAACACTTATCAGGCACAGATCGAGGCAACCATCGAGGATGCTAAGAATACACAGAACATACTGGAAAACAGTGACCTGGTGAACGACACTAATGAGGTGGGAACAACCGGAACCGGTACAACAGGAGCTGCTACAGGAAACACACAGGAGAAAAACAACAGTGAATCCGGCTCTGTCTCTAATATCTTCGACTGGGCAAAGGATGCTATCTCCAGTGCCAAGGATTCCGTGGCAAACGTTGTAGAAAATGTGACGATTTCTACCGAAGACCTGGTGCAGAAGTTGGAGAATTCCCTGAATCACTTTATCGAGGCAGTGGCGGTGATGATCATTACTTCCTGCGTGATCCCGGTGCTGGTGTTGTTATTGTTCTTCTGGATGGTGAAGATCGTGCTGGATGTGGATCTGAGTGGAGTGAAGATTAAGGGGATGTTGTCGGAGCGAAAGGAATAGAAACAGATGGGAGTAATTCATATGCAATACACTTATACTGCAGTTATTAGCGAAAAGGATGGTACCTTTTATGCAAAAGTCCCTGATATTGGTAGTTGCATTACCACAGGCAAGTCTTTGCAAGAAGCAATCTCGCAGATTACAGATGCTCTGAATCTTTGCCTTATTGTTTTAGAGGATGAGGGTATTGCCCCTAAGGAGCCTACGTCGCAGATGAGACTTCCACATTTAACAACAGATATTCTGGTATCTATTCAGGCAGATACAGACGAATATCGAAAGGCGCATATCGCATAGCGAAAAGAAACTATGGGTGTCACAAATTTCATCCACAGGTATTATTATAGTCATTTTTACAAAGGAGGTCCCCTATGTCCCAACCCATCCAATCCGAAGCCCATCTCACAACTTTTGAAGCCATCAGTATGATCGTCGGCAACAGCATCGGCACGGGCATCATCGCCGTTCCGTATCTTGCCACGAAGAACAGCATGCTGGACGTCGTGTGGATGGTATTGATTGCTTATTGTGTGAACGTGATCCTGCACCTGATCATTGCCGAGCTATCCTACAATAACGGTGGTGTCCAGCTGGTAAAAAGTTTCGAAGGTGAACTGTTCCATGGCAAAATGAAGCAGATCTTCAGCTGGGGCGTATTTGTTGTCTACGGACTGGCAATCATGATCGGTGTCAGCGGCAATATCAACGGCGGCGCCCAGATATTCGTGAACTGGTTCGGAATGCCTTTCATGGCGGCGCAGGTTTTGTATTATGTGATCGCCGGAGTCGTGGTGTTTATCGGCATGAAAGCTGTGGGCATCGCGCAGAAATACGCAGTCATCGTCCTCATGGGAATTGTGGCGGTGATGACAGTGGGGACTTTTCTGCATCCGCTGAATTTCCTGCAACGGGCGGAGTTCCATTGGAATAATCTGCTGGCGCTGTACAGCATGGTGGTATTTGCCACTTCCGCCAATCAGGCGGTGATCCAGGTGGTGAAGGGACTGGACGGCAATGCGAAAAAGATCCGCAGCTCCATCTTCATCGGCTTCGGACTTTCCTCAGTATTTGTACTGATCGTGACGGGCACGGTTCTCCTGGGAACGAAAGGCGCGCTGGAAAAAGAGCTTGCCTATATGCAGCTGGGAGAGAGCATCGGCACCTGGGCGATGATCCTGGCAGGCGTATTTTCCTTGTTTGCGTTACTTACGACATTCTGGAGCAATACCCTCGCCCTCCGCGATGTGGTTCATGAACAGATCGGCATCGGCAACCGGGTCAGCTGGATGATTGCTACGATTCCCTGTATCCTGTTTGCCGTGTTTGGTGTGAACAGCTTTATCGTTCTGACCAGAATTATGAGCGGCGTGGTGGTACTGGTGAGCATCATGCTGGTGCTGACTTATGGAAAATCGAGAAAAAAGGCGGGCAGCAGTCCTATCTGTGGAGTCATCGGAACGGTACCGTTTCAGGTGCTGATGGTGATTTCAACAGTACTTTCTGCAATAGGAGCATTGATCCCGTTAAGTTAATCCCCAAAAAGAAAAGAGATTCTTATGTATACTTCCAAAGACTTTCAGTTCTGGGACGAAGAGACCTTTTCCCTTCGTATCCCGACGGACAGAGATTATAAAATATTGCAGCTGACGGATCTGCACCTTGGGTTCGGTCTCTTTTCCCGGAAAAAGGATACGCTGGCTCTGGCAGCGGTGACGGAGCTGATCCGCCGGACGGAACCGGATCTGATCGTTCTGACCGGAGATTCTGTGTTCCCGTTTTTCCCGAAAAGCGGCACGATGAACAACAGAAAACAGGCGAAAAAGCTGTTGGCATTTTTGGATGGTTTCCAGATTCCCTATACGTTGGTATTCGGTAATCATGACTGCGAGATGGGCTCCACCTGCGATAAGGAACAGCTGGCGGAGATTTTCGCCACGGGAAAATATGCCATTTTCACCAAAGGAAGATATGAGCACAGCCCACAGAATCCCATTACCGGTGTGGGAAATTTTGTGTTAGACCTCATAGATGACAAAGGAAAAACGTTACTTCCGCTCATCCACCTGGACTCCAACATGTATGGTGACGGCTGGTTTTTCAGCGGTTTTGACTGCATCCATGAGGATCAGACGGACTGGTGCATGGAGAAATTAAACGAGCGGAAAGTGCCTGCCATGGCATTTTTCCATATGCCGCCCGCGGAATTTAAGGAAGCTTATGAGAAGATGAAATTAGGAGATCACAGTGTGATCTATGAGCATGGCAGTATCGGAGAAAAGGACGAGTATTTCGGAATATCGAACCAGCCCCCTCATTTTTTCGAAAAAGCGGTGGATAACGGCTGGCTGAAATGGATCTTCTGTGGACACGATCACCTGAATACGCTGTCGCTGACGTATAAAGGTATCCGCATGACTTACGGAATGTCTATTGATTACCTGGGGTATTCCGGCATCGCAAAGCAATATATTCAGCGCGGTGCCACGCTGATCACGCGGAAAACAGACGGAAGCATAGACATCCATATGGTGCCGTTGACAAGCGTAGTTTCGACACGAGTAAGGGGAGCCTGAGGAAGGCTCCCCTTACTGAATCCAGATAGAAATTAATAATTGATACCACTGATACCCAGCACACCGTTCTGCACATTGAAAGTAATATTAGGTGCATCACTGGTGCTGTAGAGGGTAAATCCTGCCATGCTGGCGCTTAAGTCAGACAGATCGGCGTTGGCAATGGAATCCTTCATTTCCTGGGTGAAGATTTTGTCAGCACCCAGAGCGATCAGGTCCTCTTTGCTTTCGATAACACTGCCGTCGCCCAGAGCTACGTAGATCGGGTAATTTGCCAGATCCGCCAGAGCTTCCAGATCCTCATCGGCTACCGCTGCCTGGATTTTCTCAGCGAAAGCTACGGCATCCTCGGTGGGAACGGCAAAGTTATCCTCATAGGAGGTTTCACCGGCTGCGTCAGCAGAGACCTCCGAAGTTGCCTCAGTACTAGCTTCGGTGGCAGAACTTTCAGCAGTAGAAGCCTCCGCACTGCTTTCGGAAGTCACCGTACTTTCCGCCGAAGAAGCAGCGTCATTTCCCTGACTGCCGCAGGCAGCAAAAGACAATACCATCACAGTAGTTAAAAGTGCACAGATCATTTTATTTTTCATAAGTAGAACTCCTTTCTTAATAAAACCTTATCTTACAGGTCTCTGATGGTTAGACTGTGTAATTCCCATAAAAGTTGCAAAAAAATCAATTTTTCTCAAAATAGCTCCTAATTAGGAAAAACATCCCCAAAACCCTCCTCCTTCTGCTAAAATGTAAAAATAAGGTAACTATTCAGAAACCCATTCGCAAAATCGCCTCTGCGAGGCTTAATTTTTGCTCATGTGGTTACTTC
>CAVFMG010000123.1:0-8522 GCA_963623435.1 Odoribacter splanchnicus
TGTCAAGAGTCATATTCACCTTTTCCACTGGTTCTGCCACAAGCTCCATTCCTTTGAACTTCTCAGGCATATAATCCATCTCTGACTTCCCTCATTCCACTTCAACTCATAAGTTGGTGCTTCACTGGTTCTGCGTGATGCAAAACTTGGAAGCGTTGCATTTGCTTATGCCATAAATGATAGCTCCCTCCGTGGCATTTACATATTTTTTCATAATATCTTTTGTATCTGAATAGAACTTATATGAATTACTCATTCAATTCACCTTCTTCCTGCCCATATAACGGCTCTTTCAATGGTCTTGCTGGTTGTCTGAATTGCTCCATGTAATTATCAAATATTTCCAAATTAATTAGTACGGTCCCTCCTGTCCCCTCATTTATTTTATATGAGGCACCTGCTGCTCTAGCCAGCTCGATAAACCTATGCCTTCCAATACTGTATATAATTGAAGCTTCTCCAATTCTCGCAAACTTTTTGATTATCTGCTTATTTGTTCCCGGCACTTTATATATGTGTTTCATAAACTCATCAAACCTTTCCTTTTTTACTAAATGAATACGGGTAAGCTTGTATAATGAACTTGCAGCCTTAGCAATATATTCAGTTTCTTCTACACTAAATCCATATTCCTGAGCCACCTCTTCGACCCTTATGTATCTTTTTATTACCTCTCCACCATGAAGGTAAGCCCTAACATCCGGCTGTAATTGTGTTACCATCCTTTTCACCTACTTATAAAATTCATCATCTACTATATGGAATGTCTCAATGTACTCATCAAATATTTTTAAATTCACAAGTACTAACTGACCTAACTTATAGATTGCTTTGGCATCCTTAGCCATCTGCATAAACTTCGATATACTCATATGATACATTTCTGCCCCTTCGCTATATCTTACAAATTTTGTATTACCATTCTTCTTAAATTCCTGATACGCCTTTGTGTGTTCCATGCTATTCTCCTTTCAGTATTTCAATTGTTCCTATAACGCAAAAAGAGGACATCTTCTAAATTTCTTTAGAAAATGTCCTCTAAGTAATACAATCTTTAATTTTTCAGACTAAGCAATCTGTACTAACCTGTACTAATCTTTTTTTGACTATGCCAAAAATTGGTCAAATCTTGGTCAAAACGCCTTGACCAACTATATATTTTCGTACATCCAAGTGCCGAAACCCTTGATTTTCCTGCATTCTTACTTATCAAGTGACTTCATTGTCGGGAACAGCAGGACATCACGGATGGCAGGGGAGTTGGTCAGCAGCATTACCAGACGGTCGATACCGTAACCGATACCCCCGGTAGGAGGCATGCCGATCTCCAGTGCGTTCATGAAATCTTCATCAGTTGTATTGGCTTCCTCATCGCCTGCTGCCAGTGCAGCTTCCTGCGCCTTGAAACGCTCTCTCTGGTCGATGGGGTCATTTAACTCGGAATAGGCGTTACACATCTCACGTCCGTAGATGAACAGCTCGAAACGCTCTACATAATCGGGCTTATCCGGCTTTCTCTTGGTCAGAGGAGAGATCTCTACCGGATGATCCATAATGAATACCGGCTGGATCAGATGCTCTTCTACGAACTCCTCGAAGAACAGGTTCAGGATATCGCCCTTAGCATGACGCTCTTCGTAATGCACACCCTTCTCGTCTGCCAGCTTCTTCGCAGCAGCGGTATCGGGGATCTGGTCGAAGTCAACGCCTGCATATTTCTTAACAGCATCTACCATGGTCAGTCTCTCGAAAGGCTTGCCCAGGTCGATGGTCTCTTCTGCGTAAGGGATCACGGTAGTACCGCATACTTCCTGTGCCACATAACGGAACATGTTCTCGGTCAGATCCATCATTCCGTAGTAGTCGGTGTATGCCTGATACAGCTCCATCAGAGTGAACTCCGGATTGTGTCTGGTGTCCAGACCTTCGTTACGGAATACACGTCCGATCTCGAAGACACGCTCCATGCCGCCGACGATCAGTCTCTTCAGATACAGCTCCAGGGAGATACGCAGTTTTACGTCCTCATCCAGTGCATTGTAATGGGTCTCGAAAGGTCTTGCTGCCGCACCGCCGGCATTGGATACCAGCATGGGGGTCTCTACCTCTAAGAATCCCTGTCCGTCCAGATAACGACGGATCGCACTGATGATCTTGGAACGCTTTACAAAAGTATCCTTAACGTCCTGATTCATGATCAGGTCAGTATAACGCTGACGATAACGAATATCGGTATTGGTCAGACCGTGGAACTTCTCAGGCAGGATCTGTAAGCTCTTGGACAGCAGTGTTACCTTGGATGCGTGCACGGAGATCTCGCCGGTCTTGGTCTTGAATACTTCGCCCTCGATACCTACGATATCACCTACATCGTACTTTTTGAAATCCGCATAGGACTCTTCACCGATGCTGTCTCTTGCTACATATACCTGGATGTTGCCGGGCAGATCCTGTACATTACAGAAGGATGCCTTACCCATGACACGTTTTGACATCACACGTCCGGCGATACGGACGGTCTTGCCTTCCAGTTCTTCGAAATTGTTCTTGATATCGGTGCTGTGATGGGTCACATCATATTTGGTGATCTGAAAAGGGTCCTTGCCTGCCTGCTGGAGGTTAGCCAGCTTCTCGCGCTTTACCTTCAACAGCTGGTGGATGTCCTGCTCCTGTACCTTTGTGTTCTGTGTATCTGCCACTTTTTTCCACTCCTTACTCTATCTTACTTAGTCAACATTACTTCTCTGGATCTCCAGAATCTTGTATGCGAATACACCTGCGGGTGTCTCTACTTCTACGGTATCGCCGATCTTGTGACCGATCAGGGCCTTACCTACGGGGCTCTCGTTGGAGATCTTGCCCTTTAAGCTGTTCGCCTCGGTGGAACCTACGATCTTGTAATCCAGCTCTTCGCTGTATTCGATATCCAGGATCTTGACCTGACAGCCGATGTTGATCTTATCTAAGTCTACTTCATCCTCAACAACGACTTCTGCGTTCTTCAGGATCTTCTCCAGCTCTTCGATACGGGCTTCGATGTCTCTCTGCTCGTCCTTCGCTGCATCGTACTCAGCGTTCTCGGACAGGTCTCCCTGCTCTCTTGCTTCCTTGATCTTCTGGGCAACTTCCTGACGCTTTACCACTTTCAGATCATGTAACTCTTCCTCATATTTTCTGAGGCCTTCGTAGGTCAAAATGTTTTTCTTTTCCTGCATGATACCGCACCTTCCTGTTTTCTATATTTTACGCTGCCGACACTCCAGGCAACTATACTAGCCTAATCAACCGAGTTATTATACCCATTTTTACTGATGGTGTCAAGGTATTCCAGGGCTTTTCGGGGGGCTTTCCACTCTTTTTTCATAGAAAAATAACGGATCTGCGGACATCCTGCCGTGACCCGGCGCTCCTTTTCTTCCGATGCCGGAAAATCCAGCCAAATGCTGCCCGCCGCCAGTCCCCCGCCGTAGGCTTTCCCGCTGTCGCAAAAGTCCAGTACCAGGCAGGGCACCGCGTTCTCCAGCCGCACCCTGTCGTAATCGGAAGCCTCCGTCAAAAGACAGATCTCCGGAACCAGCCCGTACTCATCCTCCAGTTCCCAGATAAGCCTCTCCTCGTCTTCTCTGTACTCTCTCTCCGTGAGATACCACTTTATGCTCCGAAGTCCTACTGCATAGCGTAGGATCAGATAGTTCAAAAAAGGATTCCGCCCCAGCACGATCAGATCTCGCCACAGGGGCTCTCCCTTCGCAGTCTCCCCGTAGCGCAGCAGATGTTCCACCCACTCCTGTTGCACATATTCCGTAAATTTCCTTCCGTAATAAAAAGAAAGAGGCTCGCGGCACACAATATAGGTATGATCCGGATCCTCTGTCAGTTCCTGTAATTGTTCCAAAAGTTTGTGCTGCACATCTCCGCCGTCCCAGCCCTCTACCGCGGCTTTCACCAGGTGATAGTCCCAGAAAAAATATTCCGTCCGGTGAACCGTCACCGTATTCGAGTCTTCCTGCACTTTTGCATTTTCCCACAAGTTGCGGAATCTTTTGAAAAGTTTTCCCCGGGAGCTCTTCTCCTTCTGCACCGACTGTGGTTTACTCGCCGTCGTCTTCCGTATAGGATAGAGATACAAAATAGTGTCCATGCTACAGTGTATGGAAAATCAGCGCTTTTATACCTGTTTTACACCTCATCCGGGAAAATCTCGTATACGCCCCGGATCAGTTCGTCCATTTTCTCCATGGTGTTGATGGTCTGGCGGAAATGAGCGGAATGGGGCATTCCCACGGTATACCAGGACAGGTGCTTGCGCATCTCCCGGACACCGGTATATTCTCCCTTGTATTCTAACTGCAGTGCCGCATGGCGCAGAATCAGTTCCCGCTTCTCCCGATTCGTGGGACGCGCCGGAATCGTACCGTTTGTAAGATACGATACCACCTCTCTAAAGATCCAGGGGTTGCCCTCCGCTGCTCTGCCGATCATGACGCCGTCGCAGCCGGTCTGCTCCATAATTGTCTTTGCCTTCTCCGGGCTGTCCACATCGCCGTTGCCGATGACAGGAATCTTCACTGCATCTTTCACCTGCGCAATAATGTCCCAGTCTGCCTGCCCGCTGTAGTACTGGGCTCTCGTCCGTCCGTGCACCGCTACGGCTGCCACACCACAGGCTTCTGCGATTTTCGCGATCTCAACGGCATTGACATGGTCGTCATCAAAACCCTTGCGAATCTTCACTGTCACCGGTTTGTCGATAGCTTTCACCAATGCGGTCAGGATCTGCTCCACCAGCTTCGGATCCTTCATCAGTGCAGAACCCTCGCCGTTGTTCACCACCTTCGGTACCGGGCATCCCATGTTCAGATCCAGGATAGAAAAAGGGCGCTCCTCGATGCGTTTCGCCATCTCCGCAAGGATCTTCGGATCGGAGCCGAACAGCTGCAGCGACGCCGGGACTTCGTCTGGATGGATCTCCATCAGGCTGTCTGTATTTTTATTGTTATAATAGATTGCCTTGGCGCTGACCATCTCCATGCACACCAGTGCCGCTCCCATTTCTCTGCAGAGCAGACGAAATGGCAGGTCGGATACGCCTGCCATAGGTGCCAGGATGATGGGATTGTCCAGGGTCACATTGCCGATCTGTAAATTCTTCATGTGTACTCCGTTATCTTTCCTGTGGTCTTCGGTTTTTATCATAAATGATACGCAGTCCGTCCAATGTCAGGGAACTGTCGTAGATATCGATGCTGTCGGTCTCGTCCGCGATGACACGACCTAAGCCTCCGGTGGCTACTACCTTCAGATCAGTAAGACCGCTCTCTTCTTTTACCTTGCGGATGATGTATTCCGTCTGTCCGATCTGTCCGTACATCAGACCTGCCTGCATACTGGTGATGGTCTCCTGCGCCAGAATGCTGTCGGGCTTACGGATCTCGATGTTGGGCAGCTTTGCCGTCTCTCTCCACAATGCTTCCGAACTGATGCGGATACCGGGAGCAGTGATTCCCGCCGTAAAACGTCCGTCCTCAGTGATCAGGTCATAGGTGGTCGCCGTACCGAAATCCAGCACTAACACCGGTCCGCCGTATTTTACATAGGCTGCCACCGCATCCACGATACGGTCCGCACCAATGGCTCGAGGATTCTCCGTTGCAACCTTGATACCGCTCTTCACGCCGGGTCCCACGATGAGGGGCTTCGTCTTCAAATAGCGAATGATGGAGCTGGTCAGAGAGTGCATCACATCCGGCACTACGCTGGCAATGATGGCTCCCTCGATATCTGCTGCCTCGATTCCATTATTTTTCAACAGCTGTGTAATCATGATGCCGTATTCATCGGAGGTTCTGGGCGTCTTCGTCATGATCCGGAAGGTGGCTGCCAGTTTTTCCCCACGGAATACGCCCATGGTCATATTGGTGTTACCTACATCTATGACAAAAATCATTCGTCGTCCTCCCCATCCAGTAGTGCAGAGACATCCTCTTTTTTAATGAATACGCGGTAATACAGGCTCAGAGATTCAAACAGTTCCTGTCTGGTCCTGCGGATCTCTGCGATTAAAAGTCCGGAAGAGATCTCATCGTAATAGATGTCATCGTCATCCGCGTTGGTCTCCATGACCACGTTACCGTCCTCCTCGAAAGCGATGGTGAACACGCCGCCCACTTCCTCCGTGAACAGCACGCAGATCACATGCAGCTCCTGCTTGATGGATTCCGGAATCATCTTGAATTGTTCTTCGTTAAAATAATATTTCTTCTCATAGGCGTTGGCGCCGCAGAGTACCACTTTGTTCTCGTCCATAATTCTCTATCCTGATTTTTATTCTATACTGCTTCTGATCCAGCTGAGGCTTTGCGCTTTGCCCCCAGACGCTACACGTAGCCGTAGATGCCCCGGACAGATACCTCTCCCGCATAGACTTCCACGACGGTGCCGTCATGTCTCTCTACGAGAAGCTCTCCCTGGTCATTGATACCTCTGGCGATGCCGCGGTATTCTCCCTTAGGATCCAGTACGCAGACTTCCCTGTCCTGATTTACTAAAAGTTTTGCATAGGAGTCTCTGAGCCCCTTCAGGTCATGGGTCTGTAAAAAAATCTCGTAATCTTCCTCGAAGGCTTCCATGATGTCCGCGATCAGCTGGCTGCGGGAAATGCTGAAGCCGCACTGCTCGTCAATGGCTGCTGCCCGGTCTCTAATCTCCTCTGGGAATTCCTGCTTGCGCACATTGATGCCCACACCGATGACGATGTGATGGATATAGCCCTGCTCCATGCTCATCTCCGTGAGGATGCCGCAGACTTTTTTTCCATCTACTACAATGTCGTTGGGCCACTTGATGCCGACCTTTGCCGCAGCCTCCTCGCTGTCACGGCGCAGTGTCTGCCGGATGCCCTTCGCCACCGCCAGTGCCATGACTAATGTCAGCATCGGGGCACAATCCGCATTGAAATCCGGTTTTAACATTAACGTATAGTAAATATTCGTCGCCGCAGGGCTCTCCCAGCCACGACCTCTTCTGCCGCGTCCGGCGCTCTGCATGTCTGCCACGACTAACAGTCCGCTCTCGACGCCCTTCTCCGCTTCCTGCTTCGCACGGATATTGGTGGAATCAATACTGTCGAAAAATAGTAACGGGTGCCCCACCCATTTCGTCTTCAGCCGGCTCTGAATATCCGCCTGGTTATAGACTTCCTCCGCCTGTTCCACCAGGTGATACCCTTTGTTCTGTACCGCCTCGATGACATAGCCTTCTTTTTTCAGTTGTCCGATTGCCTTCCATACCGCAGTTCTCGATACACCGAACTGCTCGCAGAGTTCCTGCCCGGAGATATAAGTGCCCCTCTCCCGCAGAAGCTCTAAGATCTTTGCTTTCATACTCATAAAGTTGCCGCCATTACTGCCTTGATTGTATGCATACGATTTTCCGCCTCTTCAAATACTAGAGACTGCTTGGATTCAAATACTTCGTCTGTCACTTCCATCTCAGTGATACCGAATTTCTCACCCATCTGAGCACCGATCTTGGTCTTCAGATCGTGGAATGCGGGGAGACAATGCATGAAGATTGCCTGCTCACCGGCGTTGTCCATGACTGCTTTATTTACCTGGTAAGGAGACAGCTCTTTGATACGCTCGGTCCATACTTCGTCGGGCTCACCCATGGATACCCAGACATCGGTGTAGACGACATCCGCACCCTTGGTTCCTGCCTTCACATCTTCGGTTAAAGTGATACTACCGCCGGTCTGTGCGGCGATTGCTTCACATTCTGCCACCAGTTCCTTCGCCGGGAAATATTTTGCCGTGGTACATGCGGTAAAATGCATACCCATCTTCGCGCAGGCTACCATCAGAGAGTTACCCATGTTGTAACGGGCATCTCCCATGTAAGTCATGTGGATTCCCTTCAGATGTCCAAAATGCTCACGGATGGTCAGAAGGTCTGCCAGCATCTGTGTGGGATGGAACTCGTTGGTCAATCCGTTCCATACGGGAACCTTAGAGTATTTCGCCAGTTCCTCTACAATATCCTGCCCGAAACCACGATACTCGATACCCTCGAACATACCTGCCAGTACTCTGGCGGTATCGGCGATGCTCTCCTTTTTACCGATCTGAGATCCGGTGGGATCTAAGTAGGTGGTACCCATTCCCAGGTCATGGGCTGCCACTTCAAAAGCACATCTGGTACGGGTGCTGGTCTTCTCAAAAATCAGTGCTACATTTTTGCCTCGGAGAGTGTCTACGGGGATTCCCTTTTTCTTTTTATCCTTCAGGTCTGCTGCCAGATCCAGCAGATATTCGATCTCTTCCGGTGTGAAATCCAGTAACTTTAAAAAATCGCGTCCCTTTAAATCCATATACTCCTCTTTTCCGAGGCTTCTGACCTCTGTGTTTTTAGCTATATGTAATCAATATACTTCATTATTCGGCGTTTTTCAACCCCTCACATTTTACGGCAGCGTTGAAAGGTAAATTCGTTTTGCCGCCTGCCTATGCGAGAAAATTAGACAT
>CAVFMG010000124.1:0-8513 GCA_963623435.1 Odoribacter splanchnicus
GTTTCTTTTGTGTATTGCCGAGAGCCAGTTTTCCGTTCTTTTCATTAATTTTGTCACGGACCTTCTGTCTCTTTTTCTCCAGTTCCTTGATGTCGGCGGAGGCGCCTACTTTATTGAAATCACGAATGGTTTCGTCGGCGACATCCTTTGCTTCTTGGAGGATGGCTCTTGCCTTTTCATTGGCATCCCGCAGAATCTTATCTTTCGCCTGGTCGATCTTTTCGTTTTTCTTCTGTAACTGTTCCTGTAAGGTGCGGATCCGCTCTTTGTATTCCGCAATCTCCTGCTGTTCTTTTTCAATAGTCACGCGGCTCTGTTCCAGATCGGCGATGACATCTTCAAAGCTTTCATCCTCTTTGCTGATCTGCTCTTTTGCGGCATTGATGATCTCGTCGGACAGTCCCAGTTTGGAAGAAATGGCGAAAGCATTACTTTTACCGGGAATACCGATAAGCAGACGATAAGTGGGGCGAAGGGTCTCCACATCGAATTCACAACAGGCATTTTCCACGAAATTTGTGGAAAGAGCGTAGATCTTCAACTCACTGTAATGGGTGGTAGCCATGGTGCGGATACCGCGGTCATGCAGGTAATTCAGAATGGCAATTGCCAACGCAGCACCTTCCGTAGGATCCGTTCCGGCACCCAATTCATCGAATAAACACAGAGAATCCGCGTCCGCGTGCTGCAAAATGTGGACAACTCTGGTCATATGGGAGGAGAATGTGGACAGACTCTGTTCAATACTCTGCTCATCTCCGATATCCGCATAGACCTCCGAAAAAATAGACAGTTCGGAACGGTCCAGCGCCGGAATATGCAGACCCGCCTGTCCCATCAGGGTAAACAGTCCCACCGTTTTCAGGGAGACGGTCTTACCGCCGGTGTTGGGACCGGTGATGACTAACAGATCGAAATCTTTTCCCAGTTGCACATCAATGGGAACCGCTTTTTTCTTGTCCAGCAGGGGATGTCTGCCTTTGCGGATCTGAATATAATGGTCGGTGTTGAAAATAGGCTCTGTCGCATTCTGTTCCATGGCAAGCTTCGCCTTGGCAAAGATAAAGTCCAGTGTGGTCATCATCTTCTGATCCGCGGCAAGTTCGGAGGTATGGACAGCAGCCTGACTGCTCAGATCGCCGAGGATAACTTCGATTTCTTCCTGTTCCTGCAGATCCAGCTCTTTTAACTGGTTGTTCAGATTCACTACAGCTGCCGGTTCGATGAAAAAGGTGGAACCGGTGGAGGACTGGTCATGCACCATACCATTTACCTGGCTCTTATATTCCGCCTTTACGGGGATACAGTAGCGGTTATCACGCATGGTAATGACTGCATCTTGCAAAAAGGTACGGTAAGCACCGTTTACCATGGAGGTCAGTTGGCTATGGATTTTTTCATTAGTAGACAGTTTGGAACGGCGGATACTTTTTAATCTGGGGCTTGCATCATCTGCCATCTCCTCTTCCGATAAAATGCAGCGGTTAATTTCATTTGCCAGCTGTGTCATAGGGGTAAGCCCTTCAAAATAGGCATCTAGGCTGTCGTTCGGAAGGTCTTCCCGTTCTTTTTTGCCGTAGGTCTTGATTCGACTGACATTGTCCAGAAAAGAGGCAATCTTTAATAATTCTGACATGGACAGAGAACTGCCGATTTCCAGAGAACGAATGGAGAATCCCAGGTCTCTGTTGTTGCCAAAGGAAGTGCTTCCGATACGGAAGAGACGGGCTAAGGCGTCTTTGGTCTCCCGCTGTGCGGTTCTGATGGCGGTAAGATCAGTAGAAGGCACAAGCTCACGGCAAAGCTTTTTACCGGGTTCGGAGTCGGCCTTCTCCGTGAGGAGGTCGATGATCTTTGTATATTCTAAAGTGGTGAGTACTTTTGTGTTCATGTGGGGCTCCTTAAATAAAATAATAATACGATTTCTCCGTGCTGCGCACTCTCGAAATCGTCACATCCATTCGCAATCCGGACTATCGTCCTACTTGCTCATGTCTGTTTGCTCCCCTCATAGAAATCCTGCTTTGCCTGCAAGCAGTCACGCAGGATTCTATGGGTGAGCTAATTATATCTCATTATACCATTCAGTTGCGTTTTTGGGTACAGTTTTGTATAATTGAGATATTAGAGTCCTAAGGAAAAGCCGAGGTATCTGTAGGCAGCAGAGGAGGCATATTTATGGCGGATTCGCAAGAGAATAAGCAGAATAACAGTGGCACTCCCGAGAAGAACTTCATGATAGAGAAGATCAAGGAGCGTCCGGTGAATAAGAAAAAACTGTTGCGCAGGACACTGATCACGGCTTCCATGGCAGTGATCTTCGGTCTGGTGGCGTGTTTTACTTTCCTAATACTGGAACCGGTGATCAGCAACTGGCTGTACCCTGAGGAAGATCCGCAGATCGTGGTATTCCCCGAGGATCAGGATGAGATGTCTCCGGAGGAGATGCTGGCGGAGAACATGCAGCAGGAGAACCAGAACAGTCAGTCGTCCTCTTCCGCCTCCGGTGAAGTGATGGAACAGGAACAGATTCAGGAACTGTTATCCGGAATTATACTGGATCTGGACAATTATAAACAGATCTATAATGCACTTTCCCAGTATGTAGCGGAAATGAATCGCTCTATCGTCACTGTGACAGGAGTGTCATCCGATGTGGACTGGTTCAACAATGTAAATGAAAGCAAGAATCAGTCATCCGGTGTAATTATAGCCCAGAATGGCAAACAATTATTGATTTTAACCGATTATTCCCCTGTAAAACAGGCAGATGACATTATTGTCACATTTAACGAAGGTACACAGGCAGATGCTTCTCTGAAGGAAAAGGATGAGACTACAGGTCTGGCAGTGATTGCCGTGGAACTGGATGCTCTGAACGAAGACTTTTTGAAAAATGATATTACGATTGCCACTCTGGGTTCTTCCAATATCAGAGATATTGCCGGACTTCCGGTGGTAGCTTTGGGACGCCCCATGGGTACCAACGGTTCCGTAGGTTATGGTATCATTACTTCTTCTGCAATTGAGTCGGCGGCATCGGATACCACTTACCGGATACTGCAGACGAATATTGTGGGCAGTCAGAATGCAGGAGGTGTATTATTTAACCTTCAGGGACAGGTCATCGGTATCATTACCAATGGCAAATCTGCGACGGATATGAAAAATATGGTGTGTGCTTACGGTATTACGGAATTAAAGCGCCATATCGAGAAAATGTCGAATGGAGAAAAGTTTGCATATCTGGGACTGAAAGGTGTGGATGTTACGGAGGAAGCCAACAGCGAACTGGGAGTTCCTTACGGTGCCTATATTACAGAAGTCGAGATGGACTCTCCTGCTATGCTGGCAGGAATCCAGCAGGGAGATGTTATCACCGGATTCGGAGAGCGTATAATTGTCAGCTTTGACGAGTATACGAACTCTCTGCTCAGTATGAAACCGGGAGACAGTGTAGAACTGACGATTATGCGGCAGTCCCAGCAGGAATATAAAGAGATGAAATTCAACATTACCTTAACGGTGTTGAAATAGATTGACAGAAAGGTTTGGACAACAATATGAAATTTATTAAAGAGTTAAAAGAAGGCGACAGAGTATTTGATATCTATCTCTGCAAGCATAAACAGGAGGCTGTTACCAAGAACGGCAAACCCTATGAAAGCGTGATTTTACAGGATAAGACCGGAACTATCGATGCCAAGGTATGGGAGCCGAACAATCCGGGCATCGGTGATTATGATGATCTGGATTACATAGAGGTATACGGTGATGTGACGAATTTCCAGGGACAGCTGCAGATCAGCGTGAAGCGTATCCGTGTCTGTCACGAGGGAGAATACAATCCTTCCGATTATCTGCCGGTGAGTTCCAAAGGCATCGACACAATGTACAATGAATTGAAGACTCTGATAAGCAGCATTAAAAACACCTATCTGCATCAGCTGTTGCAGAATCTGTTTATCGATGATGCTGATTTTGTGAAGAAATTCTGCAACTCTTCTGCAGCTAAGACGGTGCATCACGGTTTTGTAGGCGGACTGCTGGAGCATACTTTAGGAGTTACCAAGCTGTGTGACTACTACTGCTCTGCTTATCCCATTTTGCAGAGAGATCTGCTTCTGACAGCTGCTATGTGTCATGATATCGGAAAGGTAAAAGAGATTTCCGCATTTCCGGTGAATGATTATACCGATGACGGTCAGTTATTGGGACATATCGTAATGGGCGCACAGATGGTTGGGGAACGTGCCGCTAAGATCGACGGTTTCCCTCACAATCTGCTGGTAGAATTACAGCACTGTATTCTGGCACATCACGGCAAACTGGAATACGGCTCTCCCAAGGTGCCCGCTCTGATCGAGGCGGTGGCTCTGAATTATGCGGACGATACCGATGCCAAGATGGAGACCTTTAAGGAAATTTTGGAAAATAACAGTGAAAACAGTGGATGGCTGGGTTACAACAGACTGTTTGAATCTAACTTAAGAGCTACCAAAATGGAGTAATTATCAAGGGTAACACGACTAATTCTGTGAACATACAGGAAAGTGAGGAAACATATGGAAATCAGTGCATGTGTAAAATATGTGGGTGTCAATGATCATCAGGTGGATCTGTTTGAAGGACAGTATAAAGTTCCGAACGGAATGGCTTACAATTCCTATGTGATCCTGGATGAAAAAATTGCCGTTATGGATACCGTGGATGGATTTTTTACCGAAGAATGGCTGAACAACGTGGAGCAGGTGCTTGCCGGGAAAACTCCCGATTATCTCATCATTCAGCATATGGAGCCGGATCATTCCGCCAGCATTCCGGCTTTTCTGAAAAAATATCCGAAAGCTACGGTAGTATCCACAGCTAAGGGATTCCAGTTCTTGGAACAGTTTTTCCCGGAATTTTTTGCTGGACAGGGACTACCCGCGGAGCAGCGCGTCGTTGCGGCAAATGACGGTATTCTGGAGCTGGGACAACACAGCCTGCATTTCGTCTATGCGCCCATGGTGCACTGGCCGGAGGTCATGATGACCTACGAGGCAACAGAGAAAATACTGTTTGCCGCAGACGGCTTTGGCAAATTCGGCGCTCTGGATGTAGAAGAAGAATGGACGGACGAGGCCCGTCGTTATTATATCGGAATCGTCGGAAAATACGGCCCGCAGGTACAAGCAGTGCTGAAAAAGGCAGCAGGACTGGATATTCAGACTATCTGCTCTCTTCATGGTCCGGTGCTTACGGAAAATCTGGGCTTCTATCTGGAAAAATATGATCAGTGGTCCTCCTATCAGCCGGAGAAATCCGGTGTGGTCATTGCCTATGCTTCTGTTTACGGCAATACCAGAAATGCTGCGGAGTATCTGGCAGATGTTTTACAGGGAAAAGGACAGAAAACGGTATTGTATGATCTGGCAAGATGCGATAAGGCAAAAACTGTTGCCGATGCTTTCCGCTACGACAGACTGGTGCTGGCAGGTATTACTTATAACGGTGATCTCTTCCCCTGCATGCGCAGCTTTATTGAAGGTCTGACCGAGCGCAATTATCAGAATCGTAAGGTGGCAATTATTGAGAACGGCACTTGGGCACCCATGGCAGGCAAGCTGATCAGGGGAATGTTTGAAAAGAGCAAGAATCTGACATTTACGGAGACTACGGTAAGTATCAAGTCTGCCATGAATGCACAGAACAAGGAAGAAATCGAAAAACTGGCAAGTGAGCTTTAAAGAAAACGAGGAACTGTATGGAATACAAGAAAAATGATCGTGTAACGGTGACCATAGAGGATATGGGAAGTGACGGGGAAGGAATCGGTAAGGTAGACGGTTTTACCCTTTTTATCAAAGATGCTGTCATCGGTGATCAGGTGGAAGCCAAGATCATAAAAAGTAAAAAGCACTATGCTTATGCCAGGTTAGAGAAGGTGTTACAGCCTTCTCCTTTTCGTGTGGAACCGAAATGTGCTTACCACAGACAGTGCGGGGGCTGTCAGTTACAGGCACTCTCCTACTCCGAGCAGTTGCATTTTAAGGAACAGAAGATCCGCAATAATCTGATCCGGATCGGTGGATTCGATGCGGAATATATTGATGAACGTATGGAGCCCATCGTAGGCATGGAGGAGCCCTTCCACTATCGCAATAAAGCACAGTATCCCATAGGAACTGACCGGGACGGCAATGTCATCACCGGTTTCTATGCCGGACGCACCCATACCATCATTGCCAATACAGACTGCGCCCTCGGTGCTTCCGAAAATCAGCAGATTCTCGAAACCATACTCTCCTACATGCAGAAAAACAAAGTGACCGCCTATGACGAAGTCACCGGCAAGGGTCTGGTGCGCCATGTATTGATCCGAAAAGGCTTCACTAGCGGACAACTGATGGTATGTCTGGTTATTAATAAAAAAATGACAAAGATGTCATACTCTTCTGCCGGTGTACAGAAGAATACCAATGAGTTTTTACCTAATCAGGGAGAATTACTGGTTGCACTGGCAAAAATTAAAGATATGACAAGCGTGTCAGTCAGTATCAATACGGAAAAAACCAATGTGATCATGGGTAGGGAGATCCACAATCTCTGGGGGGAAGGTACCATTGAGGATACAATTCACGTAAGAGATATGCAGGCAGAAAATTATCCCTATACCGGGGATGCCTTGACGTTTAAGATTTCTCCCCTCTCCTTCTATCAGGTGAATCCCGTGCAGACCGAGAAGCTTTACAGTCTGGCGTTGGAATATGCGGGACTGACCGGAAAAGAGACCGTGTGGGATCTTTACTGCGGTATTGGAACCATTTCCCTCTTCCTGGCAGGCAAAGCCAAAAAAGTATGCGGTGTGGAAATCATCCCCCAGGCCATCGACGATGCCAGAGAGAATGAAAAGAGAAACCATATTGAAAATGTCGAATTTTTCGTGGGCAAGGCGGAGGAAGTTCTGCCGGAGTTCTACGAAAAGGCAATGAAGGAGGCATCTTCTGATGAAATGCTCCACCCGGATGTCATTATCGTGGATCCCCCGAGAAAAGGGTGTGACGATGCCTGCTTAAACACCATGCTCCGCATGCAGCCTGAACGCATCGTATACGTCAGCTGCGATTCCGCCACCCTCGCCAGAGACCTGAAAATCCTTTGTGATGGCGGTTATGAGATCCGGAAGGTTCGGGGAGTGGACCAGTTTGGTATGACCGTGCATGTGGAGACGGTGTGTCTTTTGTCCAAACTCCACGAAGCAAAGCATCATGTGAATGTGACTGTGGATATGGATGAATTGGATGTTACATCAGCGGAAAGCAAAGCTACCTATGAAGAAATTAAACAGTATGTGGCAGAGCACAACGATGGAATGAAGGTGTCGAGCCTTTATATTGCACAGGTGAAGCAGAAGTATGGCATCATTGAGCGAGAGAATTATAATAAGGCAAAGTCGGAGAATGCTAAGCAACCGCAATGTCCGGATGAAAAGGAAGCGGTGATTGTGGAAGCGTTAAAATTCTTTCGGATGATTTAAGGCATCACGGAGGCTGGTAACCAGCATAACCTTTTTCAAAAGGAATTCTTTGAGGAGTGTGATTAAGTATCACACTCCTCTTTGTGCATGGCTGTAAAATATGGCGTTACAATTCCGCAGCTGTGCATTCGTTTTGATATTCAACTTGGTATCATTGTTCTGCCAAAGACTGCAAATCCGGAGCATATGAAATCCAATGCGGCTGTTGATTTTGTTATTTCAGATGAGGATATGGAAATCCTCAAATATCTGGAAAGAATTAAGGACTACGGTGAATACGGTTTCTTCCCGGTGTTTGGAGGCAAACTGTAAATCCTTTATAAACTAAACAACAAGCCTCACGCCATCAGGTAATGTCCTAGTGGTGAGAAGCTTGTTGTTCTTGAGGGGATATTAATATACTACAGCATCATTGGCTGTAAAGCTTTCCAAAGAATTTTCTTTGGTCTGAATGCAGACAAAAGAAATTTCCGCATCATCTGCTGCAAAGAATTGACGCTTTGCAGCGGGTGAGATTCTTACCCAATCACCGGCAGTGAGAGAAACTTCTTCTCCGTCAATGATGACTTTTCCTTTGCCGGAAAGGATACCGTAAACTTCCTCGTTGTTCTTATGAGAGTGTACGAAAGGAACGCTTGCTCTAGCAGGAAGATTGTTGATACTGATTTCTGCTCCGGTGAGAGAAAGCGTCTCATGAAGTTCTACTCTGCCTTCATTTCCAATATTTGTTTTTGCATAATAATTTGCCATGGTTTATACCTCCATTTTTGATTTTATTGCCTTTGCAAATATAGGATAACCTATTGTACACTCAAATAATAGTACGCACTTTTTTATAACTACGCATTCTAAAATGAATGTGCTATAATTCTCTTGGAGGTAAGGAAGATATGAAGACTAAGGATGAACTTCCTACTTGCCCAGTAGCAACAGCAGTGGCACTTGTAGGTGGCAAATGGAAGCTTCTTATTATACGAAATCTTAGGGTGCGTCC
>CAVFMG010000125.1:0-8431 GCA_963623435.1 Odoribacter splanchnicus
GTGCGGAGCCCGTCACAATAATTTTCCAGAGGATATCCTTCAAAATAATCATTTAGACCGTAGTTGATGATAAAGCACAGTTTGTCATCGTCGGGCAATGAGATGCTCGATGTGTTTACAAGAGTTTCGACGACCTCGTTAAAGGATGCGTTTTCCCCATCGCTCCGGGTGGCGGAGGAGCCGCCCACAGCCAGGTTATGCACTTTGGCGCCGGTCAGGGCACCGATGACTCCGGGTATGGAGGCAAAATCCTGATAATTTCCGAATACGCTGTCTCCGAAAAATACGAGATCATAATCGGACAGGTCGGGATAGGCGGCAGGGGAAGAGACTGCCTGCTGCACCAGTGCGGAAAAACGATCCAGACTACTGTAGGTTTCCGTATCCCGGTACTGCATGGCACCGCTCAGCACTAACAGCATGGTGGAACGGGCAGCGCCAGCATTTAACTCCGTAGGAGTGTCGTAGGCATCCGGATTGGAAATGAGCCATTCTTCCTGTCCCGGAAAATACAGAGAGACATTTTCTCTGGCGGACAGAGGAGCAGCCAGTACCCGGATCACATTGCAGTAGGTATCGGAATCTCCGTCAGCATGGGACTGCCAGTAGGCGAGAGAAGGCGCAGAGAAAATAATGGTGAATTCCGCACCGGCATAGGTGTCTATGTAAGGCAGAAGATCTTCCTCCAGGGAGGCGGCAAACTGCGCATTCCGGTGCAGACTGCTGTCCCACAGGAGCAGAGGATCCAGCATCAGGAAGACATGGGTGACTTCGTTACCGGAGGAAAAAGCGGTTTCTAAGTAGTCGGACAAGTCGGAAAAAGAGGCGATGCGATGGGAGCAGCCTACGGCATCATAGCCCATATAAGTGGGATAGATGTCTTCGGGAAATGCTTCCGGTGCAGACATGGAGAAAAAGACACCCTGGTAAGACTCCTGCTGTAGGCGGGCAAAATCCGCGGAACGTTTTGCAGGTTCCTGTATTTTCAGGTAGAGAATTCCTGCGGCGAGCAGTAATAACAGCAGAAAAACGGTCACAATACCAAGGATAAGTTTTATGGGAAATCTATGTGTTTTCTTCATAAGAGTATGCGGATCCTTTCCGAAAATAAGTACAAATTAAATTTAATGATAGAAACAGCTCCATTATACCATTGTTGTTTTTCTCCCCGCAATATGTTAAGATAAATCAGTATGTAATAAAAAGGAATCAACTGATAAACATTAGAACCATAAACAATATAGAGTATATGACAGGAGGCAGCTATGGAAGAATTAGCTATTTTTGGTGGAAAACCTGTAAGAGAGAATAAGATCTTCTACGGAAGACAGTATATTGATCAGGCAGATGTGGATGCGGTGGCAGCAGTCATGACCAGTGATTATATCACCTGTGGACCGAAGGTCAGAGAACTGGAGCAGCATCTGTGTGAACTGACTCATGCAAAATATGCGGTAGTGGTATGCAACGGTACGGCAGCGCTGCATCTGGCAGCACTGGCAGCGGGATTTGGCGAAGGAGACGAGGTGATCGTAAGTTCCATCACCTTTGCTGCATCTTCCAACTGCGTACTGTATGCAGGAGCAAAGCCGGTATTCGCAGACATCGATCCCGAGACCTACAATATCGATCCGGAATCCGTACGCAAGCTGATCACGCCGAGAACGAAGGCTGTGGTTGCGGTAGATTTCACCGGTCAGGCAGTGGAACTGGACAAGATCCGTGCAATCTGTAAGGAGCATAACCTGATCCTCATTGAGGATGCGGCACATGCCATCGGCACTACCTATAAGGGACAGCCGGTAGGCAGCCTGGCAGATATGACCTGCTTCAGTTTCCATCCGGTCAAAACAGTGACCGGCGGAGAGGGTGGAGCCATCACGACAAATGATGAGAAATTATATCGCCACCTCATGAGACTGCGTACCCACGGCATCACCAGAGATCCGGAGGAAATGGTACACCCCACCGATGCTCTGTGGTACAACGAGCAGGTAGAGCTGGGCTTCAACTATCGTATGACGGATTTCCAGGCAGCGCTTCTGTTAAGTCAGCTGAAAAAGCTTCCGATGTTCCGGGCGCACAGAAAAGAGATTAAAAAGCGTTATGATGAAGCATTTGGTAAAATGCCGGAATTGATTCTGCAGAAAGAGATTCCGGAGTCCGATACGACCTGGCATCTGTATGTTCTGCATCTGAATCTGGAAAATCTGAACTGTGACAGACGGCAGTTCTTCGATGCCCTGTATGCGGAGAATACGTGTCCGCAGGTACATTACCTGCCGGTATACTGGCATTCTTATTATGAAAAACTGGGATACGAGAAGGGATTGTGCCCTAACGCGGAGAAATATTACAACGAAGTCATGAGTATTCCTCTGTACTACGGTCTGACGGATGACGATGTGGAGGATGTGATCCACGCAGTGAAAAAGGTAGTGGCATATTACACAAAACTGAAATAGGAATGAACTATGCAGGATATGAAACAACAAGCGCAAAATAATAGCTGCAAGAAAAACGGCAAAAATTGCATAGGAATATTTCTGTTTGCAGTGCTGGTACTGATTGCATCGGCAGTCACGTTTTACCTGTTTTACCGCCAAAGTGTGGAAAGTATGCTGGGATCCGGTCTGTATCATTCAGACATGAAGGCATACATTCTGGAAATGCAGGGACTGGACAGTGGATACAGTTTCCCCTATCCGATCCTGTTCAAGCTGGCAGCGTTGATCCATCTCGTGACCGCTTCTATGAACAGCGGAGCGGAACTGGCGATGGCACTGGCAACGCTTCTGCTAAACAGCGCGGCAATGGTATGCCTGAAAATCATGCTGGATAAGCATGTGGGTGCGGAACTGCAAAAGAACCTGCCCGGAAAAGAGTGGCTTGCGGACGTGCTGACCGGAACGGTAGCGGTGTCTCTGTTCTTCGTATCCATGGTTTATCCACCCACGGGAATTTACCTCCCGGGGATCAAATACAAGTATCTGGGCGTGTTTACGGCGAATCCCTTCCATAATGCGACGTATATGGCGGCACGCCCCTTTGCGATTCTCGCATTTTTCAAATACGGAGAACTATTGCCTGTATATGAGCAGAAAAATGCCTGGAAGGAACACGTCAGAGATTACATTCTCTTTGCGCTGTACCTGTTGCTTGCCACCATGGCAAAGCCGAGCTTTACGATTGTGCTGGTGGGGGCTGCGGGAATCCTGATGGTATGGAGAATGCTCCGGAGTAAATTCCGGAATTTCCTGCCTACGATCTGGCTGGGAGTGTGCTTTATCCCCACATTTATCGACCTGCTGTACCAGTTCCGCGGCGTATTCGTACCGCAGGAAGGACAGGAGGGCGGCATCGGATTTACCTTCGGGCATGTCTGGAGACAGTATTGTGACAATATTCCCTTGGCGATCGGGCTGGCAATTGGCTTCCCACTGCTGGTACTTTTGCTGAATTATAAGGAACTTCGCAGGGACAGCATCTACCGGTTTTCCTGGCAGGTGTATGTGATGAGCTTCCTCATGGCGTTCTGTCTGTATGAGAAGGGATTCCGGGAGATGGATTTCAATTTCTCCTGGGGATATATGTATGGAATCTTCTTCGCGTTTGTGGGAGCGTTGTTAGTGCTGTTGCGCGCTTCTGTAAAAGCGGATACGGGTAAGAAAAAAGCAGTGATTGCAATACAGTGGCTCGCCTACCTATGGCATTTGGTGTGTGGTTTGTATTACTTCTGGGGATTTCTGCAGGGAGCTATGTACTATTGATACAAATAGAGAGTTAGTTAATCAATCATCTGAAATCCCCGTAGCCCTTGGCAGGGTCTCAATTTACACCTCATGTTAGTACAATTGTTTATCTTTTCAAAAAAATACAGATACTTGTATATACCCCCGCAGCGCAGTAAGGCATCAGCAGCAGGCTATACAGGAAGATATAGCGGGAATTGGCTTCCCAGAGGATATGGAACAGGAACCCTCCCAGCACGGCGATGAGTCCCACATAGAGGTACAGGGAATCTGTGCCGCCGTTCTGCGGAGCGGCATCCGTGCCCTTCCGCCTGCGGCGAACCGCGCTTACACAGAACAGCAGCGTCCCCAGATACAGCACGTTCTGCCAGGCATTGCCCCACTCGATATAGGCAGAACTAAGAGAGCCGTCATAGACTTCCTGGAAGAATTCGCTCCTTCCGCCGTAAGTGGCAAGGGTCGCCTGGCGGCTGGCGTAGGTGCCGTCCGCCCACTGGGACAGGTGTTTGCGGATATAGAAGTCTGCGGCATATCCCGGATGCTCCCGGAAGTAGGACAGCCGTTCCTGAATTGCCTGGCGGCTGATCTCATTGGCAGCAGCGGAATTCATTCCGGAGGCATCGTAGGTGTCGATATTGAAGCCGTTATACCAGCCGCAGCCTCTGGAAGCCTCCTGCATTCCCATGGCAAAATAGGACATGGCGGTGACTCCGGAACTTAAGGTGTTGCCGGCTTTTTTCTCATAAGATTTCTGCACTAGAGGCAGGATGTTCACGGAAGTGACGGCGAGGCATACTGCCATACCAAGCAGACATACGCGCACCCGAACGCTTCGTTCCGAGCGCAGCGCTTCGAAGAGCAGCACCAGCAGGACGGCGATAATCGGAATCAGGGAATTCTTACGAAGCATCACACTTAACGTGAGAAATAAGATGCTGCCTGCACCTGTCAGGATTGCAGATACAGCACAATGACCCGGTATAGACGGTGTAGCCCCGGATCCCACTTCGGAGGCAGAAGGCTTCACTGACATACCTTTACAGGAGATGTCAGAGGCGTGTCCCGGAAAAGATATGCCCGATAGAAGCCGCAGCAACAGATACAATCCCACGGACAATGCCGCAAAGGAAGGAATCTCCCCGTAGACAAAGGAACTGTACATAATCATAGGCAGATTACAGCATACCAGAATCAGGTAGCAGCAGGAGATCTCTTCCCAGTGCTCTCGCCACAGGTATTTTAAGGACAGATACTGGAACAGAACCGCCACGCATAACAGGCACACATAGAGCAGCTTGATAAAATGCCAGGCAGGTGCGGAGATGCCGGTGAGGTTCCAGAGCCGGAGCAACAGTTCTAAAAATGCCATCAGCCCGATCTGCTGGGGATAATAGGAGAGGTAGGAGACGGTGGGGTGAATCACATCCCGATTCCCCTGGATCCATTCCAGCGCCGCGTTGTATACAGACATGGCATCTGCCGCCGGAACGGTGCGCCCGAACAAAATCAATAGGACACCCAGGCAGAAGAGAAATCCCAAAGTAAAAATCAGAAGTCCCCGTCGAAACTTTTCCCCAAACTTATCATAAAAATACAGGCAGCCGCAGAATAAGAGGCAAAAGCCTGCCAGCTCCAACAGATTCCATAGTGGATTGTCCAGCCGGAACAGTACCTGCTGCGTCTCCATATTGTCAGCATAGCAGGTGGTGAGAAAACTGCCCACAAACAGCAGTACGGTGAGAAGCAGTGTCAGGATTTTCACTGCGTGAAGAGATATTTTATATAACTTTTCCATGAAAAATATCCTTTCTGAAAAAAGTAATAATAGCGCAAATATGCGGTCAGAAGTGCTCTTAACAGATATAATTATAGCATAAGTTGTTTTTATACCCAAGAAAAAAGCAAAAATAGTGGCTGTAAATGAATAAGCGTGGTACAATAAACTTTGTATAAGCACTTTTAACACAAAGAGATAAGAGGAATAGAAAATGGATAAGATTGCAGTACTGATCCCCTGCTACAATGAAGAGAAGACCATTGCCAAGGTAGTGTCCGATGTGAAGAAGTTCCTGCCGGAGGCGGTGACGTATGTATATGACAATAATTCCACCGACCGCACCGTAGAACTGGCAACGCAGGCGGGAGCGATCGTGCGACATGAATATGCGCAGGGTAAGGGCAACGTGATCCGGAGAATGTTCCGGGAGATCGATGCGGAATGCTATCTTATGATCGACGGCGATGATACGTATCCCTTAGACTGCGCGGCAGAGATGGTGGACCGGGTACTGAAGCACCAGGCGGATATGGTAGTGGGCGACAGACTGTCCTCCACTTATTTTACGGAAAATAAGCGTCCGTTTCATAACTTCGGCAACAGCCTGATGCGTGCGGGAATCAACAGTCTGTTCCATGCGAATATCAAGGATATCATGACGGGTTACCGGGCATTCAGCTATGAATTCGTGAAGACTTTCCCGGTATTCTCCAAAGGATTTGAGATCGAGACGGAGATGACCATTCATGCCGTGAACTACAACATGCAGGTAGAAAATGTGGTGGTGGAATACCGCGACCGCCCGGAGGGCAGTGAGTCCAAGCTGAACACCTACAGCGACGGTTTCCGTGTCATTCGTAAAATGCTGCAGTTATATAAAAACTATAAACCCATGCATTTCTTCGGAATGCTGGCATTATTGTTGACGGTGATCTCTGTGATTTTATTCGTACCGGTACTTTTAGAATATCTCAGCACCGGACTGGTGCCCAGATTCCCGACGCTGATCGCCTGCGGATTTATATTGTTAGCGGGGATCCAGTCCTTTTTCTCCGGCATGATGCTGGAGGTTATGGCAGCCAAGGACCGTAAGGATTTCGAGTACCGTCTGAATCGTGTACATGGGGAACATCAGGAACGTAAGGGATTATAATATGCGGGAGACGAGAATGCTTCCCAGACGCAAAGGCGCTGTACTGCTTTGTGTTCTGGGATGTCTGTTTGTATTTTTTGCAAAAACCGAAAAAAATCTGGCAGCGAACGGAAACATTCTGTGGACCGCCGGCTATGTGGGAAGCACTCTGGTGTGGTCTGTAATTTTAGGCTGTTTACTGGGAATGGCGGGGACCTGGGTAACCTACCGGGTGGCAGAGACGATTGCAAAGCGGAATCGTCAGACGGCGGACACAGATAACGGGAACGGTGCGGAGAAGCAGAAGATCACGCACTGCGGCAGAATCGCCGCATGGATACAGAACCGCTCCGGCGGACAGGTAATTCTGGGAAGCCTTCTGTTACTGTTACTTGCATGGCTTCCGGTATATCTGGCGTATTATCCGGGGATCTGTGCCTATGATGCGCCGGTACAGACCGGACAGATCATGGAACATTATTATTTTGATCATCACCCCATTGTCCACACCCTGCTTTTACAGGCAATGCTGTGGCTGGGTTCTCATATCTTCGGCAGTGTCAATGCTGGCATGGCATTCTATACGGCAGTGCAGATGTTACTGTTAGCGGGCAGCATGGCGTACGGCATGTGGGTATTGCACAGAAGAGAAGCCCCGGCGGGCGCGCAGCTGATCGTACTTTTGCTTGGAATGTTTTTCCCGTTCCACTGGTACATGAGTGTCAGCATGACCAAGGACACTGTGTTCAGCGCGTTTTTATTATTACAGCTGGTGAGCCTTACGGATCTTCTCATGGAAGACCGCAGGTGTGTCAGCCCCGGGATCCGGGATCTGTTGTTCGGAATCGGAACTATAGGAATGATTCTGTTTCGGAATAACGGAAAATATGCTATGATCGTATTGTTGGCTTTTTTATTCCTGATGTTTTGTTTCGGGAGAAAAGCGAGGAAGCTCTGGGGGAGGTTACTTGTGGTTAGCACGGTGGCTTTCGGCGTAGGGCTTTTTGTGCTGTCTGCGGTATTTAACATTACCCATGCGGAGCAGGGGGATAAACGGGAAATGTTAAGCATGCCGATCCAACAGCTATCCCGGTGTATGATCTATCACGGCGGGGTGGGAGCCCTGGCGGAGGATGACGGCACCATGACGGAGCAGGATAAGGCACTGATTAATGATTTTATTCTGGATGAAGCGTATAGAGACTATGACCCGGGGATCGCGGATCCGGTAAAGCGCCATACCAACACGTATGTAGTAAGATATCGCTCCGGCGAGTTTATAAGAACCTATCTGCATCTGTTAGGAACTTATCCGGGAGATATGATCAATGCCGGACTGGCGGTAGATGCAGGTTTCCTGTCACCGTTTGATACGACCCATGCCACGGTGAACCAGACGGGAGAGGAAAAGGGACTGGGCTATGTGCAGACCCGCTGGGATGAAGGCGTACTGAATGAAAGAGGCATCTATAAAGACAGCAAATTCCTCTGGCTGTATGAACGGCTGGAAAGCTGGGCGGAGGATAACGGTTATCTGCGGATTCCGGTGCTTAAATACATTTTCGTACCGGGAAGCTATCTGTGGCTGTACCTGGGACTGGCAGCAGTACTGTTCATTACTGACAGGAAACGCTTCTGCCTGCCGCTTATTATTGTAGGCGCCTATTACGGCACAATGCTGTTGGGACCTACGGTGCAGATGCGTTATGTCTACCCGGTGATGCTGGCACTGCCGTATCTGCTGGCACTGTTAGGAAAGACGGAGAGCAG
>CAVFMG010000126.1:0-90 GCA_963623435.1 Odoribacter splanchnicus
TGATGCCAGGGTCAAAAGGTCTAAACCCACATGAGTTCGCTCATAAGTGGGTGAAAGACCTTGGGACCCGCCCCGATATGAGCATAAAAG
>CAVFMG010000126.1:194-8403 GCA_963623435.1 Odoribacter splanchnicus
TGTGGGAGTGCGGAGCACGGAGCAATCCGTAGGCATCAAAGTCGGGGGCTTTTGTCCCCGGCATCATTATATTCCTCTATATAATATAATCGAATTTCCAGTGGAAAGAAAGAGGAAAAATTATGTTTATGAATTCTTAATGAATCAGTTCTCATCCAGCTCTCTCCCGCATCTGGTGCAGGATTTTTTTCTCCAGGCGGCTGACCTGTACCTGGCTGATCCCCAGGATCCCGGCAATCTCCACCTGGGTCTTATTTTGAAAATAGCGCATGCGGATCAGCTCTCTGTCCCGCTCCGGAAGTTCTTCCAACAGCTGCGACAGGAGCATATGGTCTAACAGCCTGTCCTTCTCCACATCATTTTCCACCGCGCCGCTGCTGCCCATGCTGGCGCCTACACAGCCGTGGGTGGCTGCCACCACCCGGTCTGCCAGGCACAGCTCGCTGCCGTCCTCCTGACCCGAGCTGCTGTAGAGGGATTCCACCTCTGCCCCGGCTTCCATGGCCAGAATGATTGCCTCCCGGGAAAGCCCCGACTCCCCGGACAGCTCCTGTAGGGTCGGTTCCCTGTGCAGTCTGCTCTGCAGACGCTGCCTTGCCAGCTTCACCTTCAGTCCGTCCTCCTTGATGGTTCGGGAGACCTTTAACAGTCCGTCATCCCGCAGGAATCGTTTGATCTCCCCGGTGATCATGGGGACGGCGTAGGTGGAGAACCGGACCTCCAGCTTTAAATCAAATTTATCAATGGCTTTCATCAGACCGATGACTCCGATCTGAAACAGGTCCTCCGGATCATACCCTCTGCCCAGGAACCTCTTCACAATATGATGCACCAGTCCCAAATTGTTCTCGATCAGTACTTCTCTCGCTTCTTTATCCCCGCTCTGTGATTTTCCGATGAGTACTGATACCTCTTCCATGCCTCAGTCCTCTTTTCCGATCCAGTCTCCGCAGCGCATTTTTTTACACATATGTACTTTCGTGCCCTTCCCCGGCGCGCTCTCCACCTCCAGGTCATCCATGAACGCTTCCATGAAGGCAAATCCCATGCCGGAGCGCTCCAGTTCCGGTTTCGTGGTAAACAGCGGTTCCATGGCTTTCTTAAGATCCTCGATTCCTTTTCCCTGATCCGTGATTTCGATGGATAATATGTCCCCTTCCAGGACACACCTCATCCGCACCTTTCCCGGATGGATCACCTGGTACGCCGGAATGTTTTCCCCATGCCTGCTGTACCCGGACAGGTTCTCGTAGCCGTGGATAATGGCGTTGGTCACCGCCTCCGACACCGCCGTCTTGATGTCCGCCAGTTCTTCCAGTGTGGGATTTAAGTGGGTAATGAATGCCACTACCGCTACTCTGGCAAAGCTCTCATTGCAGGAGATGGCATCGAACACGATCTCCATCTCGTTTCGGTTCCCCTGTTTTTTATTCCGCACTTCTTCTCTCTTCTCCGTCAGTTGCACTTCTTCCCTCTCTGCTACCATGTTTTCCTCATTTCTGCGCCTATTATTGCACCTTTTTTCAAATATTTTTGCATAATTCCTTTCACATTCGACATTTAAGCCGTTTTACCCGGGCAGAATCTCTACGATCCTGTGAAGCCCGGACATCCGGAAAATACGCTGGATCTGCCTGTCTGCATGGATCGCATAGACATGTCCTCCGAAGCAGGAAATCTTGCGATACCGCCCCATAATAATGCCGATCCCCGAAGAATCCATAAACCTGGTATCCTCAAAATCAAATACCACGTTTTCCACATTTTCCCTGACGAGCAACTGGTCTGCTCCCTCACAGATGTAGGAGGCTCTGTGGTGATCCACTTCCTCCGGCATCCGAACCATCAGGCAGTTGTCAATAATCTGAAAGTCCTGAAACTCTTCCATATACCCTCACATTCTGCTGTTTTCAGCGTTTTTTGGTAACTATTCAGAGCCATGCAAAACTGCAATCTGCGAATGCTTGCATTCTGGCAGATAAGCAGTTTTATATGGCGAAGTAACCACATGAGCAAAAATTAAGCCTCGCAGAGGCGATTTTGCGAATGGGGTTCTGAATAGTTACGTTTTTTGATAAAAAAGAGAACCTGCGTCTTATCATAAGATCGCAAGTTCTCTTTCGTGTGTTGTGTGTCACAAGTCTGATGGTATGCTGTTTTCCTACTGTGCGGTGTTCTCCGCCAGCTGGGAACGATATCTCTGTGCGCTTCTCGCCGTCTCGGTATCCGGGAACAGCTCAATGATCTTGTCATACGTCGTGATGGCGTTCTGGGTATCATCACTCTTACGGTAAGAGTTGCCTAAGGAGAGCCAGGCGTCCTTGTTGGTCTCATCATAGACCACTGCCTTGGACAGGTTCTCGATGGCTGTCGCATAATCCTCGCTGCGGTAGGCATTATAGCCTGTCTCATAATACTGCGCGGACAACTGCGGTCCGATCAGACCAAGCAGTGTCTTATACAGCTTCTGAAAAGCCTCGGAAGTGTTGTCCACATCCACCGATGCAGAAATGCTCTCCAGGTTCGCCGCCGTCTGGGTGATATCCTGGGTCTCTAAATAAGTGGTAGCTGCTGCCAGCAGATTGTCGATGGTCTGTAAGGTGCCGTCGGCTCCCACATAGCCCTGAAGTTCCTGATTCAGCGTATCGTTCTCCGTCTGAAGAGCCTGCATCTGCGTCTCCAGTTCCTGGATCCTCGATGTCTTGGTATCTAACTGGTTGCCGATATCAGTGATGGTCTTCTGGGCTTCGTTGTTGGCATTGGATACTGCTGCCGGAACCACCAGGAAATACATCACTGCCAGTCCGATGACCAGTCCGATGGCGATATTGATCAGTGAGGACAATCCCGCACTCTTCTGTTCTTTTACATTCAGGGGCTGGATGATGATCTCATTGTCACTCTGGTAACGGACCGCATCATCCTTTTTCCGTCTGCCGATCTGCTTGCCGTTCTCATCCGGTGCCAGCTGCATCTCCACTTCCTTCAGATAGCGGAGAGTCAGCGTGTTGTTGCGGTCGATGTCCATGCATTTGCGCAGTTCTCTCTCCGCTCTGTCCCACTGCTCACTGTCCATGTATAACAATGCTAACAGCTGATGTGCCCGGATGAACTTCGGGTTCAGGGACAGTACCTTTTTCAGCTGGATAATTGCCAGATCCTTGCTGTCCTGGTTACAGTAGACCAGCGCCTGGTTGTATTTTTTGATCGTCTGGTTAATGGCATCCAGACGGGAAGCGTTGGACTGCAGCATGTTGATATAGTCGTCCGCGATATTTTTCTCGGGACGCATATTTTTGCTGATGACCCATTCGCTGAGCGCCGCAACGACCTCTCCGGTCTCAAAATATACCAGTCCTAACAGATTTCTGGCTTCGATATTATTTTTATTGAATTTCAGGCTCTGCCGTAAGCTGTTGATCGCACCTGTAAGATCCCGTACTCCCGCTTTCTCCAGTCCGTCATTGTAGAAACGGTTGGACATGCACATAATCTTTTTATAGAGGGATACATCTGCTCCACAGGATGTACAGAAATCATGCTCTGACAGATGGCAGCCGCAGTTATAACAAAACATGCTTTCCCTCCTATTTCTCTTCTTTTTCTTCTGCTTCTTTCATCATCTTCACCAGCAGATCCGCCGCATCGGTCAGATCCTGATTGTAGATGGCTTCCTCAGCGTCTTCCACTTCCAGGCTGGGATGAAACTTCTTCAGTTCTTCTTCAAAATTGATCATGGTCCAAAGACTCCTTTATTTCCCCGACAAGATACAGGCTGCCCGCGATATAGAGCCTCTCTCCCGGCTTCTTCGCCCGGATCTGCTCCCGCAGTGCCGTATCCGCTTCCGTATACATAGTAAAATGATGTTCCGGATAAGCCGCTGACAGCTCTTCCAGTTCCTCCAAAGAGAGTGATCTCGCCGTCCGCATATGGGTGAAAGCGATATGATCGAATAATCCCGACGTTACCACCCGCTGTATCATATGCCTGCAATCCTTATCCGCAGCCACGCCGAACAGCAGTCTCCTGCCCTCCGCACAGCCATCTTCTGCCACGGTATCCAGAAAAGCCCGGATGCCGTCATCATTATGCGCCCCATCCACATACACATCGGGAAGTACTTCTTCCATGCGTCCCTGCCAGAAACAATGTAATACGCCCTGACGGATTTCCTCCTCCGAGGGGCATCCCCTTCCGGCGCATGACTGTCCCACGGGCAGCTTCGTCTCCGTACTGCGAAACAGCACCTCGACCGCCCGTACTGCCAGTGCCGCATTTTCCATCTGGTAACGCGCAATGGTATGCAAAGTAAGACTAATATAATTATAATACTCAGAGCGCAGGGAAAAATCAATGTATTTCTTCCGAAATCCAAGGAAAGTGTAGTCCTTTTTCGACACCGGTATCGGTATCGCACCAAGTTCTGACGCTTTGCGGCAAATTACCGCACTGGCGTCCGCATCCCCATCCAGATACACCACCGGCACACCGAGACGTAAGATTCCTGCCTTCTCCGCAGCGATTTTAACGGTGGTATCTCCCAGATACTGTACGTGGTCCAGGCTGATTCTCGTGATGACGGTGAGTATCTTATTGTCCACGTAGTTCGTGGCATCCAGTCTGCCGCCCAGACCGGTCTCGATGATGCAGTAATCCGGTTTTTTCTCCGCAAAATATAGTAATGCCATGCAGAAGAGATATTCATAAAAATTAAGGACAAATTCTCCCGAAGTATCCGCCGCACATAAGCCCTCCTGTACTGCCAGAAACGCCCGTAAAAATACATCCCCGGAGATCATTTTCCCGTCCACGGTAAACCGCTCCCGCATATCCACCAGATGAGGCGAAGTAAACACGGCGGTACGATAGCCAGCTTCCTGCAGGATGGAGCTCATATAAGCGCAGACCGAGCCCTTGCCGTTGGTCCCCGCCACATGAATGATCCGAAGGTTCTGCTCCGGATTGCCCAGTTTTTTTAAAAACCATCTGAGATCCCTGTGATCCTTTTTGACAGTAAAGCGGGGCATACCGTCAAGATATGCCACCGCTTCTTCAAATGTTGTAATATTCATACGTTTTATGCTATTTACGCTATTATGCCAGCTGCTCTAAGCGCTTAGTCACCTGGTCCATCATCTGCTCATATTTTGCCAGCTTTTCCTTCTCCTCGGCGATCTTCGCTTCGGGAGCCTTGGACAGGAATCTTTCGTTGGACAGCATTCCCTTAGAACGTGCCAGCTCGCCTTCCAGTCTCTTCTGCTCTTTCTTCAGACGCTCGATCTCCTGGGCGATGTCTACCAGTTCTGCAAACGGAATGTACAGAGTTGCGCCGGGGATCACTACGGATACCGCATCGTCTGCGATGCCGGTCTTGTCTGCCTGGATCATGATCTCGTTGGCATACGCAAGGCTTGCAAAGAACAGCTTGCCTTCCTCAAAGATCTTGCGGATCTCGGCATTTTCGCTGACTACGTAAACACTTGCCCTACGGCTGGGTGCCACGTTCATCTCGGTACGGATATTACGGATACCGCGGACAGCTTCCTTGATGGTTTCGATTGCCTTCTCCTCTGCGGGGAATGCGCGGTCTTCGCTGTACTCCGGCCACTTACTGATCATGATGGATTCTTCTTCATTCTGAATGGTGCAGAAGATCTCCTCAGTAATGAACGGCATGTAAGGATGTAACAGCTTCAGAGCGTCGATCAGGACGGTCTGAAGTGTCCACAGTGCTGCATTCTGGCTCACTGCATCGTCGGTGCTGTACAGACGGGGTTTTACCATCTCAATGTACCAGTCACAGAACTCATCCCAGATAAAGTCGTATACTTTCTGTACGGCGATACCCAGTTCAAAGTGATCCATGTTGTCGGTCACATCTTTTACCAGAGTGTTTAATTTGGACAGGATCCACTTATCTACGGGCTGTAAATCTGCTGCCGCAGGAGTGGTAATATCTTTTCCGGTCTTCTCCAGTGCCTGCTCCATGTTCATCAGGATGAAACGGGAAGCATTCCATACCTTGTTGGCGAAGTTACGGCTGTTCTCTACTCTCTCATAGTAGAAACGCATATCGTTGCCCGGTGCGTTGCCGGTGATCAGCGTCAGACGCAGTGCATCGGCACCGTACTGGCTGATGATTTCCAGAGGATCAATTCCGTTGCCCAGAGACTTGGACATCTTACGTCCCTGACTGTCGCGTACCAGTCCGTGGAACAGTACGGTCTTGAAGGGCTTCTCTCCCATCTGCTCGTATCCGGAGAAAATCATACGGATTACCCAGAAGAAGATGATGTCATAACCGGTTACCAGCACATCGGTCGGGTAAAAATACTTCAGATCTTCGGTCTGCTCCGGCCAGCCCAGGGTCTCGAAAGGCCACAGTGCGGAAGAGAACCAGGTATCCAGCGTATCGGGATCCTGTGTAAAGTGGGTGCAGCCGCACTTAGGACATACCTTCGGCATCTCCTTGGCTACTACGACCTCACCGCAGTCATCGCAGTAATAAGCGGGAATTCTGTGTCCCCACCACAGCTGACGGCTGATACACCAGTCGCGAATATTGTCCGTCCAGTTGAAGTAGTTCTTCTCCATACGCTCGGGGATCAGCTTGATCTCGCCGTTTTTCACAGCTTCTCTTGCGGGCTTGATCAGCTCATCCATCTTCACGAACCACTGGTCTTTTACCATGGGCTCGATGGTGGTCTTACAACGATCATGGGTACCTACGTTGTGTACATGATCCTCAATCTTTACTAACAGCCCCATCTGATCCAGTTCTTCCACGATGGCTTTTCTTGCCTCGTAGCGGTCCATGCCCTCGAACTTGCCGCCGTTTTTATTGATGGTAGCATCATCGTTCAGGATGTTGATCACGGGCAGGTTGTGACGCTTGCCGACCTCAAAGTCGTTGGGGTCATGTGCGGGGGTGATCTTAACGACACCGGTACCGAACTCTCTGTCTACATACGCATCCTCAACAATGGGGATCACACGGTTTACGATAGGAAGCAGTACCTTTCTGCCATGCAGATGGGTGTAACGCTCGTCATCGGGATGGATGGCTACTGCGGTATCACCTAACATGGTCTCGGGACGGGTGGTGGCAAAAGTCAGGAACTCTGTGGTGCTGGGAGTTCCGTCCTCATTCATCAGAGGATACTTGATGTGCCAGAAATGTCCTGCCTGCTCCTGATATTCTACCTCTGCATCGGAGATAGAGGTATTACATACGGGACACCAGTTAACGATACGGGCACCCTTGTAGATGTAGCCTTTTTCGTGCATCTTCACGAATACTTCGGTGACAGCCTTATTGCAGCCTTCATCCATGGTGAAACGCTCTCTGTCCCAGTCACAGGAGGAACCCAGTTTTTTAAGCTGACTAATGATACGTCCACCGTATTCCTTCTTCCACTCCCAGGCTCTCTCTAAGAACTTTTCACGTCCCAGATCGTGCTTGTCGATGCCTTCTTCCTTCAGCTTCTGGATGATCTTGACCTCGGTTGCGATACTTGCATGGTCGGTGCCGGGCTGCCACAGTGCATTGTAGCCCTGCATTCTCTTATAACGGATCAGGATATCCTGCATGGTGTTGTCCAGTGCATGACCCATGTGGAGCTGTCCGGTGATATTTGGGGGCGGAATCACGATGGTGAAGGGAGTCTTGCTGTGATCTACCTCCGCATGAAAATACTTTTTGTCTAGCCACTTCTGATACAGTCTGTCTTCTATGCCGCTGGGGTCATAGGTCTTGGCTAATTCTTTGCTCATTGCTTCCTCCTTTTGTTGTAAATTGCAACTATTCAGTTACAAAAAGCCCTTTGCCGACTCTCGTCAGCAAAGGGCGTCAGTAACGCGGTACCACCTTTGTTCACAGCTTGCGCTGCCTCGCGACTTCTTACAAAGTCCTATCCGGTAACGGGGATAACTCGTGAGAACTTACGCTCGTCATACGATCTCAGCTCTCCGGCTTGGAAGCTACCTTCCACACTCCTGTCTTGAAGCAGCCTTCCAGCGCATACATGCAGCCGCTCTCTCTGGTAAGGGGATATGTGTACTCCTCTTCGTCATCGCCTTTTGGATTTACAAAAATTACTACTAAAAAATATAGTACAGGAAGGAATCCTTTGTCAAGTAAATCTTATTTCACTCAGCGTTGAAAGGTAAATTCGTTTTGCCGCCTGCCTATGCGAGAAAATTAGACAT
>CAVFMG010000127.1:0-8397 GCA_963623435.1 Odoribacter splanchnicus
CGAGATAGCTCAGTTGGCTAGAGCATGCGGTTCATACCCGCAGTGTCGAGGGTTCGAATCCCCCTCTCGCTATTAAAAAACGAGAACAGATTGTTCTCGTTTTTTGTTATTATTTTTAAAATTTTTCCCCACACTTCGGGCAATAGTCATCACCTTCAAACGCTTTTCTTCTATAACATCTTTTTTTCTTTATAACATTCAAAAATATAATTCGGATTTTCATAATAAACACTACTATTGTAGTCATCTATTTGGGAACTTATAAACGAATTATATACTTCTATCAGAACATCAACAATTTCCTTTTTTTCAGATTCAGCAACCATTTTTATAAGACGTTTGTACACTTTGCCTATGTCCCAGTGAGACGGCACCACATAACCACAATCCGCTATATTATCGAATTCACCCTGGACAATATTGGCATCTTCAATAAAATCCTCGCTTACTGTGTCAATGTTATCACAATGGTATACGTCTGCAAGATCATATATCTTACTAATTCTGTCTTTTCCAAGTTTATTCACTACATCTGAACGGGTATTTTTAGTCTTTCGCGCAATATATTCGATCAATGCGCAAGTGAAGAAAAGATTATTATCTTTTTGTGATTCTCTCCCTTGTCCAACCATTAGTGCACCTCCTCAAATCCTCTATAAGCCAAGCACTTCAATGCCTCATCCGTACAGAATACTATTTGATGTGTTGGATATTTAAACTTCGCTAAAACCCAGAACTGTTCTCTTGTAATGGTTCCGTCTATATAATCGGAGACATAAGTATATATCTGATCGTCAGCCATAGCACCGATTACAATATCATAATCATGACTTTGTCCACTTCTGCATGCAACAATGAAATCCAGCCATTCCTCTGTCATTTCTTTGAATTCCAATATTTTTAAGCCTGGTAGAATCCTTACATCATATATTGATACAATTTTAGTATTGTAACGTCTCGCCCATCTCTGCGCCTGCTCTTTTATGACAGTACAATAAAAACCTGTACCGAAATCTTTCGTGTTTTTATTAACTCGTATCTCAGGTTTCTCAACCGCCTGATATCCACCATGATATACTGTCATCAGCGCCATATTCTGTCTCCTTTCAGGTGCATACAGAAAAATACCCATGTTATTACATCTTTTCCGGAGCTTCGAATCCCAGCATGTCAATGCAGGTCTCCAGAATATCTCTGGTCAGCACCAAAAGTGCTACCAGTCCCTGCTTGCGCTCCTCATTTTCTTCTCCCAAGATCTTGGTCTCATGGTAGAAGTGGTTGAACGCGTTGGCGAGATCATAGATATACGCGCATACCTTATGGGGAGCCAGTTCCTCTCCTGCGGTAGCGATCATGGTATTGAACTGTGCCAGCTCCATTGCCAGTTCTTTCTCGGAAGCATTGCCGGGCTGCTGTAATTTCACAGCTGCCGGATCTCCGCCCTGCTCCTTGTATTTGTTCAGAATGGACTTGATACGCACAATGGTATACAGGATATACGGGCCGGTATCTCCTTCAAAGGAGGTAAAGCGGTCGATGTCGAAAATATAATCCTTGGATGCCTGATTGGACAGATCACCGTATTTTAATGCAGAGATAGCAACCACATCCGCTACCTTTCTTGCCTCGGCATCGTCCATATCACGGCCTTCCTTGATCTTCTTATACATCTCATCCTGTGTATCCTTGATCAGATTTTCCAGACGCATGACACCGCCCTGTCTGGTCTTGAAGGGCTTGCCGTCCTTGCCGTTCATGGTACCGAAGCCTAAGAACTTCAGCTCGGTCTCCGGCTCCACCAGCTTTGTCTTGCGGGCGCAGCGGAATACCTGTTCAAAATACAGTTCCTGACGCTTATCCACCACATAGATCAGTTCATCGGGATGGTACAGCTTCATACGTTCCATGATGGTAGCCAGATCCGTAGTATTGTACAGAGAGGCTCCGTCGGATTTTAAGATCATGCAGGGAGGGATCTCCTTGGTATCGGTCTCTTCCTTGACGTCTACCACCAGTGCGCCCTCACTTAAGTGTGCATAACCATTGTCCTTCATATAGGCAACCATTTCCGGGATAATGTCGTGAACATCGCTCTCGCCCTTCCACAGGTCGAAGGTTACGTTTAATTTTCCGTAGTTCTTCTTCAGATCGTTGACGGAAACATTCAGAATATGCTTCCACAGGGCACGATATCCTCTCACACCGCTCTGTAATTTGAAGGTTGCTTCCATGGCCTTTGCCTTGTACTCGGGATCTTCCTTGGACTTGGCGCTGGCTGCGGGATAGATCTCTTCCAGTTCGCTGATGGTAAAAGGTGCCTCTTCGGGATATTCCCCGGTGTAATTTTCATCAAAATATACCAGATCCGGCTGTCTCTCCTGTAAACCGGTGATCACCAGACCCATCTGTAATCCCCAGTCGCCCAGATGTACATCACCGATGACCTCATGTCCCACATAACGGCTGATACGCTTGATGCTCTCGCCGATGACTGCGGAACGTAAGTGACCTACATGCAGAGGCTTTGCCACGTTGGGTCCGCCATAGTCAATGATGATCTTCTTGGGATGTTCCGGCATTTCCAGACCGAATTTTTCATTTGCTTCCATGCCCTGTAAATAGGTGAGCAGAAATGCCTCGCTGACCTTCAGGTTCAGAAATCCGGGGGCTACTGCCACTACTTCGGAAAACACCTTGCTGTCTGTAAGCTTCTCTGCCACGTCGTTTGCAATCATGATGGGGGCTTTCTTGTAAAGCTTTGCTCCCGCCATGGCGCCGTTGCACTGATATTCGCATAAGTCCGGGCGATTGGAAAGCATTACTTTTCCCAGACTGCCGTCATAACCTGCTGCGGTAAATGCCTGCTGCATTTCCTCTGTCAGCATCTCTAAAAATTTCTTCATGCTAATTCATCCTCATATCTTTCATGATCAGCAGGCTTTAGGATAAATTCCAAACCTCCTGCTGCTCTATCCCTACGCAATGACATTCATGTCCTGCGTTGTTTTCACTTTACTTACTATAGCCTAAAATCCATTATCCCGCAAGACGCAATTACGCATTCTGCGCCTGTGCTTCCCGCTCCGCTTTGGAAAAGGCACAGCCACAGTAATTCTGTCGGTACAGTTCATACTCTGCGGACAATTCGATGGATCTCTTATACCCGTTCTTTTTCTTAAAATCCGAGGGCATCCAGAGTACAGCATATTCTCCGGAAAGTGCCTGTCCGATCTCATTGATCTTCGCTGCATTTTTTAACGGGCTGATGGTCAGGGTCGTGGCAAAATAATCAAAGCCTCCGCTTGCTGCCAGCTCCGCAGTCTTGCGCAGTCGCAGGTCGAAGCAGCGAAAACACCGCTCTCCCCCTTCTGGACAGTTCTCATACCCCTTCGCCATCTCATAAAAACGATCCGGTTCATAATCTCCTTCTACGATGTCGATGTGCCAGCCCTTTTCCTTCCGATTATACTCCGTAATCAGCCGCTTCTGCTCCTCCACACGCTTGTGATATTCCTCTGAAAAGGAAATGTTGGGATTGTAATAAAATACGGTGATTAAAAAATAACGGCACAGATATTCCAGGCAATAACTACTGCACGGTGCACAACAGCTATGCAGAAACAGGCGGGGCGGCCGGTAATCCGGTCCTGCCTCGCCTATCTCCTGTAAGGTGTTTAAAATTTTCTCTAATTCTTTCTGATAGTTTACCTGATTCATACAGTTTGCATCTCTTTTATGTCTATGATGATTTTGTTGGACTTTAAAATCATTTGTAACTATTCAGAGCCATGCAAAACTGCAATCTGCGAATGCTTGCATTCTGGCAGATAAGCAGTTTTATATGGCGAAGTAACCACATGAGCAAAAATTAAGCCTCGCAGAGGCGATTTTGCGAATGGGGTTCTGAATAGTTACAATCATTTTACACGTTCCTGTGCTCTGATGCAATCCCTTCTGAAATCTTCCTTCTTCCGAATGAATACTCCCTGCCTATACGGCTCTTTTCCTAGGCCGAAAGAGCTTCCACTGCTTCCTTTATAATGGCAACCGCTTTATCGCAATCCTCTTGCGTAATAATCAGCGGTGGAATCATCCGGATAATGTGTGCTCCGATTGCAGTAATTAACAAATGTCTGTGAATGCACTCATGCTTTACCTCTACACCCGAGATTGTATCATCAAATTCCACACCGACCAACAGTCCCTGTCCTCTTACTTCTTTTACATGAGGAATTTCTTCTGCCAGTTTTTTGGTAAAATAAGCTCCCATCTCGCGAGCATTGCCAGCCAGATCTCTATCAAGCAGCTCATCTAGCTCTGCCAGTGCAGCTGCACAGGAGACCGGATTACCTCCAAAGGTGGAGCCGTGAGATCCTGCGCTGAACGCTTCGGCAACCTCTTTCGTTGCGCAGATTGCTCCGATCGGCATTCCGCCACCCAACGCTTTTGCCATAGATACAATATCCGGTTTGATACCATAATTCATGTAAGACATTACGGCTCCGGTTCTGCACCAACCGGTCTGCACTTCATCGATCAGTAACAGCATTCCTTTTTCATCACAGAACTGTCGTAATCCTGTCATGAATTCCACGGTTGCCGGATGGACACCGCCCTCTCCCTGCACCGGTTCGATCATAATGGCAATGGTATTTTCAGTGCATGCCGCTTTAAAAGCTTCCAGATCATTATACGGAGCATAGGAAAATCCATAGGTCATGGGGCCGAACCCGATCTGACATCCGTTTCCCGGCTGTCCGGTCGCAGACATTGCGCCGAAGGTTCTTCCATGAAATCCCATTTTTGCCGTAACAATATGATATTTATTCGGGCCGTATTTTTCAATGCCATATTTTCTTGCCATCTTAATCATAGCTTCGTTGGCTTCTGTTCCGGAATTTTGAAAAAATATCTTATCCATTCCGATTGTTGTACATATTTTTTCTGCCAGAAGTGCCTGCGGAATCGTATACGGATAATTAAAAGTATGCATAATATCCGCCACCTGATCCTGCACTGCCTTTACTACTTTCTCATTACAGTTTCCTGCTGAATTTACAGCAATTCCTGCATAGAAATCCAGATAAGCATTCCCTTTTTCATCATAGATATATTGATCCTTTGCCGTTTCCGCCAGGAAATCAAAACGCTCATAGGTCTCGATCATATACTTGTCTACTTTGTCTTTAATATCCTGGAAAGTAAGTCCCATTTCCTCTAATCTCATAAGTTCTTCCTCCTGTCAAAACCGGGTAGCATTCGTCTCCGGCAGCATATTTCCGCCGTCCACCACAAGGTTGATTCCCGTAATATATGCAGAATCGCGAGCTGCCAGAAATAAAGCTGCCGCACCGATCTGCTCCGGTGTACCTAATTTTTTCATTGGAATCCCTGCGGCGATCTCACGGATTACCCGATATGGGTCCTCCGGATGAGATCTCGCTGAATTACGTTCCACATTTGGTGTCATAATATAACCCGGGCAGATAGCATTACATGTAATTCCATACTCTGCATATTCTACTGCAATCGTTTTTGTCAGTCCCACAATTGCCGCCTTGGTCATCCCATATGCCGTGTACCCTTTGTCACACACCATAGGGCCGGTTACCGATGCTATATTGATAAGTCTCCCATATTGAGCTTCCCGCATATGCGGAATCACTTGTTGTAGCATGTTCCAGGTTCCTCTGATATTAACATTTATATGCTCATTCAGAAGCTTTTCATCAATTTCCTCGAATGGGGTCATTCTCGCAATTCCGGCATTATTAATCAGCACTTCTATTGTGCCGAATTCTTCAAAAATGTTGGAAACACATTCCTTCACCTGCTTTTCTTCCGACACATCGCATTGAAATGCTTTCACGTCATATCCCTTTTGCCGAAACTGTTTCTCACAATCGAAGACATCCTCTCCTCTGCTCAACAGGACCACCGTGTAACCTGCCTCACAGAATTTTTGTGAAATACCATATCCGATTCCTTTGGCTGCGCCTGTCACCACTGCAATTTCTGCCATATTCTGTCCTTTCCCCTGCTTACGATATTTACACAATTATGGGACCAATTTTCTTACAATATTCCCTTGGGGTCATAGATGTATATTTCCTGAATTTTTTAATGAAATAAGATTGGTCATAATATCCGAGTTTTTCATAGACCTCGTCGATCCTCTCCTCCTGAAGATATCGGATAGCTGTCTGGAGCTGAATGATTGTGGCAAATTTCTTCATGCTGAGTCCTGTCTCCTTACGGAACACGCGATCCATATATCTCTGATTGTACTGGAGTTCTTCGGCGATCTGGGAAATACTAATACAGCCATGGGACCGTTCAATCAATTCCATAGCATCAACCACCATGGAGCTCATCCATGAGAACTGGCCTTCAAAGGGAAAACATTCCTCAAATATGCGGACTCTCTCTTCAAAGGAACTCGCTTTCGTGATTTGCTCCCCGATTTTCTCAAGCCAGCTATATTCCTCCATAATAACATGCCCTTCAATCAGATGGTCCATGTGTTCGGATACCAGCAACGGATACTTCCCGGGATTGAATTTCACGCCAAAACACCACTGATACTCGCTGGACGGAGAGCATTCACTGCTCAAAAAGCTTCCGCAGGCGCAAATCACCGCCCTACCATTCAGAAATGCAAACTGCAGATCCACACAGGCATCCGGTATGTTGTTAAATTTCAGCGAGGAGCTGCTCTGCTCTATTTCATAATACTTATTGACATATTCTCCCTGGCAGCAAAATTCCTGATAATTCATTTTCCGATCGATCACAAATGTTTTAATATTCATAGGCATTTACCACCCTTGCTGTGTCAGTCCTATTTGTCAGCTTCTACGGTCGGTACAATCTGCAGATCCGGATATTTGGTATGAATGTAGTCTTCAATCACTTTTACACAGTTGTCAAAGCCAACTCTGGCAGAATTTAATGTAAGATCATAATTCACGGGATTTGTCCAATAGTTGCCTCCTGTATAATGTGCATAATACTCTGCACGGTATTTATCTGTCTGTGTGATAGACCTGTCAGCAATTGCTTCGTTCACCTGCATCCGTTCCATAATCACATTACGGCAATACTCTCTCGGTGCCTCAATGTATACACTAATGACATTGGGATAATCCTTCAGGATCCAGTCTGCACATTTTCCTACAATCACACAGGACTCCGTATTGGCCAGATTCTCTATAATCTGTTTCTGTAGCTCAAAAATATGCTCATCCGATTCAAATTCACCTTCGGCCTTGGGGGATTTAGAATGAGGCAGTCCTTGTAAAAGACCCTGGAAAAAGGTTTTTCCGCGCATTTTTTCATTTACTTCCGCCAGTACACTCTCATCAATACCGCTCATCTGTGATGCCAGCGTCAGAATCCGGTTCTCATAACAATGGATTCCCAGATCTTTTGCTACCTGACTGCCAATTCGCTTTCCGCCGCTTCCAAATCCTCTTGCAATGGTAATTACTACGTTATCCATGATATTTGCCTCCTATCTTTCCATGTATCGTTTTAAGAACTCTCTGGTTCTAACATTCTTAGGATTGGTGAACAAAATATCCGGACTTTCATCTTCAACGATATATCCATTATCCATGAATATCGTCCGCGTGGATACATTTTTGGCGAATTCCATTTCATGCGTGACAATGATCATGGTCATCCCCTCTGCTGCCAGATCCTTCATTACCTTCAGCACTTCACCCACCATCTCGGGATCAAGCGCGGAGGTCGGCTCATCAAATAGCAGTACCTCCGGTGACATGCACAGCGCTCTGGCGATTGCCACGCGCTGCTTCTGGCCACCGGACAGCTGTGCCGGTTTTGCATTGATATATGCAACCATGCCAACTTTTCTCAGGTATTTAATGGCACGCTTCTTGCACTCTTCCTTATTCAATTTCAGGATTTTCTTGGTACCGAACATGCAGTTTTCCAGTACTGTCATATTATTAAAAAGGTTAAATGACTGGAATACCATTCCTACCTGAGAGCGATAGTTAGCAAGACTTTTCTGGGTATTCTTCACTTCCTCATCATGAAATAAAATAATTCCTTCCGTAGGTGTTTCCAGATGATTGATGCAACGTAAGAGTGTTGATTTGCCGGATCCGGAGGAACCGATGATGCATACCACTTCTCCCTTTGTGATCTCGAATTCAATTTTCTTCAAGACCTCATGATCTCCAAAGGATTTCCTCAGATCTTCTACTTTGATAACTACCTCTGACATAGACACACCTCCTAATTTTCTTCCAGATATTCTGTTGCAATTTCATAGTCGCTGCGCCCTTCCAGCTTCTTCTCTGCCAACAGGAATATCCTGTTGAACACAAAACACAGAACAAAATAAATCACCGCGATTACGAGATAGGC
>CAVFMG010000128.1:0-8382 GCA_963623435.1 Odoribacter splanchnicus
AAGGTCTTTCACCCACTTATGAGCGAGCTCATGTGGGTTTAGACCTTTTGACCCCGACATCATATTATAATATTTCCTGAAATATGACAATAAACCAGTAGTCACGACAGCCGGCAAGAATAAGCAGGTCGTAAGCAGACGTCGGTACTTAGCGTGAGTACTTTTCACGCTTATGTACCGCTACGCTCTGCGACAGAGCGAGAGCGTGCCGCGTTTCTTACCGGCTGTAGGGACTACGGAGATGCAGAAGCGGATCTGCGGCGCTTAGCCCAAATGGAGGCTACGGACTAATTACCTAAATCATAGCATCTTCTTATATTTAACACAATTCAAAAAAATAAAAATAATTGTTGACATTCCTAGTGGAATAGTATAGTATAAATTCATAACTTCCCTATCAGATAAGTAGGAAATAAGAAAACGAGCAAAAATCAACATTAAAGGAGGATTCTATTATGAGTAAGATTTACACATCCGCAACCCAGCTGATCGGACATACACCCCTTTTAAAGGTAGCAAACTACATGAAGGACCAGAACATCGAAGGCGTAGAACTTCTGGCAAAACTGGAGTACTTCAATCCCGCAGGAAGCGTAAAGGACAGAATCTCCTTTGCAATGATCGAAGACGCTGAGAAGAAAGGCATCTTAAAAGAAGGTTCCACCATCATCGAGCCCACCTCCGGTAACACCGGTATCGGTCTGGCAAGCGTAGCAGCAGCCAAGGGTTACAGAACTATTTTAACTCTTCCCGAGACCATGAGCGTGGAGCGTCGTAACCTCCTCAAAGCTTACGGTGCAGAACTGGTACTGACCGAAGGCGCGAAGGGCATGAAGGGTGCCATCGCCAAGGCAGAGGAACTGGAGAAGTCCATTCCGAACGCAGTGATCCTCGGACAGTTTGACAACCCTGCAAACCCCGCTGCACATGCAGCTACCACCGGTCCCGAGATCTGGGAAGACACTGACGGCAAGGTAGACATCTTCGTAGCAGGCGTAGGTACCGGCGGAACCGTAACCGGTATCGGCACTTTCTTAAAGTCCAAGAACCCTAACGTGAAGATCGTAGCAGTAGAGCCTTCCGATTCTCCCGTACTTTCCGGCGGACAGCCCGGACCTCATAAGCTGCAGGGTATCGGTGCAGGATTCGTTCCTTCCGTTCTGAATACCGGCATCTATGATGAAGTATTCACCGTTACCACCGACCAGGCATTTTCCACCGGTCGTCTCATTGCTCATAAGGAAGGTATCCTCGTAGGAATCACCTCCGGCGCAGCACTGTACGCGGCAGCACAGATCGCAAAGCGTCCCGAAAATGCGGGCAAGACCATCGTGGCACTGCTTCCCGATTCCGGTGACAGATACCTGTCTACCCCGATGTTTGCAGAGGCTTAAGACGAATTTTGTAGAACTGGACAGACTTGCATTCTTGTGTTAGAATGTATGGCATGGTACTAGGAATTCAAGGAATTCGCGCTTTTCTCCCCTTAAAAGCACGAACCTGGAATGGAGGAACTTATGGAACCGATCATTCAGATCAAGAATGTAACAAAAACTTTTATCGGCAAAGATAACCAGGTAGAAGCCTTAAAAGGTATCACCCTGGATATCAATAAGGGAGATATCTACGGCATCATCGGTATGAGCGGTGCCGGAAAATCTACCCTGGTACGTTGCCTGAACTACCTGGAGAAGCCCACCACCGGAACCGTAGTGGTAGAGGATCAGGATCTGTCGACCCTGTCCGAGGCGGAACTTCGTAAGGTGCGTACAGGCATCGCAATGATCTTTCAGCATTTTAACCTGCTCATGCAGAGAAGCGTCCTGGACAACGTATGCTTCCCCATGGAGATCGTGGGTGTGAAAAAGCAGGCAGCCAGAAAGCGTGCCATGGAACTGCTCGAGATCGTAGGACTGAAGGAAAAGGCAGATGCTTATCCTTCTCAGCTCTCCGGTGGACAGAAGCAGCGTGTGGCTATCGCAAGAGCCCTGGCGAATACGCCGAAGATCCTGCTGTGTGACGAAGCTACCAGCGCACTGGATCCCACAACGACCAAGGAGATTCTGAAATTATTACAGGATATCAACAAACAGTACGGCATCACCATCGTGATCATCACCCATGAGATGGCAGTGGTACAGGAGATCTGTTCCCATGTAGCTATTATCGATGCCGGAGAACTGGCAGAGCACGGTACGGTAGAGGAGGTCTTCTCCAGACCGAAGTCCGCAGCAGCCAGAAAACTGGTATTTATGGTAGATCCCAAGGCACAGGAGATGTCCGGCAAGCGTTGTGTCCGCATCGTTTTCACTGAGAATTCTTCTTTCGAGCCCGTGATCGCCAACATGGTACTGGAGTGCAAGGCTCCCGTCAACATCCTGTTAGCGGATACCAAGGATATCGGCGGTATTGCCCATGGACAGATGATCCTGCAGCTGCCGGAGGATGAACTGGCAGCGAACAAGATGATCCATTATTTACAGGAGAGAAAACTGGAAGTGGAGGAGCTGAAAGACTATGTGGGATAACGCAACGATTATGATGCTGGTGGAAGGCACATTTGTTACTTTATACATGACCCTTCTTTCCACATTTATGGGTTATGTGCTGGGACTTCCCATGGGAATTGCCCTGGTAATTACCGCACCGAAGGGCTTACGTCCCAATAAGATCATTTACAAGATCCTGGATGTGATCGTAAACATCGTACGAAGCATCCCGTTCCTGATCTTACTGATCCTGGTCATCCCTCTGACACGAATTATCGTAGGACAGAGCTATGGACCGACCGCAACCATCGTACCTCTGACGCTGGCAGCGGCACCGTTTATCGCCAGAATGGTAGAATCCTCTCTGTTGGAGGTAGATCCCGGTGTCATTGAGGCAGCGCAGAGTATGGGAGCCAACATCTGGACCATCATCTGGAAGGTAATGCTGGCAGAGTCCAGAACCTCATTGCTTGTCAACGGAACCATCGCCCTGGGAACGATCCTTGGATATTCCGCTATGGCTGGTGCCGTAGGCGGTGGCGGACTTGGTGATATCGCCATCCGTTACGGTTATTATCGTTATCAGACAGACATCATGCTGGTGACCGTAGTGCTGCTGGTACTGCTGGTACAGTTGCTGCAGTATATCGGAATGACGATTTCCAAGAAGTTAGACAAGCGAACCAGATAAGAGCCCGGATTAAAAATTTATAAAAAGGTTGAGACAGGTGCAGATCACCTGATTCACAATAAAGTTAATTTATTTAACGAAAGATTTAGGAGGAGAAATGTTATGAAAAAGAAAGTTATCGCTTTGATCGCCGTTGCAGCATTGTCCGTGAGCGCACTGACCGGCTGCGGCAGCAAGGGAACCGATGACAAGACCATCAAGGTAGCTGCAACCGCAGTACCTCACGCTGAGATCCTCGAGGCAGCAAAGCCTCTGTTAGAGGAGCAGGGGTATACGCTGGAGGTTCAGGTATTTGATGATTATGTACAGCCCAATGAAGTAGTAGAGTCCGGCGAATTCGATGCAAACTACTTCCAGCATATCCCTTATCTGGAGAGCTTCAACGAGGAGAAGGGTACTCACCTGGTAAATGCCGGCGGTATCCACTATGAGCCCTTCGGACTGTATCCCGGAACCGAGACCAGCCTGGATAACATTGAAAATGCAACCATCGCAGTACCCAACGATACCACCAACGAGGCACGTGCTCTGTTACTGTTACAGGATAACGGTTACATCACTCTGAAGGATGGTGTGGGTCTGACCGCTACTACCAAGGATATCGTTGACAACCCTTACAACATTACCTTCGTAGAGCTGGAGGCAGCACAGGTTCCCAGAACCCTTCCCGAGGTATCCTTCGGTGTCCTGAACGGTAACTACGCTATGGAAGCAGGTCTGACGGTAGCAGATGATGCTCTGCTGTATGAGAGCGCTGATTCTGAGGCAGCAGCTACCTACGTTAACGTAATCGCTGTTAAGGAAGGCAACGAGAACTCCGCTAAGATCAAGGCTCTGGTAGATGTACTGAAGTCCGATGATATCAAGCAGTTCATCAATGACAATTACAACGGCGGCGTTATCCCTTACAAGTAAGGTGAAATGACGGTAAAGTAATGCGAAATCCGGAGAGCCATCCACATTCCATTAAGTAGCATTCGTGGATGCTCTCCTGATTTTTTCTGTTGTTTCCACAAATCCTATATGAACTCTCGAAAAAGAGTGAGGGATAGAATCTGTGGAAATCACAGAAACAGATTTGTACTTTTGAGAAAGGTATAGGTAATAAGATGAAAATTTCTACCAAAGGAAGATATGCAGTACGTGTCATGTTGGATCTGGCACTGCACAACACCGGAGAGTGTATTAAGGTAAAGGAGATCGCGGCAAGACAGGGAATCTCCGAGAAATATCTGGAGCAGATCATCGCCGTACTGAACAAGGCGGGTTATGTAAAAAGCGTCCGCGGTGCCCAGGGCGGTTATCGTATCGCCAAAGCCCCGGCTGATTACACGGTGGGAATGATCCTGCGTCTGACAGAGGGCTCCCTGGCACCGGTGGCATGCCTGGAAGAAGGTGCGGATATCTGCGAGCGTTGTGATACCTGTGAGACCCTGGAGGTATGGAAAGAGCTGTATGATGCGGTGAACAAGGTCGTAGACGGCGTGACCATAGCGGACCTGGTGGAACGACGCAACAAGCGTCTGGAGAATTTGGATTACTCGATATAAATATGATGTCGGGTAGGATTGTGGGAGTGCGTAGCACGGAGCAATCCGTAGGCATCACATCATAAATACGGAAGAAACAAAGCACCCCGGCAGGATCACCTGACGGGGTGTTGTTATGTCAGAGAATGAAGGGGGGCATTCATCTGACGAATGTTAACCAAGGGAATGGGTGGTTAACATCCTAAGTATATCGACAGAAGACTGGAATGTCAACCGGATATAAACGCAGGTTGACGTACTTTGGTCGACAAATATCGCGTAAATCCTTTTTACAGACACATGTGGTTGTGAAAACTACATAAAAGAACATAAAACACCATGAAATGAAACATAATGGCAAAAACTCATTGCTTTTTACTCTATAACGTGGTAAGCTAAACTCTGCAAGCAAATAGAAAGGTGTATGCGAGAATGAGAGAAGCATTTCATATCATATCAGACGGTTCCTGTGATCTTCCCATGGAGCTGACCAAAGAGAAGAACATTACAGTCGTTCCTTTTTATGTATCCTTTGAGGAGGGAAAATACCAGAAGGAGATGGTGGAGATCGGTGTCCGCGACTTCTATCAGGAGATGGTAGATCATCCGGATGTGTATCCGAAGTCTTCCATGCCTTCCGTACAGGATTATGTGGATGTATTCCTCCCCTATGTCAAGGAAGGAACTCCTGTGATCTGCATCTGTATCACGACCAAGTTCAGCGGTTCCATGCAGTCTGCACTGAATGCGAAGGCGATTCTGGAGGAGGAATATCCCGAGGCACAGATCTATGTCTGCGATTCCACCGTGGATACCGTACTTCAGGGAATCTACGTACTGGAAGCGGTACGCCTCAGAGACGCTGGGAAGAGCTATCAGGAAAGCATTGACCGCCTGAATGAGATCAAGAGCTCTGGCAGAATCTTTTTCACCGTAGGCAATATGGAATACTTAAAGCACGGCGGGCGCATCGGTAAAGTTGCCAGCGTAGCGGGAAGCCTGCTGGGTATCAAGCCCATCATCACCTTAAAAGAGGGCGAGATCTTCCCCTCCGGTATCGGCAGAAGCCGCCGCAAGACCGTGGATAAAAATATTGATCTGTTACTGGCATATTTCGCAGAGGAAAAGGCAGACATTGCCAATTACAGCGTCTGTGTGGGATATGGTTACGATTACGAAGAAGCCGTGGAATTCCGTGACAGATTGGTCAACAGACTGCAGGAGAAGGGATACGACATCGACACCGTTCCCATCTTCCAGATCGGCGCCACCATCGGTGTGCACACCGGACCTTATCCACTGGGAATCGGTGTCGTGAAGAAATCAATTACAAAATAATTTCTAATCTACTTTTGGCAGGCATCTAACAGTTCCTGCACGTTTTCAAAAGCATAGTCCGGCAGATATTGGGTATTCGGCTCCCCCTCGGGAGTCAGAATATCCTTTTTTTGTGCCTCGCCGGTGAAGAGGACGCAGGTGTCCACGCCGCCGTTGATGCCGCAGGCGATATCGGTGTACAGACGGTCGCCCACCACCAGAGTCTCCTCGGGAGTAAAGCCGGATACTTCCAGACATAAGTTTACGACCTCTTTGCTGGGCTTGCCTAAGTAGATGGGCTGCTTATCGGTAGTGGCGGTGATCATGTCACAGATGGCGCCGCAGTCGGGAATAAAGCCGAAGTCGATGGGGCAGCGCAGATCCGGGTTGGTGCCGTAGAAGGGAACATCCTGGGTGAATAACACCTTGCAGACTTCTGTAAGCTTGTCGTAATTTAATTCACTGTCGTAGGCAACGACCACACAGTCGATATTCTCTTCGCAGACCTCAGTGACATGCAGATCGTTCTTTCGCAGTTCCGCAACGAAAGAAGCGGTTCCCAGTACGAAGATCTTCTTATCCGCATAATTCTCCTTCAGAAAACGCAGTGTCATATAGCCGGAGGTAATGAACTGATCCTCCGTGCTGTCCAAATGAAACGCATCATGGAATTTTTTCACATAGTCCAGTCCGCTCTTCGTGGAATTGTTCGTAATATAATAAGCTTTGCCGCCAATGTTGTTGATGTAGCGGATCAGATCCGCACTGCCGTCGTATAAAGTGTCGCCCACGGCGATGGTGCCGTCGATGTCGAACAGGAAAAGTTTTTTATTTTTCAGGCGCGCCAGCTTCGCGGCATCTCTGTAAATGTGCTTCGGATCAAAAGTATTCATAATCGTCCTCATTTCTGAGTGGAATCACTCAAAACTCATGTTAGCAATGAAAGTAGGCACTGTCAAGGGGAAGCGCAGCCTGCGTTATCGAAACGTGAGTGGAATTGCAGAGATATTTATGGTATGATGGGTATGAGCTGGGTTGCCTGTGTCTCTTAGAAAATCCGACGGATTGCGTAAGGAACATGGGAAACAGGGTGAAGCGGTTTTGCGACTACAATTAAAAAGGACAATATTACGGTTATGGATGAAAAGAAAGATAAAGGCTTACAGGGAAATGAGAAAATAGAAGAGGCAATTTTTACATTACAGCAGGAGCCGACAGAAGAACTTTTGGCACATGCCCTGACGGTGGTGCGCAGACGCATGCGGGAGCAGGGACAGTTCATCGTGGCGGTGGAGCCGCCCTCCGCGGATGTGAAGGAAGCAGTGACGCAGGCAGCAGGCAATGCCATGCGCTTACAGGCGGTACAGACCTCCGATGGAAAAAAATGGTGGTCGGCATTTACCGGGTTTGAAGAGGAATTAAAAGGAAGCGGCAGTGTGATGTCCACGTTCCTCACAGATATGGAGCAACTGTTCCGCATGGCACTGAATGCAGAGGGCATCGAAGGCGTGATCCTGAACCCCTGGAACCGGACGCTGATGTTGGACAAACAGCTCCTCCGTATCATTCTCGGAGAATAACAAAAGAAGGAGAACAAGAGTATGACGGAACGCTATGAATTGCCCGTCCTTTTTACGGAGCAAGAGCGAAGAAACTATGCCGCCTGGGGAATGAAAAAAGAAAAAGTACTGATGCCGTTTGCCATAGTTACGGTTCTGATCTATGCAGTGACGGCGGCATTTGTCGTAATGAAAGTCTGGGGCGTGCGGGACAGCGACCATGTGCTGTTCCAGATACTGGTGCTGGGAGACTGGATCCCGGAACTGACGGGAGCGTTGGCGGTTTTTATGACGATCCTGCTGTTGGGTCCCTTAAATTTTATATTGGATAAACTGTGGAAAAAACCGGCAGAACCTGTGATGCTGATCGTAGAACCGGAAGGGACGAACGTAAAGCTTCGCCTGGGGAGCGGGAATGATAGAACGCAGAATCCCAAGGCAGCGGCGGAGATCCATCCGCTGTCGGATCTGTCTGATTTTCTAAACCCGAGGGACAATACCGTTTATTATCAGAGAAAATGGTACAAAATCGGAGAAAACACGATAGAAAATATCTATCCGCCGGAAAAAAGACATCCTTGGATGGATCACCCGGAGAATAAGGCAAGAGGAATCGTCAGTGTGCAGAGAATACAGGATATCCTGAAAGGGTACGAAGCGTCACTGGAGGCTGCCCGCAAGGAACAGGAATGGCTGAAAAATCAAAAAAAGAATTAAAATGATGTCGGGGTCAAAAGCCCCAGACTTTTATGCTCATATCGGGGCGGGTCTCAAGGTCTTTCACCCACTTATGAGCG
>CAVFMG010000129.1:0-8026 GCA_963623435.1 Odoribacter splanchnicus
TACCGGGCGGATTCGGGACTTGCACCCGTTAGAAACGTGCGCCGCCAGGCGCACACGCAAAAGACCGCCGCCCTTACGGGCAACGGCCTTTTTTAAGTTTTAAGGGATTATCCCTCGATTGCGATGTACTTGTTGGTCTCTACCGCAGGCTTTGCTTCCTTCTTAGGAACCGTCAGGGTCAGGATACCATGTTTGAACTCACCCTTGATATCCTCTTTCGTCAGATTCTCGCCTACGTAGAAGCTACGCTGGCAAGCTCCGGCATAACGCTCCTTGCGGATGTATTTGCCGGTCTTCTTCTCCTGCTCATTCTCATCCAGACCCTTGGCAGCCTCGATGGTCAGATAACCATCCTCCAGGGATACCTTAACCTCATCTTTCTTGAAGCCGGGCAGATCAACAATCAGCTCATAGCCATCATTGGTCTCCTTGATGTCGGTCTTCATTACATTGTGTGCATGTCTGCCATACAACTTCTTCTCTATCTGATTCTCTGCTCTGTTGTCAAAGAAAGGTACATCATCAAAAAAGTCATCAAATAAGTTCTCTCCAAAAATGCTAGGTAATAACATAAGTCATCTCTCCTTTTCTATTAAACATTTAAACATATGCCAGTGTCTTTCGATACCTCTTATCTTTTCCATCCTCCGGCAACTGTCGGAGAATTTCAGAACTTGTCTGAGGATCTTCGATCAATCTCTTGATCTTTCTTCCTCTCCCTTGTTCTAGTTGTACTATAACACGCATATATAAATCTGTCAATTAAGGAAAAATTATATAATTATAAATTAAAAATAAACTGCAAAAAAGACCGGAGCACTGCGATCCACAGTACTTCGGTCTTTTGTTTACATAACGAATCATGCAATTGATCTTATTTATCCTTTGCAGTGAAGAATACGAAGAACACATCTCCGATACGTCCCTCTGCATATCCGTCATCATCTGCGGTTACTACGCCGCTGTCACTGCTTCCGCTGTTGGAAAAAGCTCCTGCCAGGTTCTAAACTGCGCTGTCTACAGGACCACATCCTACCAGACTGAACGCCAGTACAGTTGCTACAATAATTCCAGCAAATTTTTTCATATCTTTTCTCCCTCTCATAACTAATGAAATGCGTACAATGGCTGTGCGCAGGGTCAGTATAGCACACAAAACAACACATTACAACGCTTTATTGCGCTACTTCGCAACTGTAAGTGCTTACTCACGAGTCAGACGCAGGATAACTTCTTGGTGTTCCGGATACTTTTCCAGCAAATCTTTCCGGTCGAACAGTTCAAATTCTTCATATTTAAAACAAGGCGATACCATACAGCCCACCAGGCTGAAGTCTTCTTCCTCCATGGCGGAACCGAAGATCATTCCCTTCGGCACCAGCACCTGAGGCACTTCGCCCTTTTCCAGATCCAGTCCCAGCTTCGCTGCGGTAAGCTTTCCTTCCTCGTCGATCATATAGATCGTCAGGGCATTGCCGTCATGGTAATACCACACCTCGTCCGACTTCAGGCGATGAAAATGGGATACCTCTCCCTTGGCCAGCAGGAAGTAAATACTGCTCCACAGGTTCCGTTCCTCTTTTTCCAGGAGACATTCCTTGAAATAACCGCCCTCCACATGGGGCTCCATCTCCAGATGTTCGATATAATATTCTGCTGAATGTTTCATAAACGCTTTCCTCTCTCCCACTATTTCTTTTTCCATGAAATTAGTGTATACTATGCAGAGGAAAAGCGCAATTGCAAAAGTACTGCATAGGCGCAGAATGGAGAATATCATGGAAAAAATAGCTAGCTTCACCATTGACCATATCAAGCTGCAGCCCGGTGTCTATGTATCCCGCAAGGATCACATCGGTGCAGAAGTCATCACCACCTTCGATCTGCGTATGACCAGTCCCAACGAGGAGCCGGTGATGAACACCGCAGAAGTCCACACCATCGAGCATTTAGGTGCCACTTTCCTGCGCAATCATCCGGATTACAAGGATAAGACCGTCTACTTCGGACCTATGGGATGTCGTACCGGCTTCTATCTGCTGTTAGCCGGCGACCTTTCCTCTAAGGATATCGTTCCCCTGATGGTGGAAATGTTTGAATTCATCCGCGATTACAAGGGCGAGGTACCCGGTGCTTCTCCCAAAGACTGCGGCAACTACCTGGATATGAATCTGGGCATGGCGAATTACCTGGCAAAGCGTTACCTGGATAACGTGCTGTATCACATCGACGACAGCCGCCTGGTATATCCGGACTAAAACAATAGATTAGGAGATACTCATGAAAAAAATCGGAATCATCGGTGCCATGGAGCTGGAAGTGGAGACCCTCAAAGCCCACATGACCACCACAAATATTACTACCAAAGCGCATATGGAATTCCACGAGGGCACTTTAAACGGCACCCCCGTAGTCATCGTCCGCAGCGGTGTCGGCAAAGTCAATGCCGCTCTGTGCGTACAGATCCTGGCAGACCTTTTTCAGGTCACTGCCATCATCAATACCGGCGTCGCAGGCTCTCTGAATGCCGCTCTGGACATCGGAGATATCTTGATCTCCAGGGATGCCCTGCATCATGATGTGGATGCCACCATTTTCGGTTACAAGCCCGGGGAAGTTCCCCAGCTGGGATGCCGGGAATTCGTCGCAGATGAACATCTTGCGGAAATTGCCGCTTCCACTTGTAGAGAAGTCAATCCGGACATCCACGTTCATACCGGGCGTGTAGTCAGCGGTGACCAGTTCATCTCCAGCAAAGAGGTTAAGGATCGCCTGATTCAGGAATTTCAGGGCGACTGTGCCGAGATGGAGGGCGCTTCCATCGCCCACGGTGCTTACCTGAACGACATTCCTTTCGTCATCATTCGTGCCATCTCCGACAAGGCGGATGACAGTGCCGAGATGGATTATCCCACATTTGAAAAGGCGGCAGCCCTGCACTCTGCCAAGCTGGTAGAGGCTATGATGCCCCGGTTCTGATCCGGGCGGCTGTCCTGTGGATCGAAAATAACGTCTGCTGCACAGACTTTGCAGGTAATAGAAAGGCATGCTTATTAACATGAAAAAAGAGAAAAAATACATTGAATATATCTTAGAAAAGGCAGAGGCTCTGCTGGCGATCGACAGCCCCTCCGGTTTCACGGAAAAAGTAACGGACTATCTCTGTGAAGAGTACAAACACCTCGGCTACAAACCGGTCAAGACCAAAAAGGGCGGCGTCCTTGTAGAGATCGGCGGCAAAGGTAACGCTGTCCTGACCATGGCGCATGTAGATACGCTGGGCGGCATGGTAGCGGAGATCAAAAGCAACGGTCGTCTCCGTCTGACCAAGGTTGGTGGCTTGAATGCCAACAATATCGAGACCGAAAACTGCCGGATCTATACACTGGACGGCAAGGTATACGAAGGCACCGTACAGCTGACGGATGCCTCCATCCACGTCAACGGTGACTATCAGAAGTCTGAGAGAACCTTTGACTCCGTGGAAGTCCTGCTGGATGAAAAGGTATCTTCCAAAGAGGATGTCAAGGCGCTGGGCATCGAGAACGGTTCCTTTGTCTGCATGGATCCTCGTACCCGCATCACCGAATCCGGTTACATCAAGAGCCGTTTTCTGGATGACAAACTCAGCACCGCTATTCTGCTGGGCTTCGCAAAATATGTAAAAGATGAGGATCTGAAGCTGTCCCGCAAGGTCTACCAGCATATCACCGTCTTCGAGGAAGTGGGGCACGGTGCCTGCGCTTCCGCTCCGGAGGACGTGGAAGAACTGCTGTCCGTAGATATGGGTTGCGTCGGAGAGGGACTGGAATGCACGGATCGTCAGGTGTCTATCTGCGTGAAGGACGGACACGGACCTTATCATTATGATGTGGTCAAGGGTCTGATCCAGGCAGCGAAGGAGAATCACATCGACTACGCCGCAGATGTTTATCCTTACTACGGTTCCGATGCCGATGCCGCATTGAGCGCCGGTATTGACGCCAGACACGGACTCATCGGTCCCGGTGTCTACGCTTCCCACGGCTACGAGCGCTCCCACAAGGATGCCGTTGCCGCAACGCTGGAATTATTGAAGGCTTATCTGGCTTCTTCTGCTTCGCCGTCTTTTTTCTTATTGAATACGAACAGCTTACTGAATACATAGTTGCCGATGATGACCAGTACTGCGGAGATCAGCGTTGCAATCAACAGATTTACGCCTACTGCGGTCAGCACCTGCATCACTACCATATCCAGGATCAGTGTGGATACTCTGGACAGGACGAATTTCGGTGCCTCAGACAACATCGGAGCATTGCTCTTGAATACAAACTTACGGTTGGTGAAATATGCGAAAATAACACCCGCCGTCCAGTTGATAATACTCAGTACAATATTTTGGAACGGAGTCGGGTACATCGTGTTATTGAATAACAGGAAATTCGCCAGGAATTTCGCTGCCCAGGATACTACCGTAGTCAGTCCACCTACGATCAGGTACGCAATGATCTCCTCATACTTGATCCACAGTGCCTTTATTTTTTCTACCATATTGTTCCTCATTTCTCTGTATCGTCACGCAGCTTATAAATTCACTACGTTCCGGTTCTCACCGCGCATAAATGCTTTGATATTCTCATACACACCCAGTACACAGCGGGTACGGGCTTCTACGCTCGCCCATGCCAGATGGGGTGTAATGATCAGCTTGTTGCTGTCCTTTAATTCGCTCAAAGGATTGGACAGCTCCAAGGGCTCTTTCTCCAGGACATCCAGACCTGCTGCCTGGATCTCTCCTGCCACCAGTGCTTCATAGAGATCGGAATTGTTCACTACCGGACCTCTTGCCACATTGATGAGGATCGCCGTCTTTTTCATTTTCCGGAGAGCTACCTTGTCAATGAAATTGCGGGACAGGTCACTCAGCGGACAATGCAGGGACAGGAAATCGCTCTCTGCAAGCAGGGTATCCTTGTCCACCTGGGGATAATCCGTGCAGGTGCTTTTGCCGGTGATGGAATAGAAGATCACCTTACAGCCAAAAGCTGTGGCGATCGCTGCTGCTCTCTTGCCGATATTGCCCATTCCTACGATGCCCCAGGTCTTGCCTTCCAATTCATAAAAAGGCTGGTCAAAATTAGAAAAACGATCCTGTGCACTGTAGGCGCCGGACTTGACATAGGTGTCATAATACGGAAGCTTCTGGCTCAGAGCCAGTGCCAGCGTAAAGGTATGCTGAGCTACCATGGCGGTAGAATAATCTACCACATTTGCCACCTTGATCCCTCTGGATTTGCAATACTCCAGATCACAGTTATCATATCCGGTAGCAAGCTCGCAGATCAGCTTCACGTTGGGACAATTTTTCAGAGCTTCCTCTCTCATGGGAGACTTGTTGCAGACGATAACATCCGCATCACCCACACGCTCTGCCACTTCCTGTGCAGTAACGGTATTCGGGTAGCTGGTCACTTCTCCCAGCTCATTAAAGCAGTCCACCGGCACATCTGTGCCGGCGCTGTTTCTCTCCAGTAAAACTATTTTCATTTTAAGTACCTTTCCAATCTGTCGTAACTATGGAACCCATTCGCAAAACCGCTCTTTCAGAGGTTTTCAGAATAGTTCGGAATAATTACAATCTCTTCAGCAGTTCTTCTCTCTGTGCCTCGTAGCCGGGCTTGCCAAGCAGAGCAAACATGTTCTTCTTGTAGCTCTCTACACCGGGCTGGTTGAAAGGATTTACGCCCAGCAGATAGCCGCTGACACCGCAGGCAAACTCGAAGAAGTAGAACAGTTCACCAAGGTAGAACTCGTTTACTTCGGGAACGGTTACCATGAAGTTGGGAACCTGACCGTCGGTATGTGCCAGAATGGTTCCGTTCATAGCGCTCTTATTTACGAAATCAACGGTCTTGCCTGCCAGATAGTTCAGACCATCCAGATCTACAGGCTCCTCGCCGATGGTAAGCTCCTCTCTCGGAGTGTCAATGTTAATAACGGTCTCGAACATTACACGGGAACCGTCCTGAATGAACTGACCCATGGAATGCAGATCAGTGGTCAGATCCACGCTTGCAGGGAACAGACCTTTGTTGTCCTTGCCTTCGCTCTCGCCGAACAGCTGCTTCCACCACTCACTTACATAGTGAACAGCAGGCTCATAGTTTGCCAGGATCTCAACGCTCTTGCCCTTGCGCAGCAGAATGTTACGCAGAGCTGCATACTGTAATGCATCGTTATGTTCAAAATCATTCTCCAGTGCACGCTTTCTTCCGCTGGCTGCACCTTCCATCAGTTTGTCGATATCAGCACCGCTGACAGCGATAGGCAGCAGACCTACAGCGGTCAGTACGGAGAAACGTCCTCCTACATCATCGGGTACTACGAAGGTCTCATAGCCTTCCTCGTCGGACAGATGCTTTAAGCTTCCCTTCGCCTTGTCGGTGGTAGCGTAGATTCTCTCTGCCGCACCCTTCTTGCCGTATTTTGCTTCCAGCTTCTCCTTGAATACACGGAAAGCGATCGCGGGCTCGGTAGTGGTACCGGACTTGGAGATCATGTTGATGGAGAAATCTCTGTCACCTACGACATCCATCAGATGCTTCAGATAGGTGGAGCTGATGGAGTTACCGCAGAAGTAGATCTCCGGAGTCTTACGTACACTCTTATCCAGCACATTGTAGAAGCTGTGGCTTAAGAACTCGATTGCCGCTCTGGCTCCCAGATAAGAACCGCCGATACCGATGACTAACAGAACGTCGGAATCACTCTGGATCTTCTTCGCTGCTGCCTTGATGCGGGCGAACTCTTCCTTGTCGTAATCTACGGGAAGATCGATCCATCCCAGGAAATCATTGCCTGCGCCGGTCTTGGATACCAGGGTCTCCTTCGCATCCAGGGTAAGCTTCTTCATGTAGCCGATCTCTTCCTCAGAGATAAAAGAGCCGGCCTTGGAATAATCAAATGTAACTTGTTTGCTCATAATGCTCCTCCTTATATCTTTCAGATATATCACATACTTAACAAAACTATTCAGATCCATAGTTTTTATTTTAACAAAGTTACATTCCATTTTCAAGCTATATTTCCTATACCGTCAGCAGCTCCTGCAGCAATGCCTGCAATTCTTCCTCCGCAGCCTGCGCAGAGTCGTCCTGCTGCTGTGTCATAATCTCGATTTCCGGCTTCTCCGGTATCCTGTTTTCCGCAGAAAATACCTCACTGCCGCCCTCGGGAACCGTCTCCTCCCGCAGCTGCACCGCCCTGCCCCGGATCGGCATCAGTTCCACCGTGCGTCTCTCTCTTACTTTCGGCTGCCCGTACAGTCTCACATAATCCTGCTCCGTCACGGGGATCCTGCCGGATAAATGATTTTCCAGATAATCGATCAGATTCGTCTTCAGCACCCGCCGCTTCCCCTTGATATCCACCATCGCCGACAGGGAAAAATACAGATACAAACCCAGAAAACTCGCAATATAAAACGGCAGAATCTCTCCAAGCATCCTTCCGTCCAGAATCCCCTTACAGATCCCCACGCCCGCAAATACCACCGAAAAAAGCATGCACTGCCCGGACAGATGATACCAGGCATCAAAAGATAAATGTCCGAAGGACAAGCGGTTTAAGAACTTGTCCACAAATACCGGGATATTGGAGACACCTCCGTTTAACTGGTAACAATTCGCGAATTTGACCTTACACTGTTTTAAAAGCCGGTTCCCGGTCGTCGCCATGTTGTCCGTCTCCCGGATCATCGTGTGGTACATCCACGCAAGCATCAGACGCACCAGCACACTGAGACACAAAAATACCAGGATCCCCGCCGTGATCACCTTTTCTTCTTTAAAAATCGTAAACATCCTCAAAACTCCTTTCCGTCGTTTCCTCAAGTATAACGTATTTGTGTCCTGTTTTGTACGGTTTTCCATCGTCATTTTTCTACTCTATTGGACAGATAGTGTAGGATCTTTACATTTTTATGATGCCCGGGTAGGATTGTGGGAGTGCGGAGCACGGAGCAATCCGTAGGCATCAAAGTCGG
>CAVFMG010000130.1:0-8024 GCA_963623435.1 Odoribacter splanchnicus
GTAACTATTCAGAACCCCATTCGCAAAATCGCCTCTGCGAGGCTTAATTTTTGCTCATGTGGTTACTTCGCCATATAAAACTGCTTATCTGCCAGAATGCAAGCATTCGCAGATTGCAGTTTTGCATGGCTCTGAATAGTTACAAAATAAGACAGATGAAGAACACAGAACAGGAAACGACCATGGAACCATACTACTATCAGAAAATGAATAAACCACAACAGGCTGCCTATCACACCATGCAGCAGGGCGTCCTGGCGCTGGCAGACGAGATCCAGCTGCCGCGGATCCCGGCGGAGGAACTGTATGACGTATTTTTCCGGCTGCGGCTGGATCACCCGGAGATCTTCTGGGTGGTGAGCTATCGGTACAAATATTATCAGGACTCCCCCAACATCATCTTTGTGCCGGAGTATCTGTTTGAGAAAAATAAGATCAGAGAACATCAGAAAGCCATGCAGTCCCGGGTGGAAAAGCTGGCGCGCCCTGCCGCAAAATTCACAGAATGGGAAAAAGAGAAGTATATTCATGATTTTATCTGCGAAAATATTACTTATGATAAGCTGAAAAAGCCTTATTCCCATGAGATCATAGGACCCTTAGGACAGGGCGTGGGTGTCTGTGAGGGTATTGCAAAATCGGTGAAAGTGCTCTGTGATGCCCTGGGTGTGTGGTGCGTCATCGCCATCTGCGGCAACAATCCGGAGAAAGGGGTCAAATATCGTCACACTTGGAATATCGTGCGGATCGGCGGGCAGTACTATCATCTGGATGCCACCTTTGACAATACCCTGGGAAAATATCAGGGCAATGCGGCGGAAACCGGCGAGATTCGTTACGATTATTTCAATCTGGGAGACAAAGCAGTGTTCCGGGATCATGAACCGCTGATCGCTCCGGCACCCGGCTGCCCGGACAACGACCATTTTTATTATAAGGAGAAAAAACTTTCCTTTACGAAGACAGAAGAAGTATACAAGCGTGCGGTACAGATGGCAAAAAAAGGACGAGCCCTCACGTTCCAGTGGCGGGGCGGGTATCTCACCAGAGAAGTTCTGCAGGAACTGTTGGAACTGATCCGCAAAGCAGGCGAGGAGCGGCAGAAGACCGCCCGGATCAGTCTCAACTGGCCACAGGCGGTCATTCATTTCAGCTATGTGGAAAATGCAGGCATCCCGGAGCCGGAGGTCGTCATGGAAGATGCCAACGAGGGAGAACGGCTCGACACCGGGGAATAATGCCCGGATTATTTCAGAGTGCACTCCTGGAACAGCGCATTTACGGCAATTTTATAGTCGCTGACATCCGTGGCTTTGCGGATCTTTTTCACGTATTTCTCGGGAGATTCAAAACTGCGGTTTAAAAAAGTCCAGAGATCCTTCATTTTATACAGCGTATTGGTATCGCCGGACATGATTTCCTGATATCCTGCGAGGAGGGAATTGTGGAATTCCTTCAGGACAGCCAGCCGCTCTTCCGGAGAAGGCAGCGCAGCCCCCGAAGAGGCACTCTTTAACTCCTGCAACAGCCCCGGATTCTGTAAGATTCCCCGACCGATCATGACGGTATCGACCATGGGAAGTTTGGTCAGGATCTGCGAAAGCGTCTCCGGGGAGGTAATGTCTCCGTTATAGCACAGCGGACATTGCAGGGCTCCGGTTGCCTCTGCGAAAGCCTCCAGATGAGGAGTTCCCTTGTAGCCTTCCTTTTGCAGTCTGGGGTGAATGATCAGCTCCTTCATGGGAAACTTTTGATAAATTTTAAGTAACGGTGCCCATTCGTCCATGTAATCCATGCCGATGCGGGTTTTCACAGAGATTTCCAACGGACATTTTTCAAAAATTTCGTCCAGAAAATCTTCCAGTTCCCGGGGTGTGCCTAAGAAGCCGGCACCGCGGTTCCTTGCCACTACCGTTCCGGAAGGGCAGCCCAGATTCAGGTTGATCTCGCGGTAGCCGTATCCGGCAAGCTGCTTCGCCAATGACAGGAATTCCTCCGCCTTATTGGTCAGAATCTGCGGCACAGTGTACATGCCCACATTATGCTCCGGCAGCACATCGCCACGTTCTCTGCTGTTCATGTGCCGGTTGGAGATAAACGGGGTAAAATATTTGTCCATGCCGCCGTAATAGCGGTCCCAGTTGGTGCGGAAATTATAAGTGGTCAGTCCCTCCATAGGGGCGAGATAATATTTCATAAAAACGTGTGCCTTTCCGTAACCTGCAAGCGTTCCGCTGCATTACAAAATCTTCTATTCAGAGATATTCTCAATAACAGAATTATCCTTTACATGACTATAAACAGTTACTATTATAATAGAGATAGCAAAAATTGCAAAGAAAACCGCAAAGATCCAAAAAGAAAGCGATTGGAAGAAGGAATAAAGATCATGACTGAAAAAACAGAAAATAATACCATAAAACGAATCACCGACGAACGCACCCAGCAGGAGATCACCATCTCCGGGAGAATGACCGGATCCTGGACATCCGGCTGTATTTCAAAGACGGCGAAGACTGGATCTGCGCGGAAGGGCACAAATAAGCAGTAGAAAATGTGGTAAAAACGCAAAAATAGGGTGGAAGTCTGTTGCAGAACACGATAGAATCAGAAACGCAGGAAATGCGAAAGCATCCATGAAAGTATCGGAAGGAGATAACAATAACCATGTATAATCAGAATTATAAAGTAGAACTCCCCCAGTTCCCGGACAGAGAGGTGTCCATAGCAGAATACGGCGCGAAGAGCGGCGATTTGCAGATAGAGACCGGCAGACACAACGCGGAAGCCATTAACCGCGCGATATGCGAAGTGTCGGAGCAGGGCGGCGGTACGGTAAGAGTTCCCGCAGGCATCTGGGCGGTGGCCCCGCTCCGGCTGCTAAGCGGTGTCAATCTGCATCTGGACAGTCAGGCTATGTTAAAATTCATCAAGTCCAAAGAGGATTATCCGCTCCGGATCACCAACTATGAAGGCCAGGACTGCATCCGCGCCATATCTCCCGTTACCGCGGAAAATGCAGAAAACATCGCCATCACCGGAGAAGGCATTATTGACGGCAGCGGTGATAAATGGCGTCCGGTCAAGAAGTTTAAGATGACGGAAAAGCAGTGGGATGCGTTGTTTACCATCAGTCCTTATGTGCTGGAGTCGAAAGAAACAGCAATCTGGATGCCCACAGAGTCGATTTTAAAAGGGAATCACCACAACATTCAGGGAACCACCGAGGAAGCACTGGCTGCCGCGGCACCCTATTATGATTTTTACCGCCCGGTGATGATCAGTCTGCGCCATTGCAAAAAGGTGCTTCTGCAAGGCGTAACGTTCACGAACTCTCCGGCATGGAATATCCACCCCTATTTCTGCGAGAGCCTTACGGTGGAGCATGTACAGGTCCGCAATCCCTATTATGCCCAGAACGGTGACGGCATTGATGTGGAGTCCTGCACTAATGTGCATATTCATCACAGTATTTTTGAGACCGGAGATGATGCCATCTGCATGAAGTCCGGCAAAAATGCCATTGCCCGCAAGATTCAGGGACCCTGCAGCAATGTTTACATCCATGACTGTCTGGTGAATGAAGGCCATGGCGGATTCGTCATTGGCAGTGAGATGTCCCGCGGAGTAAAGGATATTCTGGTGGAAAACTGCACGTTTGCGGGAACCGATGTGGGTGTCCGCATGAAGAGTGCACTGGGCCGCGGTGGTGTGGTGGAAAATATCACCCTCCGCAATATCCACATGAGTGAGATCAAGGGAGAGGCAGTGATCCTGACCATGTCCTATGTTCTCAATTCCCTGAACCGGGAAGAGACCATTGCCATGGAAAATGAGGAGGACATCCCATATTTCAGAGATCTGTTTATGGAAAATATCGAAGTCACTGGCTGTGGACAGTTCACCAAGATCGAGCCATTGCAGGACAGACCGGAGACGATTCAGAATGTAGTGATTAATGGACAGAAGCTGGTGTAAGTGTCTAGATATTAAACAGATGCCTGTTCTCCAAGAAAACTACGAAGTAGCAATCCGTAGGCATCAAAGTCGGGGGCTTTTGACCCCGACATCATTTAATTAGAATCAGGAGGTAATGACCATGCCATGTACAACTATACTAGTAGGGAAAAAAGCGTCTTATGACGGATCCACCATGATCGCCCGCAATGACGATTCCCCTTCGGGACAGTTCACACCGAAGAAATTCGTTGTGGTGCATCCCGAAGAACAGCCGAAAAAATACAAATCCGTGCTTTCCCATGTGGAGATCGATCTGCCGGAGACTCCCTTACGTTATACCGCAGTGCCCAATGCACTGGAAGGAGAGGGCATCTGGGCGGCACACGGTGTCAATGCGGTAGGTGTGGGCATGACGGCCACAGAGACCATCACTTCCAATGCCAGAGTCTTAGGAGCAGATCCACTGGTGGAATATGTTCCGGCGAAGGACGGTGCAGAGGAGATTCCCGGCGGCATCGGAGAGGAGGACATTGTGTCATTGGTGCTTCCTTATATTCACAGTGCCAGAGAGGGTGTCACACGTCTGGGAAACCTGTTGAAACAGTATGGCACCTATGAGATGAACGGTATTGCTTTTTCCGATAAAAATGAGATCTGGTGGCTGGAGACCATTGGCGGTCATCACTGGATTGCCCGTAGAGTGCCGGACGACGCTTACGTGGTGATGCCGAACCAGTTCGGAATCGATGCCTTTGATCTGGAAGATGCATTGACTACGCAAAAGGAGCATATGTGTTCTGCGGATCTGAAAGAGTTTATTGAAAAGAATCACCTGGATCTGTCGCAGAATGGCAGCTTTTCCGCCAGAGATGCTTTCGGCAGCCATGACGATTCCGACCATGTATATAATACCGCAAGAGCCTGGTATATGCTACGGACCCTGAATCCCCGTACAAAAGTCTGGGATGGTCCGAATGCAGAATATACGCCGTTTTCCGATGATCTGCCCTGGTGCATGGCGCCGGAGAAGAAGATCACGGTGGAGGATGTGAAATATGTGCTGTCTGCCCATTATCAGGGAACGCCCTACGATCCTTATGCGGCTTACGGCGATAAGTCCATGCGGGGCGCCTATCGTTCCATCGGTATCAACCGGAACGATGTCATGACTCTGATTCAGATGCGCCCGGAGGGAGAGCCTATCCAGTGGCTGGCACTGGCGTCGAATGCCTTTAACACACTGGCACCTTTTTATACCGGTATTGACCGGACACCGGACTATCTGTCCCAAACTACCGGAAAAGTATCCACGGAGAACTTCTACTGGATGAGCCGTATGATTGCGGCAATGGCGGATGCTTCCTACAGTAAATCTGTGTTCCATATCGAGCGTTATCAGGAAAATGTGGCGGCGAAGAGCCATGAGATCCTGAACCGTTACGATGCACAGTTGGCGCAGGAGACCAACGAGGAAAAACGTAAGTATTTACAGGAAGAAGCCAATGAAAAGACCGCCCAAATGCTGCGGGAGGCAGCAGCCGACACGTTGGATAAGGTGCTGTACGAACTCAGCGGACAGATGAAAAACGCCTATGCCAGATCGGATGCGTAAAAAATTTACAAATGAAATAAAAGAGATAAAATAAATCAGCGAAACAGCAGATTTCCGAACGGAGTCTGCTGTTTTTATATAAATATGGGATTGACAAATCAGAAATGTTTTCATATAATTACCAAAGATAATTACATAAGGTAACTATATGAGAAAGGAAAAAATATGAAAGTTCAGACCATAAAACGGATGATGGATGCCTGTTATCAGGCGAAGCGGATTCGGGAGATGCTTCCGCCGCTGCCTGCCGGGGTGACACCCTCCTATATTCATTTTCTCGATGTGATCGATATTATGGAGCGGCAGGGAATCTCTGTGAAGATCTCGGATATCAGCGATTATCTGAAGATTCCCAGACCCGGTGTGACCAGGACGGTGCGGGAGATGGAAGAGAAAGGGTATCTTAAGAAACAGGTGGCTGCGGAGGACGGCAGAGTGACCTACATCTCCATCACGGAGGAAGGCAGGGCACTGTCCCACAAATACAATGACGATGTATTCAACAGTCTGGTAGAACCGTTGTCCGGGATCTCGGAAGAGGATGCGGAGACGATGATACAGACCATAGAGACCTTTTATCAGGTCATGTGCGAGAGGAGAGATCATTTTGAAAAATACTGAAAATGACATGATGGATTTTACACAGGGAAGCATTCTGAAAAAGCTGCTTCGCTTTATGGTTCCTATTTTGGGAGCATTGATTTTACAGGCAGCATACGGTGCGGTGGATCTGCTGGTGGTGGGACGTTTCGGTTCCACTTCCGGACTTTCCGGTGTGTCCACCGGCAGTCAGGTGTTGAATCTGGTGACTTTTGTGGTAACACAGCTGGCAATGGGTATCACCGTGTTGATCGCCCGGTATCTGGGTGAGAAAAAAGAGGATGAGATCGGTGGTATCATCGGTGGCGGAACCGTTGTATTTGCGGCAATTTCACTGGTGTTATTTGTGATCATGGTATTCTTTGCCCGCCCGATCGCTGTTCTCATGCAGGCACCGGAAGAAGCGGTAGGGCTGACCGCTGTCTACATCCGGATCTGCGGTGCCGGAAGCTTCTTTATTGTGGCTTATAACGTATTGTCCGCCATTTTCCGTGGACTGGGAGACAGCAATTCCCCGCTTTTGTTTGTCTTCGTGGCGTGCATCGTCAATATCGTGGGAGATCTGGTGCTGGTGGCGGGACTAGGCATGGATGCCATGGGTGCGGCTCTGGCTACCGTATTCGCACAGGCATTAAGTGTGGTGTTCGCCATTGTGCGTCTGGTGAAAAAAGGACTGCCCTTTACCATTACCAGACATGATTTCCGTTGGAATCCCCAGTGTGGCAAATTCTTACAGATCGGTCTGCCCTTAGCTTTACAGGAGTGCCTGACACAGATTTCTTTCCTGGCGTTGTGTGCTTTTGTCAATCGCTTGGGACTGGAGGCTTCTTCCGGTTACGGAGTTGCCTGCAAGATCGTCAACTTCGCCATGCTGATCCCCAGTGCCCTGATGCAGTCCACTTCTTCCTTCGTGTCACAGAATGTGGGAGCCGGAAAACAAAAGCGGGCAAAACAGACCATGTTTACCGGTATTGGCATCGGACTTTTTGTAGGATGCTTCGCCTTTGCACTGGTGTTCTTCAAGGGAGATCTGCTGACGGGTATCTTCTCCACGGATGCGGCAGTGGTGCAGAGAGGGTATGAATACCTGAAAGGCTTCGCAGCAGAGACACTGGTAACGGCAGTGCTGTTCAGCATGATGGGATATTTTAACGGCAACGGCAAGACCGTGTGGGTCATGATCCAGGCAATGATCCAGACACTGTGCGTCCGCTTGCCCTTCGCTTACTACATGAGTATCCAGCCCAACGCCAGCCTCACCAACATCGGACTTGCAGCCCCCATCTCCACCACAGTGGGCATCGTTCTGAATGTGGCATTCTTCCTCTACCTGGAACACACCGCAAAAAAACACTTGTAAACGAACGAACGCTCGCGGCGAATGGAACATATCCGCCGTGGGAGTTCTGCGTTTTGGAAGCCTGTGAAATTGCCGTAGTCGGCAGAAACGGCTGCGGCAAAACCACGTTGCTGAAACTCATCTCCGGAGACCTGACCATGAGCAACCCGGACAGCGATGAAGGCTGCGGCATCACCATGGCGGGACGACAGGAGATTGGGTTTTTACGGCAGGTGAACTTCACCGACACGGAAGTGACTGTGGAAGAAGAGATCAAGAAAGCATTCGCCCCGGTATTCGCCTGCGAAGAACGAATGCACGAACTGGAAGAGCAGATGCGCCTCACGGGAGAACCGGATCGGGCACTGTCCAACGAACCATCTGGATCTCCTCACCATCGAGTGGCTGGAAGGATATCTGAAGACCTACGACAAAGCGGTGGTCCATGGAGCGTGACATATTGTGGGAGTGCGGAGCACGGAGCAATCCGTAGGCATCAAAGTCGGGGGCTTT
>CAVFMG010000131.1:0-8020 GCA_963623435.1 Odoribacter splanchnicus
GTAGAACGCTAGCTTCCCAAGCTGGAAAGGCGGGTTCGATTCCCGTTATCTGCTTCTTATATTTACAGAAAATGCGCAAAAACCTGATAAAATGGTTTTTGCGCATTTTGATTTTGAATATTTTGACGTAATTATTTGTAAAATGCAACACGGAATGCAACACGTCTTATTGGTTCAATTTTTGAAGAAGAGCATCCTGCAATACCTGTGAAAAATTAACATTCATATCTGTAGCAGCTTCATTCAGCCATTCCGGAATGGAAAGAGTTTTTTTGACTGCTTTGGAGTTATGTTTTTTCTGGTAGGCTATGAGGTCAAAGGGAACAACCACACAGAAGGTATCGGAATCTAAAGTAATGGCGTAGGGTTCTGTGACCGGAGGAAGAGCTTCTCTGTTCTCCACACGGGAGACTACGGCAAGACCAAGTGCATCCCATGCCATTTCGTAGGCATTCTGCATATTTTCCCCCTGTGTCATACATTCGGGAAAATCTGGGAAAGTGATCCAAAAGCCTCCTTCTTCTGCTTTATGAAAAAGCGCCGGATAAAAAAGTTTTTTCATTTTAGTTCTCCTCATTAATATTTGTTATTTTAAGCCAGCCTGTTTCAGAATTGCCTGTTCCAGACCTTTCTTTATGTCTCTGCAATGATAAGGAACAATAACGGTTTTATGAGTATCGGTGTTCTTCAGCTTTACATGGGAGCCGTTCTGGCTGATAACAGCAAAACCGTTTTTTAATAGGAGCTTGATCATCTCCTGTGAGGTCATAGGCATCTTTCGTATCTCCTTTCCTGCCTCAAATTCATTATAGTACGTAATATTACGTATGTCAACAAATAATATGTAATATTGCATACAAAAAGAACGAGGTAATAGTAGTGTGTTGGGAAAAAATAAAACTATACTTTGAAAAAACAGAACATTTCAGAATAGCATCAGCCGCCGAGTGTTCTACGGGATATTCAATAAGGTGAACCTAGACACTGGCGATACGGGCGAACCGCACTCCTCCCGGAACTGATGCCAAAGTTATTATATAACGATACGCAGAAGGAAACAATAGAAAAGTGTGTTGACAATAATCTGATTTCGGATTATAATGCCATTTAGTCCGAAATCGGATAAAAAGGAGAAGAACGTTTATGGAGGAGAACAGAGAAAAATCTTTTGCACAGATCACATTGTATAATCAGCTGATCAAAGAGATGGACGACCTGTACCGGGTCTATGCAAAGCAGTGTAATCTGTCGGAGACGGCTTTCTGGATCCTGTATTGTGTCCGGGAGCGGGAAAAAGAGGCGTTTACCCAGCGGGAGATCTGCGATTACTGGTTCTACAAGCCACAGACGGTGAACTCCGCGTTGAAAAATATGACGGAGGAAGGTCTGCTTACCCTGCGGGCGGAGGATGGCAACCGCAAGAATAAGAGAATCTACCTCACGGAGAAGGGGAAAGAGACCGTGGAGAGTATTGTGGTTCCGCTGATGGAGGCGGAGCGCCGGGCGTTGGCGGCGATAGGAGAGCAGGAGGCAGAAGTGTTCCTGCAGACTATGAAAAAACATACGGAATTATTCCGGGAAGAAATAGCGGAATTAACAGAAAGCGAGAAATAGAGAAAAATTATGAAAATACAGTTATCAGATCATTTTAGTTATAAACGGTTGCTGCGTTTCGTGGCACCGTCCATTTTAATGTTGTTATGTACTTCGGTGTACAGCATCGTTGACGGCTTCTTTGTATCCAATTTTGTCGGAAAGACGCCTTTTGCCGCCCTGAATCTGGTGATGCCGGTACTGATGGCGGTGGGAACCATTGGATTCATGGCAGGTACCGGTGGAAGCGCCGTGGTCTCCATGACTCTGGGAGAAGGAAAAAAGGAACTTGCCAACGAGTATTTTTCCCTTATCGTATACGTGACGCTGGCAGCATCCATCGTGGTTGGACTGATTTGTTTTGCTCTAGCACCGCAGATCGCGTTGGCACTGGGAGCAAATGGAGAGCTGGAAGCGGATTGCGTGCGTTATTCCCGGATCCTGTTTTTGTCCTCCCCGGCATTCGTTATGCAGTATCTGTTCCAAAGCTTTTTCATCGCAGCGGAGAAGCCGACTTTGAGTTTAAAGGTAAATGTGATTGCGGGACTGACCAATGCGGTGTTAGACTATGTGCTGATCGTGGTATTCCCGCTGGGACTGGCGGGAGCAGCACTGGCTACTGCGGCGGGACAGATTGTCGGCGGCGTGATTCCTGTAATCTATTTTGCCAGAGAGAACAGCAGCTTACTGCGATTGGGAAAAGCAAAATGGCATGGAAAAGTCATCTGGCAGAGTTGCACGAATGGTTCCTCTGAAATGGTGACAAATATTTCCACATCTATCGTGAGTGTTCTCTATAATTTTCAGCTGATGGAGGCAGCAGGAGAGAACGGCGTTGCGGCTTACGGCATCATCATGTACGTGGACATTATTTTCATGACCATGTATTTGGGTTATTCTCTGGGATCGGCGCCCATTGTCAGCTACCATTACGGCGCAGGGAATCACGACGAACTGAAAAATCTGTGCCAGAAAAGTCTTGTTATTATTTCCGCCTGTGGCGTGATCCTGCTGACTGTCTCCCAGATCCTTGCGGGTCCTCTGGTGAAGATCTTTGCAAACTACGATCAGGAGCTGCTGGAAATGACCACCTGGGGATTCCGGATCTACGCCATAGCCTTCCTTGTCCGTGGCATGAATGTGTGGGGATCCTCCTTCTTCACAGCCCTGAACAACGGAGCCGTATCCGCAGCAATCTCTTTCCTGCGTACCTTCGTGTTTCAGATCGTCATCGTGCTGATTCTGCCGAAGCTGATCGGCATTACCGGCGTATGGCTGTCCATCGTGCTGGCAGAGTTTCTGGCACTGTTTGTGACGTTTGGCTTTTTAATTGCTAAAAGAAAACAATATCACTACGCATAAAACAATCCGGTGTGACACATGAAAAACAGTGCGCACCGGATTGTTTTCTTGACAGAAAAATAGCAAATACTTATACTGAAAGTGCACTTTGTATTCCAAGAAAAGCGCAGAAATGAGGAAATAAAAATGGGTGTTTTATCGAACTTAGAACCGAAGAAAGTTTTTTATTATTTTGAAGAGATCACGAAGATCCCTCACGGCTCCGGCAATGTGGAGCAGATCAGCGATTTTCTGGTGGATTTTGCGAAAGCTCATGATCTCTTCTATATACAGGATGCCATGAAAAACGTTATTATGGTCAAGGAGGCGACTCCCGGATACGAGAAGGAACCGGTAGTGATCCTGCAGGGACATATGGACATGGTGGCGGTACAGACACCGGACTGCACCATGGATATGAAGACGGAAGGGCTGAAGGTGGGAATCGGCGGAGACAGCATCTATGCGGAGGGCACCAGCCTCGGCGGCGATGACGGTATCGCTGTGGCTTATGCACTGGCATTATTGGATTCCGAGGACATCAAACATCCCCGTCTGGAAGTCATCCTTACGGTGGACGAGGAAGTCGGCATGGACGGAGCCAGAGAGATCGACCTGTCCATGCTGCAGGGACATCGCATGATCAATCTGGACTCTGAGGATGAAGGTATTTTCCTGACCAGCTGTGCCGGCGGCGCCAGAGTGAACTGTCGTATTCCGATGAAAAAACAGGAGCTTACGGGTGTGCGCTATGAACTGGAAATATTCGGTCTTCTGGGTGGGCATTCCGGCGGAGAAATCCACAAGGAGAGAGGCAATTCAAACTGTATTCTGGGAAGACTTCTGTGGAAGCTGTCTGAAAAAATGCCCGTAGGACTGGTATCTGCGGACGGAGGACTGGCAGACAATGCGATCCCCAGACAGACCAAAGCGGTAGTCGCAGTAGAAGAAAAAGATGCGGAAAGCTTAGAACAGCAGGTAAAAACCCTGACAGCGGAACTTGCAGATGAACTTGCTACCAAGGATCCGGATGTCAAGGTAACCGCGAAAAAAATGTCAGACACAGCAGAGACAATAACCTGTGCTGCACCGGAATCTACAAAGCGTGTGGCAGCCTTTTTGCAGGCAACGCCCAACGGCGTACAGACCATGAGCGCAGATATGCCGGGACTGGTTCAGACTTCCTTAAATCTGGGTATTCTCAAGGCGGATCCGGAAGTGCTGCGGGCAGAGTATTCCGTCAGAAGCAGCGTGGAAAGCGAGAAGGACAATCTGATCGCAAAGCTTGCCGCACTGGTGGAACTGACCGGTGGTGACTATGTGGTGACCGGAGATTATCCTGGCTGGAAGTACCGCGTGCATTCTCCTCTGCGGGAAAAAATGGTAAAGCTGTATACGGAAATGTACGGCACCGAGCCCAAGGTGGAGGCGATCCATGCAGGACTGGAGTGCGGACTGTTAGGCAGCAAGATTGCAGACCTCGACTGTGTATCCATGGGACCGGATATGAAGGACATTCATACGACAGAAGAGACATTAAGCATTTCTTCCACGAAGAGAGTGTGGGAATATTTAGTGAAAGTATTGGAGACAAAAGATTGATGAGAGATAAGATTTTATTCCAGTGTGATTATAACGAGGGAGCCCATCCCAAGGTGCTGGAGCGTCTGGTGCAGACCAACATGGAACAGACCCCGGGCTACAGTGAGGACAAATATTGTGAGGAGGCGAGGAAGAAGATCCGTAAGGCGTGTGGGAATGACAGCTTGGCAGTTCACTTTCTGGTAGGCGGAACCCAGACCAATGTCACAGTGATCAATGCGGCACTTCGCAAGCACCAGGGCGTGCTCTGCGCCACCACGGGACACATCAATGTCCATGAGACCGGCGCGGTGGAAGCCTGCGGACATAAGGTACTGGGGTTAGAAAGCCCTGATGGCAAGATCACGGCAGCACAGGTGGCGGAGGCTTACGAAGCCCATATTCACAACGATAGTTTTGAGCATATGGTACAGCCGAAAATGGTGTACATTTCCAATCCCACCGAAGTGGGAACCATCTACAGCAAGGAAGAACTGACTGCTTTGTCCGAGACTTGTCACAAATACGGATTGTATCTGTTCTTAGACGGCGCAAGACTTGGCTACGGACTGGCGGCACCGGACAATGATCTGACATTGCCGGAGATCGCAGCGCTTTGTGATGTCTTTTACATCGGCGGAACCAAGGTCGGCGCGCTGTTCGGAGAAGCGGTAGTGATCCGGAATCCGGAGCTTGCACAGGATTTCCGGTATATTATTAAGCAGAACGGCGGCATGCTTGCCAAGGGAAGACTGCTGGGATTGCAGTTTGACGCTCTGTTCACAGACAATCTCTATCAGGAGATCTCCGCCCATGCCATTGCCATGGCGGAGAAGCTGCGGGAAGCATTTACAGCGAAGGGTTACACCTACCTGGCTCCCAACCGGACGAACCAGATCTTCGTCATTGTACCGGACGCCCATCTTGCAAAAATTGCAGAACAGTTCGAGTACAGCTACGACCAGCGGATCGATGACACTCACAGCAGCGTGCGCTTCTGCACCAGTTGGGCGACGAAGGAAGAAAATGTGGATGCGCTGATTCGGTGCGTGGAGGCATTATAGGATTTGCTTGTGTAAAAATTTACAGTAAGATATGGAAAAAAGACATTCCGCTGATACATAGGTGGAATTATAATGACAGAGTAACTTAACAAAAAGCCATGTGTCCATTCTCCCTTTGGCACATGGCTGTAACTTCATTTACGGAGAAAAAGTATGAGTACATTTGACTATAATAAAGTAAAAGATCCGACATTTTTTCAGGAGAACAGACTTCCTGCCCATTCCGATCATAAAAGCGACATTCCGAAGCTTTCCCTGAACGGTCTGTGGAAGTTCGCGTATGCGCCGAATTATAAAGTATCCGCGCACGGCTTTGAAGCGGCAGATTACGACTGCAAATGCTGGGCGGATATCCGTGTGCCTGCCCACATCCAGATGGAAGGCTATGACAGCCCGCAATATGTCAATCTTCAGTACCCCTGGGACGGCAGAGAAGAGGTAAAGCCCGGAGAGATTCCGGAGCGTTTTAATCCGGTGGGACAGTATGTGAAATATTTTAGCGTGCCCGAAGGCTGGGAAGGAAAGTCTCTCTATATCTCTTTTCAGGGGGTGGAAAGTGCTTTTGCCCTGTGGATGAACGGAACTTATGTAGGCTACAGTGAGGATACTTTTACTCCTTCCGAATTCGACCTGACCCCTTACGTGAAGGAAGGGGAAAATAAGCTGGCGGTGCTGGTGTTCAAATGGTGTGGCGGAAGCTTTTGCGAGGATCAGGATTTCTTCCGCTTTTCCGGCATTTTCAGAGAAGTTTATCTGTATACCGTGCCGAAGGTGCATGTGTGGGATCTGAAAGTACAGACCCTGTTAGATGATAGTTTTACAGAAGGAACGCTGTTACTGGACCTGAACCTGCAGGGAAAAGGCAGAGTACAGGGAATGCTGACCGCTGCGGACGGAAGTGTCGTGGGTGAACTGACGGCAGGCGTGGAGGAGACGGCACATTTTGAGATGATCGTGGACAGACCGAAGCTGTGGAGTGCGGAGGTGCCGAATCTCTACGACCTGACACTCAGAGTGCTGGCTGAGGACGGCAATGCCCAGGAGACCATCCGGCAGAAGATCGGTTTCCGTCGTTTTGAATTAAAAGATTCCCTGATGTTGTTAAACGGCAAACGGATCGTATTCAAGGGCGTGAACCGTCACGAATTCAGTTCCCTGTCCGGCAGAGTGCTGAGAGAAGAGGAACTTCGTCAGGATCTGATCACCATGAAACAGCACAACATCAATGCGGTCAGAACCTGTCATTATCCCAATGATTCCAGACTCTATCCGCTGTGTGATGAGCTGGGGCTGTATCTGATCGATGAGTGCAATCTGGAATCCCATGGCTCTTGGGATCCCATCATCCGCGGCAAAGAGGAAAACGCCACACCCGTGCCGGACAGCAGACCGGAGTGGCACGACATTATGTTGGATCGCGCCAATTCTATGTACCAGAGGGATAAAAATCATCCCAGCATCCTGATCTGGTCCTGCGGAAACGAGTCCTACGGCGGGAAAAATATTTTCGACATGTCACAGTTTTTCCGCACCGAGGATCCGGGAAGACTGGTGCATTATGAGGGCATTTTCCATGACAGAAGCTATCCGGCTACCAGTGACATGGAGAGCCAGATGTATACTCCGGCGGCGGAGATCGAAGCATGGCTTCAGAAGGATCGCAGCAAGCCTTTTATCTGCTGTGAATATTCCCACGCTATGGGCAATTCCTGCGGTGCCATGTTCAAATATACGGATCTGACAGACAGAGAGCCTCTGTATCAGGGCGGATTCATCTGGGATTACGTGGATCAGTCCATTACGAAAAAGGACCGCTACGGCAGAGAATATCAGGCTTACGGCGGCGATTTTGACGAACGCCCCACCGACTATAATTTCAGCGGCAACGGTATCGTCTACGGCGGTGACCGTACACCTTCCCCGAAGATGCAGGAAGTGACATACAATTACCAGAACATCACGGTGGAAGTGGAAGAGGACACCCTGACTATTCATAATAAGAATCTGTTCGTCAGCACCGGAAGTTATGACTGCGTGATCGAGATCGCAAGAAACGGGCAGAAGATCAGTGAGCAGCTTTTTGTGACGGATGTGGAACCGTTGACCAGCGTGAAGCTCCCTTCGCCGGTGAAACTGCCGGCGACACCCGGAGAATATGTGGTTACCGTATCATTTCGTTTGAAAAAGGATACCCTGTGGGCAAAAGCAGGACATGAAGTAGCTTTCGGACAGGGCGTTTTCCGGAAAGAATGTCCGGAGGTCTTTGCAGACCGGCCGCTTGCTGTGAAAAAGCCCCTGACAGTCATTCACGGCAATTATAATCTGGGAGTACGCGGCGAAGAATTTGATGTGCTGTTTTCCTATAATGCGGGCGGTTTAACTTCCTACCGTTACGGCGGAAAAGAGCTGTTAAAGACCATGCCGAAGCCCAACTTCTGGAG
>CAVFMG010000132.1:0-7973 GCA_963623435.1 Odoribacter splanchnicus
ATGTCTAATTTTCTCGCATAGGCAGGCGGCAAAACGAATTTACCTTTCAACGCTGGGTTCTCACATAGGAAGTGGACAAGGCTGCCCAAAAAGAGCTATAATTACAAGGATGAGTGTCCGAATATAATGTATCAGATGAATGAAATGAAGTAATCTCATGAGCAAAAAGTAAGTTGCCTGGAGGCGGCTTTGCAAATGTGGTTCTGAATAGTTACGAAATGAAAAGCATGAAACGAGGTAACCATGGGAATGGATCAGGAACAGACACCCCACAAGCGCCGGGTGCGTTATAAAGGAAAATACCCCAGGAAATTTGAGGAAAAATATAAGGAACTACAGCCAGAAATATACGGGGACACCATTGCCCATGTAATCAGCAAGGGTAACACTCCTGCCGGTATGCATATCTCTATTATGGTAAAGGAGATTCTGGATTTCCTGAAGATCCAGCCGGGAGAGACCGGATTCGATGCAACCCTTGGATATGGCGGACATACGAAAGCCATGCTAGAGCAGCTGCAGGGTCATGGGCATATCTATGCCACGGATGTGGACCCGGAAGAATCAGCTAAGACCAAGAAGAGACTTATGGATGCCGGTTACGGTGAGGATATTCTGACGATTAAATTACAGAATTTCTGTACCATAGACGAGATTGCAAAAGAGGTTGGCGGGTTTGATTTTATTCTGGCGGATCTGGGGGTATCTTCCATGCAGATTGACAATCCAGAGAGAGGATTTTCTTTTAAGGTGGACGGACCGCTGGACCTGAGACTAAATCAGACGCAGGGCATCAGCGCGGCCAAGCGCCTGGATACCATCAGCAGAGAAGAACTGGCGGGAATGCTCTATGAGAATTCCGATGAACCCTACTGCGAAGAACTGGCGAAGGCAATCACCGATGAGATCCGTAAGGGTCACCGGATCGATACTACCACGAAACTACGGGAAGTGATTGAAAAGACCTTGGATTTTCTCCCGGAGAAGGAGAAAAAGGATACCATCAAAAAGACCTGTCAGAGAACCTTTCAGGCGTTGCGTATTGACGTGAACCGAGAATTTGAAGTGTTGTATGAATTCATGGAAAAGCTGCCGGGAGCCCTGAAGCCCGGCGGACGAGTGGCAATCCTGACCTTCCATTCCGGTGAGGATAAGCTGGTAAAGCAGGCTTTGAAGGAAGGCTACCGGAACGGTATTTATGCCGATTATGCCAAAGATGTGATCCGCCCCTCTGCGGAGGAATGCGTGCAGAACGGCAGAGCCCGTTCCACGAAGATGCGCTGGGCGATCCGGGCGGAAGAATAGACGGACAGACAGAACAAAGGAGGTGTGAGAATGACTGTCATGGAATTTATCAATGCACATAGGGAGGATATGGAACCCTGCGAGTGCGTGATCCTGCCGGACGGCAGTGTAGAAGAACCGCAGCCTTCTCATATCAAAAAGCTGGAAGAAATCTCCGGCGAAGATAAACTGACGTTAAACAGCCGTATGGAGAAAAATATGGAACCCATTTTTTTCATGGTGGAATATACGGGCTGTATGCTGATCTGGAGCACCCGTGTGATCGTGCCTTCCCATCCGACACCGGCACAGGAGAAGACGCTGGAGACACTGTATTTTGCGGCAATGCTCGCACCCGGATACCATAGAGAACAGGTGGGAGCGACTTACGAAGAATGCGTCAGAAGAGCAAAAGAACTGCACTAGAAAGGGAACGACAAAATGGCATTTGCACATCTTCATGTCCATACAGAATATTCACTGTTAGACGGATCCAATAAGATTAAAGAATATGTAGCCAGAGTCAAGGAACTGGGCATGAACAGCGCGGCGATCACGGATCACGGCGTTATGTACGGTGTCATTGATTTCTACCGTGCGGCAAGGGAAGCCGGGATCAAACCGATCTTAGGCTGTGAGGTATATGTGGCTCCGAATTCCCGTTTTGACAAGGAACTGACCGGCGGAGAAGAGCGTTATCATCATCTGGTACTGTTGGCGGAGAACAATACCGGTTATGCGAACCTCATGAAGATCGTCAGCCGCGGTTTTACGGAAGGATACTATTATAAACCCCGTGTGGACATGGAAGTGCTGCAGGAGTTCCATGAGGGTATCATTGCGCTGTCGGCGTGTCTGGCGGGAGAAGTGCCCCGTTTTATTTTAAAGGGTATGAAGGACGAAGCCAGAAAAGCTGCCAGAAAATACGAAGCATGCTTCGGCAAGGGCAATTATTTCCTGGAGTTACAGGATCACGGCATTCCGGAACAGCGCACAGTGAATATGGAACTGCTCCAGATGAGTAAGGAACTGGACATTCCCCTGGTGACCACTAACGATGTGCATTACACCTACGCGGAGGATGCCATTCCCCATGATATCCTGCTGTGTCTCCAGACAGGCAAAAAGCTGGCGGACGAGGACCGTATGCGTTACGAGGGCGGTCAGTATTATGTCAAGAGCGAAGAAGAGATGAAGGGGTTGTTCCCCTATGCCTGGGAGGCGGTGGAGAATACCCAGAGGATTGCGGACCGCTGTAATGTGGGGATCGAGTTCGGCGTGACGAAGCTGCCGAAATACGATGTGCCGGAAGGCTATGATTCCTGGAGCTACTTAAATAAACTCTGCGATGACGGATTGGCGGAGCGTTACGGTGACGGCAATCAGCCTGCGGGAGAGACCGGACAGACTCTGCGGGAGCGTCTGGATTATGAGCTAGGCGTCATTCAGAGAATGGGCTACGTGGACTATTTCCTGATCGTATGGGATTTTATTAATTACGCGAAGGAGCACGGAATTCCCGTGGGACCGGGACGAGGTTCCGCAGCGGGAAGTATCGTGGCGTACTGCCTGAAGATCACCAACATCGACCCCATCCATTACAACCTGCTGTTTGAACGTTTTCTGAACCCGGAACGTGTCTCCATGCCCGATATCGACGTGGACTTCTGTTTTGAACGGAGACAGGAAGTCATCGATTATGTAGGCAGAAAATACGGTAATGACAAAGTGGTGCAGATCGTTACTTTCGGTACGCTGGCGGCAAAAGGCGTTATCCGCGATGTGGGACGTGTCATGGATCTGCCCTATGCTTTCGTGGATTCTATTGCCAAGATGGTGCCCAACGAACTGAACATTACATTAAATAAAGCACTGGAGATGAATCCGGAATTCCGCAAACTCTATCAGGAGGACGAGCAGGTGCATCACCTGATCGATATGTGTAAGCGTCTGGAGGGACTGCCCAGACATACTTCCATGCATGCGGCGGGCGTGGTCATCTGTCAGAAGTCGGCGGATGAATTCGTGCCCCTATCCCGAGGCTCCGACGGCTCCATCGTCACCCAGTTCACCATGACGACCTTGGAAGAACTGGGACTGTTGAAAATGGATTTCCTGGGACTGCGTACCCTGACCGTGATCCATGATGCGGTGAAATTCATTGAGAATACCACCGGCAGACACATTGATGTGGATGCCATTGATTATAACGATCCGAAAGTACTGGCTTCCATCGGCACCGGCAGAACGGAGGGCGTGTTCCAGCTGGAAAGTGCTGGGATGAAGAGCTTCATGAAGGAGCTGCGTCCTCAGAATCTGGAGGATGTGGTTGCCGGTATCTCTCTGTACCGTCCGGGACCTATGGATTTTATCCCGAAGTACATTCAGGGTAAAAATCACCCGGATGCCGTGACCTATGCCTGCCCGCAGCTGGAGCCGATCTTAAAGCCCACCTACGGCTGTATCGTGTACCAGGAGCAGGTAATGCAGATTGTTCGTGATCTGGCGGGCTATACGTTGGGACGAAGCGACCTGGTGCGCCGTGCCATGAGTAAGAAGAAGCAGGCGGTCATGGAAAAAGAGCGGGCGAACTTCATTTACGGTAACCCCGAGGAGAATGTTCCCGGTTGTATCGCCAACGGCATTGACGAGCAGACGGCAGGACAGATCTACGATATGATGATGGATTTCGCCAAGTATGCGTTTAATAAGTCCCACGCGGCATGTTATGCAGTGGTGGCTTACCAGACCGCTTACTTAAAATACTATTATCCTGTGGAATTCATGGCGGCGTTAATGACCTCCGTGATCGATAATCCTAAGAAGGTATCGGAATATATTCTGAACTGCCGAAACATGGACATTGCTATTCTGCCCCCGGATGTGAATGCGGGCGAAGCCGGATTCTCCGTAGCGGACGGCAAGATCCGCTATGCCCTGACGGCCATCAAGGGCGTGGGACGCCCCGTCATCGACAGTCTGGTGCAGGAGCGTAAGGAGAGAGGCCCCTTCACGAATCTGAAAGACTTTATCACCCGTATGTCCGATAAAAAAGAGATGAACAAGCGGGCTATTGAGAATTTGATCAAGGCGGGAGCTATGGACGGACTGGGCGGAACGAGAAAGCAGTTCATGAGCGTCTATGTACAGATCGCGGATCATATCGCCCATGACAAGAAGAACAACCTGGCAGGACAGATCTCCTTGTTCGACATCGCAGGAGAAGAGGATAAAGAAGAATTCGATATCCGGATGCCGAATGTGGGAGAGTACAGCAAGGAGATGCTGTTAGGATTTGAAAAAGAAGTCCTGGGTGTCTATGTCAGCGGTCATCCTCTGGAGGAATACCAGGAGCTGTGGCAGAACTGCATCAGCAATACCGCCGGAGACTTCGCACTGGACGAAGAGAGCGGAGAGGTAGAACTGGTCAAGGATCAGGCAAATGCGGTTATCGGCGGGCTGATCGCCGACAAGACCGTGAAATACACCAAGAACGACAAGATCATGGCATTTTTAAATGTAGAGGATCTGATCGGCAATGTGGAAGTTGTGGTATTTCCGCAGGCGTATGAGCGCTACAGCACATTGCTTACAGAGGATGCGAAGGTATTTATCCGGGGCAGAGTGTCGTTGGAGGAAGACAAGGACGGCAAACTGATCTGTGATCAGATCATCAGCTTCGAGGATGCGCAGGCTGCCAGAGCGGCGAACCAGCCCTTGTTCCCCAGAAACGGGGGCGGACAGAGACCGTCGGTTCAGCAGTCACAGCCCGGAACGCAGCAGAGAAAGGGCATGCCCGCGGGAGCCTGGATTCAGTTCCCCAATATGGAAGCTTATAAAGCAAGGGAACAGGAACTGCTGCAGGCGATGGCAGATTCCGACGGCAGCGATGACGTGGTGATCTTCCTGCGGGATACGAAAAATTACAAGATTTTGCCCGCAAATCTCCGGGTCAGAGCCGATGAAGCATTAATGGAAAAGCTTACATCCCTGTTTGGCGAAGAAAATGTTAAATTTATAACGAAACCTATTGAAAACCGCTCAAAAATAGATTAAAATAAAGAATCGAAAAGAGAAAACTATTCGTTCGTTTACTTAGGAGGTAACAGTCATGGCAAAAGAGATTAAGACGATCGGTGTATTGACCAGCGGTGGTGATGCACCGGGAATGAACGCTGCTATCCGTGCAGTTGTTCGTACAGCCATTGCAAGAGGACTGAAGGTTAAAGGTATCAAAAAGGGTTATCAGGGTCTTTTGAATGAAGAGATCATAGATATGGAAGCCAAGGATGTATCCGATATCATCCAGCGTGGTGGTACTATTTTAGGAACCGCACGTTGCCTGGAGTTCAAGGAAGCGGAAGGACAGAAGAAGGGCGCTGAGATCTGCAGAAAGCACGGCATCGATGGCATCGTAGTCATCGGTGGTGACGGTTCCTACCGCGGTGCGCAGGCGCTGTCCAGACTGGGTGTCAATACCATTGGTCTTCCCGGAACCATCGACCTGGATATCGCATGTACCGAGTATACCATCGGTTTCGATACTGCAGTAAATACTGCAATGCAGGCAATCGATAAGGTTAAGGATACCTCTTCCTCTCATGAGAGATGCAGTATCATCGAGGTAATGGGCAGAAATGCCGGATATATCGCTCTGTGGTGCGGTATTGCCAACGGTGCCGAGGATATCCTGCTTCCTGAGAAGTACGATTACAACGAACAGAATATTATCAATAATATCATTACCAACCGTAAGCATGGTAAGACCCATCATATCATCATCAATGCCGAGGGAATCGGACATTCCACTTCCATGGCGCGTCGTATCGAGGCAGCTACCGGTATTGAGACCCGTGCTACGATCTTAGGTTACATGCAGCGTGGCGGAAGCCCCACTGCCAAGGATCGTTACTATGCATCTATCATGGGTGCTTACGCAGTAGACATCATGCTGGAAGGCAAGACCAACCGTGTCGTTGGTTACCAGCACGGCGAATTCATCGATTTCGATATCGAGGATGCACTGCAGATGGAAAAGGGTATCAACGATTACCAGTTCGAGGTATCTCGTCTGTTATCCATCTAATTTAATTTAACAGTTCAGACATCATGAATAAGAGTGTCTGAACGGATATGAAGACAAAGGCGTTTCCCATTGCGTGGAGGCGCCTTGTTATTTATAATGAAAGAAATAAATGTTGAGGAGCGGCATACAGAAGACAGATATGATCACAAGCAATAATAATGCAAAAGTAAAACAGGTCGTGCAGTGGATGACGAAAGCGAAAGAGCGCCGTAAGGATCATGTATTCCTGGCGGAAGGCGTCAGAATGTGCGAGGAAGCCCCGGTAAAAAGCGTCAGAGAAGTCTATCTGACAGAAGAATTGGAGCAGAAGATCCGACAGAATACACAGAACGGAGATGGCGCATTTTGGGACAAGCTGCAGCAGACCGGTTATGAGACCGTATCTCCGGAGGTATTTGCTAAGATGGCAGATACCCTGACGCCCCAGGGAATTCTGACGGTGTTGGAGCAGCCTTCCTATGATCTGACACAGCTGTTGAGGCAACCGGATCCCTTATTTTTGATTCTGGAGAATTTACAGGATCCCGGGAACCTGGGAACCATGATCCGCACCGGAGAAGGTGCAGGAATAACGGGCGTTATTATGAATAGCCAGACCGTGGATATCTTCAATCCAAAGACCATTCGTGCCACGATGGGATCCATATTCCGGGTACCCTTTGTCTATGTGCCGGACCTGGCACCGGTACTTACGCAGATGCATGAAAAAGGGATCCGCACTTATGCAGCCCATCTGAAAGGGAAGGAATATTATGACAGCTTTTCCTTCCGGGAGCCCACCGCATTCCTCATCGGTAACGAAGGAAACGGGCTGTCAAAAGAGATCTCTGACCGGGCGGGGCAGTACCTTAAAATCCCCATGGAAGGCAGGGTGGAATCCCTGAATGCCTCGATTGCTGCGGCACTTTTGATGTATGAAGCCCACAGACAGCGGAACTTATGATAGAAGAAAGACAGTATAGGAGGAGAGCACATTATGAAGATAGGATTTATTGGACTGGGAAATATGGCAACGGCAATGATCGGCGGCATGTTGCAGAAAGGCATTGCGAAGCCGGAGGACATCATCGGTTCCTCTAAGACAGAGACAACGGCAGAAAAAGTTAAAACGAAATTTAATATTAACACTTCGACGGATAACAAAACTGTGGCTGCTCAGGCGGACATCCTGTTCTTAGCCGTAAAACCCATCTTTTTCCCAGAGGTGATCGCCGAGATCAGAGATGTGGTGAGAGACAATACTCTGATCGTCAGCATTGCGGCGGGCAGAAATCTTAAGTATCTGAGGGATGCGTTCGGCAGCCCGGAACAAAAACTGATCCGCTGCATGCCTAACACTCCCGCCCTGGTACTGGAGGGCTGTACCGGTGTCTGCGCAGGGGATAATATCACGGAGGAAGAACTGGAACAGGTGCTTGTCCTGCTTCGCTCCTTCGGAATCGCCAGTGTCGTACCGGAGCGTCTGATGGATGTGGTCGTAGGAGTCAGCGGAAGCTCTCCGGCGTATGTGTTCATGTTCATCGAAGCCATGGCGGATGAGGCGGTGGCAGCCGGAATGCCCAGAAAGCAGGCATATGAATTCGCTGCACAGTCGGTGCTGGGT
>CAVFMG010000133.1:0-7954 GCA_963623435.1 Odoribacter splanchnicus
CCGCTACTACGATCGCCGAGATCAGAAACAACGTTCCCAGGGTCTTCCTTACTGTCTTTTTCAATCTTCTGTTGGTCTTCCTTGTACCCTTAGTCATTCTTTACTCCTTTGTCGTCACCTTTTTGGCAACCACTACAAATCTGCCGTTCTTCTCCTGATAATCACAGGTGGAAAGCGTTAACAACCGGTCACCGTATTGAGCCGTGACTCCTGTGTCATATAAAGACATCCCTTCCATGTCATTCATATAAGAGTCAAATTCCTGCTCACTCTGGGCGTCTATAAACTGATAGTATTTGAATACGATCTCATCTTCACTGTATACCCTGGAACGGAATACATACATGATTTCATACAGACCTTTTTCATAGATGGTATCGAACTGTATGTAGGGATGTTTCTCATAATAGCTCTGGTCACTGTACAATGACAGGTTCCCAAACATCTGCCCACTCTTCATGTGATGTCCATACAGAATCAGGTTCGTACTGGGCTTCAGCACATCGCAATCCTTGTCTATGAAAATGGATCCGTTCTTGTCATACTCCTGATTCAGATTGTGATCCAGATAATATTCATTATCCGTTGTCTGCATTACAGGGTAATCTATATTAGTATCGTCAATTTTTACCCATCCGATTAGTCTTTTGTTCTTATTTAATAAATTTTTATATTCATCCAGTACCGGAGGCGGGGTGCTCTGCCCCTCTTCCACTGTATAGTGGATCACCGGTGCCGGTGCTGTGCTGGCTGTCGGTTCCTTGTCCTTTAAGTCACTCAGCTGTTTATAATTATCCGCTGTCCGGATATTGTACCAGTTGTACACGCCAAAATATCCAAGGCAGACCACGGCAAGCATACTACAGCAGATTACGAGAAGCTTTCTTCGTTTTTCCTGCTTTTTCAGTTCCTCTTTTACGATTCTGTCCAGCTCTGCCTCATCGAACCGCGGCTCTGCCTTTTTCTTTGAAGCTTTCTTTTTTGCCGTCGGTTTCTTTTTGGCAGCTTCTTTTTTTATCGGTTCTTTTTTTACAACTTCTTTTTTCTTAGGTGTCTCTTTTTTCTTTTGCGGGGCTTTGGTTTTGGGGGCTTTGGTTTTGGGAGCTTCCTGTCTCCTAATCTCTTCTGACAGCTCTTCCATGTAATCCTGTCCCAGGATGCTGTGGAATCTGCATTTCCCGCTGCGGATCACTTCGAGCAGTTTCTTCTGATCCGCCAGGCTCATCTTCTTCGTCTGCGTCCGAAGATTCTCGATCACCTGCTGATCTTTCAGGGCGTTTTGGTAATCCGCTTCCGTGCGGAACTTCCGTCCCTCTACCACATATATCTTCTGCGCCATCTATTTTTCCTTAAATAATCTCTGTCTTTCACGGTCTATGCTTGTCTACATAGATATTTATATTTTACTATATCCGTAAATTATTGCAAGTCATTTCCGGAAACATTGACAGGCACCCCCGCATACAATAGAGCATAAATAAAATGTGGAGGCACTAAAAATGAGTGACTTAACTGCTACAAATTGCGGCTGCAATAACTCCTGCGGCAATAACAACTGTGGTAACGGTATCTTCGGCAACAGCTGCATCTGGATCATCCTGTTACTGTTCTGCGGCGGTGGCTGCGGTAACAACAACGGCTGCGGACTGCTTAGCAATAACGGCTGTGGCAATGACAGCTGTGAATGGCTGATCTGGATCCTGCTTCTGTCCTGTCTGTGCGGTGGCAGCTGCGGTAACAACGGTTGTGGCTGTAACTAACACCGGTCTTCCTAAGATGCCCGGATAGAGTATGCGATCATCCCGGGGCGCAGCCTATTCTGTGCCCCGAAGGACTGATCGTCATAAGCCTGTTGCCACTCTCATAAAATACTACTAACTATCTGGCAGGAAGGTAACGGATTCATGGATGATAACAGAATCGACAAGGCGGCTGCCTTTGATACTTTATTCACCAACAACCGCATTCAGATTCTGAAAACACTTGCCTACTACATAGATCCGCATTTCCTGAAAGGACTTGCTGTTTACATAAAATTTCAGGAGCTGCAATATACGCTAGCACTATTCCGCAGGCATCCTGAGACCGCCCTGCACAGCCACGCTCTGCCTTCCGGAGGAAGCAGTCTCGCCGGGGAGCTTTGCAGCGATCTCATGCCTTTATGTGATGAAACGCAGAAAGCGTCCCTGCAGCAGATCAGCCAGATGCTTGACAATATCACAAACATTCAGGAAATGATGGAAACGGCACAGTCCATGCAGGAGCTGTTCCCTGATGGTTTTTCCGATCTGTCGGGAATGGATCCTTCTATGTTATCCGGACTTTTTGCAACAAATCAAAGCGAATCAGGAGGTCAGCAAAATGGATTCTTCCCAGACACCCCTCTGGATGCAGGATGAACTCGTAAGGGACATCCCCCGAGAAAAATTAGACTTTCTCGCTGCACTTTTCGCCAAAGGGCACGGAAAAACGCAAACGGAAATGATGGCACTTCTCATGCCCGCCATGCGTAAGGCAAAGCAGGAACATCTGACTTTTACCCCGCAGGAAATGCAGGCTGCCATCACTGCCATCAAAAAATACAGTACCGAAGCAGAGCTTCGCCAGATTGAAAATATTTTAGAGAAAAGCAAATCACAAAGAAATAACTCCCGGCAGGCTTAAGGTCTGTCAGGAGTTATTTTATTTCTCTTATATGTCTAAGGCTTAACTATTTAGCTACAATATTTACTATTCTACCGGGAACATAGATTTCTTTTACGATGTCGCCGGTCAGTTTGTCGCCCAGAGCTTCTTTTGCCATGGCGATAACGTTCTCCTTAGTCTCATCCTTGGAAACGTTGATGGTCGCACGCATCTTGCCGTTGACCTGAACACCGATCTCCACTACGCTCTCTACAGTCTTCTCTTCCTCGAACTCAGGCCATGTTGCCTGGTACAGTCTGCCTTCAAATCCGGCAGTCTGCCACAGTTCCTCGGTGATATGAGGAGCCACGGGGTTCAATAAGGTAAGCAGGGTCTTGTATTCGCTTCTGGTAATGGAGTTCTTCTTGTAGAACTCATTGATCAGGGACATCATAGCTGCGATAGCGGTATTGTACTTCAGGTTCTCGAAATCGCTGCTGACTTTCTTGATGGTCTGGTGCATCTTGGTCTCTAAGTCAGCACTGTAACCTTCTTCGTCAGTCAAGATATCCTGTAACTTCCATACTCTCTCTAAGAATCTGCGGCAGCCCTTTACACCTTCCTCACTCCAGGAAGCGCTCAGATCAAAGGCACCGATGAACATCTCGTAGGTACGCAGGGTATCTGCACCGTAATCCTGTACGATATCGTCCGGATTTACCACGTTACCGCGGGACTTGGACATCTTCTCACCGTTGGAGCCTAAGATCATACCATGGCTGGTTCTCTTCTGGTAAGGTTCGGGAGTAGGTACTACGCCCTGATCATACAGGAACTTATGCCAGAAACGGGAGTACAAAAGATGCAGTGTGGTATGCTCCATACCGCCGTTGTACCAGTCAACCGGCAGCCAGTATTTCAATGCTTCGGGACTTGCCAGTGCCTTATCATTGTGAGGATCGGTGTAACGCAGATAATACCAGGAAGAACCTGCCCACTGAGGCATGGTATCGGTCTCTCTCTTGGCAGGACCGCCACAGCAGGGACAAGTGGTATTTACCCAGTCGGTCATGGCAGCTAAAGGTGATTCTCCGTTATCGGTCGGCATATAGCTCTCTACATCAGGTAACTGCAGGGGAAGCTCGCTCTCGTCAATAGGAACATAACCGCACTTGTCGCAGTGTACGATAGGAATCGGCTCACCCCAGTAACGCTGTCTGGAGAATACCCAGTCTCTTAATTTATAATTGGTCTTGCGGTTGCCGATGCCCTTCTCTTCCAGATAGTTCATGATCTTCTCTTTGGCTTCTGCCACAGACAGACCGTTGAGGAAATCAGAATTGACCAAAGTACCGTCAGCCACATCGGTGTATACCGCTTCTTCTACGCTGACAGAGCTTCCGGCTACGACTTCGATAATGGGCATGTGAAACTTCTTCGCGAACTCCCAGTCTCTCTCATCATGGGCAGGTACTGCCATGATAGCACCGGTACCGTAAGTCATCAGTACATAATCGGATACCCATACAGGGATCTCCTTGCCATTCACGGGATTGGTAGCGGTCAGACCCTGGATGCAGACACCGGTCTTATCCTTTGCCAACTCGGTACGTTCGAAGTCGGACTTCTTCGCAGCCATCTCACGATATGCCACAATGTCATCCCAGTTCTTGATCTCGTTTTTGTATTTATCCAGTACAGGGTGCTCCGGAGATACTACCATGTAGGTAACACCGAACAGAGTATCCGGTCTGGTGGTGTAAATGCGCAGCTTCTCATCTTTTCCGGTGAGGGTAAAGTCTACTTCCGCACCCTGAGATTTACCGATCCAGTTCTTCTGGGAGACTTTGACACGCTCAATATAATCTACAGTATCCAGTCCCTGGATCAGCTTATCTGCATATTCTGTGATCTTCAGCATCCATTGGCTCTTGACCTTACGGATAACTTCGGAACCGCAACGCTCGCAGACTCCGTTGACTACTTCCTCGTTTGCCAGACCTACTTTACAGGAGGTACACCAGTTGATAGGCATCTCTGTCTTGTAAGCCAGTCCTGCCTTGAACAGCTTTAAGAAGATCCACTGGGTCCAGTGATAATACTCGGGATCCGTTGTATTGATCTCTCTGTCCCAGTCGAAGGAATAACCTAAGGAATGCAGCTGATTCTTGAATCTTGCCACGTTATTCTTGGTTACGATTTTCGGATGGATGTGATTCTTGATTGCATAGTTCTCGGTAGGGAGACCGAATGCATCCCATCCCATGGGATACAGCACATTGTAGCCCTGCATTCTGCGCTTACGTGCTACGATATCCAGTGCGGTATAAGGTCTCGGATGACCTACGTGTAATCCCTGTCCTGAAGGATAAGGGAACTCTACCAGTGCGTAATATTTGGGCTTGGAGAAATCGTCGGAAGTCTTGAATGCTTTTTCGTCATCCCAGACAGTCTGCCATTTTTTCTCTACCTCTCTGTGATTGTAAGGTACTGCCATAATTATTTCCTCCTAAACTATGAGAAGCCTTCTATTTAAAATTCCGTTCTCAAGTCGTTAAAAAACTATCGATTATTTTATCGTGTTTTGCCGATACTGTCAAGGACTGCGGGGCTATCCGTATATATTTGTACATATTTTCTGTTCTTTGTGCATATCTTATCTGCGAGAGGTGATGAATCATGTTTGCGTGGATCACATTACTGATCAACCTGATGCAACGGTATCGCTGATCTTATTTGCGCAGTACCGAAAAAGAGACCGGGTATCGCTACCGGTCTCTTTTATGTATTCTATGTATTCTGTGTATTAATCTTCGGCATTATTCTCCGCAACCTTCGCTGCTCTGGCTGCCACTTCCTTCTCCTGTACATCGGAAGGTGTCTGCTCATAGCGGGCGAATTCATAGGAGTAATCGCCTCTGCCACCGGTCATGGAGCGCAAATCCGTGCAGTAGCCGAACAATCCGCTCATGGGAATATCCGCTTCGATGATCTGTTTGCCGCCACTCATAGGTGTCATGCCCAGCACACGACCTCTTCTCTTGTTCAGGTCTCCCATGATATCACCGGTATAGGCATCGGGCACGGTTACCTTTAAGGACATGATAGGCTCTAACAGAACGGGACCCGCTTCCATCACACCCTTCTTGAACGCCTGAATGGCTGCGGTCTTGAATGCCATCTCCGAGGAATCTACCGGGTGATAGGAGCCATCGTACAATACTGCCTTGACACCGACTACCGGATACGCTGCCAGAGGTCCTCTGCCTACGGATTCCTGGATACCCTTTTCCACCGCCGGGAAGAAGTTCTTCGGTACCGCACCGCCTACGACTTCTGTTTCGAACTCATAGGGCTTCGTCAGATCGCCGGAAGGTGAGAAACGCATTTTTACATGACCGTACTGACCGTGTCCGCCGGACTGCTTTTTATACTTGTATTCCACGTCGGACTGTTTCTTGATGGTCTCCTTGTAAGCGATCTTCGGCTTGGACAGTTCAACCTCTACTTTGTATTCGTTTAACAGTCTGCTGACCACAATATCCAGATGCTGGTCACCCATGCCGTAGAGTAAGGTCTGGCGGTTCTCCGCATCGTTCACCACCCGAATGGTCAGATCCTCATGGGTCATCTTCTGCAATGCCTGAGAGATCTTATCTACATCCGCCTTGTTCTTCGGCTTATACCGCATATAGGTATAAGGGGTGGAAATGTCGAACCTGCCGTATTTAATCGTCGTTGCCCTGGTTGAGAGGCTGTTGCCGGTTCTCGCTGCGGTCAGCTTCGCCAGTGCTCCGATGTCTCCAGCATGCAGTTCGCTGACTTCAATGGGCTTGTTGCCCTGCAGTACATAGATCTTGCCGATTTTTTCCTCAATGTCACGGTCTACGTTGTACAGCAGATCGTCAGTCTTCAGTACACCGGAATTTACCTTGATCAGCGAATATTTTCCGATGAAAGGATCTACGATAGTCTTCCAGATGTATGCGGATTTTGCCTTGGCGAAATCATAATCTGCATGGTAGATCTCGTTAGTCTTCAGATTAATGCCGGCTACTTCTCTGTTCTCGGGGCTTGGCATGTACTTGATAATATCATCCAACAGTGTGTACATACCCTGGCACAGAATGTTGGAACCCATGGTCATGGGAACGATACTGCCGTCACAGACGTTGGTACGGAGTGCCGCACGGATCTCTGCCTCGGAGAAGGTCTCTCCGCCGAAATACCGCTCCATGAATTCTTCACTGGTCTCTGCTACAGCTTCCATTAAAGTGTCACGGCAAATCTGTAGGTTCGCCTGGCTGTAGTCCGGTACGTCGCAGGGAACGACTTCCTTGCCTTCCCAACGGTTACCACTCTCGGTGATAACATTGATGTATCCTACAAATTTCTCATTTTCACGGATCGGCAGATGGAACGGTGCCATCTTCTTGCCGTACAGATTGGTCATATCTTCCACTACCTGACGGAAGGAAGCGTTATCCACGTCCATGTTGGAGACATAGATGAAACGGGGCAGCTTGTATTTTTCACAAAGCTCCCATGCCTTCTGGGTGCCGACTTCAATGCCGGACTTGCCGTTGACTACAATAATGGCTGCTCCTGCGGCGCTGATTGCCTCTTCCACTTCTCCCACGAAATCGAAATAACCCGGAGTATCAATAATATTGATCTTGTATCCTTCCCACTCAATAGGGATCACGGAGGTACTGATAGAGAAATGACGTTTCTGTTCTTCTTTACTGTAATCGCTGAGGGTATTGCCGTCATCTACCTTGCCCATACGGGAGGTGATACCAGACAGATAAGCAAAGGCTTCTGCAAGACTGGTCTTGCCACTGCCGCCATGGCCCAGTAATACTACGTTACGGATCTTGTCAGTTGTGTAAATATTCATATCCCATCCTCCATTTATTCTGCATTTTGGGTATTTTGTCCAGCCGATGGATTGGATTTTCAACCCCTTACGTGTATTTTACTAAATATATGTTGCTATTACAAGTAAATATTGTTAATTATTTCATTTTTTGTAAGTTGTCAGAACTTTGTGGTATCGATAGTTGTACAAGATAAGTAAAGAATGAGTTAGTTAAGAAGCCACGAACGCCCACGGCGAACGGAACATCATGCCTTGATGTCGCGTCTCCGGGTGTGAATTTTCTAGGAAAAGTGATAAAGCGTTTTTCATCATGACGGGGTCGCCTACACGCGCCCTCCATGTGCGCCAAAAGCCATGCAAGCATGGCTTGGCTGACGCGGACATCGTGTCCGCTTTCCCCCTGTCTTTCAACACTTTTCAAGAAAATATCAACACCCTCCAACAGAC
>CAVFMG010000134.1:0-7908 GCA_963623435.1 Odoribacter splanchnicus
ACCTCCGGCTGTCTTCGCTGCCAGGAACAATTCACTGACACCTATTACATTTAATACGGAAGTCATTTTGAGGTTATTTAGGAAGGTATTGCCCATCTCCGGGAATACATTTTTCAAAGCCTGCGGTATTACCACGTAAAACATGGCACCGGCATGTGACATTCCCATTGCCAAAGCTCCTTCCTTCTGTCCGGGGTCTACAGAATTGATACCTCCACGAACTGTTTCACCCATGTATGCTCCTGTATTCAGCAAAGTAACCAGAATTCCGGCTATGGCAGATGTGATCAATATATCCCCCTGTCTCAGTCCGTAGTAGATCACCATGCCCTGTACAATCATGGGCGTGTCACGGAATACTTCCATATAAATCATTGCAATCGCTTTCACGAAACGGAACAGGAACTTTTTAACCGGTCCATCCTCAGGAGCTATCTTTGTGGTATTGATTACTCCGATGAGGAATCCCAGCAGGAATCCCAGAATAGTTCCGATCACCGCAATGTACAAGGTTACCCAGGTTGCTTTCAGAAATGTTGACGAATATTTAGTTGCCAGAAATATAATCCACTCCAACAGTCCGGATTCTTTCGTCGGTGTTTCTATCAGTTGTAGTATTCCCATGTTCAACAGCTCCTTACGTTTTGTTTTATATCAGTTACATCAACTTTTTTATTCTCCTGCGGAAGGCTGCAATGCGATCATTTCCGACATCAGATCATTCATTGCTTTCAGACCTTCCTCTGTGTCGGATGTCCATCCCATCTCATCCATAGCACCCTGAATGATCTGGCAGAGGCTGTCACCACCACGGAACAGAATACAACAGGTATTGGGATTACCTTCCGGTGCTACAAAATCATCTGAAGGATCCATCTCCAGCTGGATCAGTCCTGTCATCGTATTAAATGCGGAATCCGCAGTTGACTTTTCAGTGACCAGAACGTCTGCTGTCTTGTTCTGAATAGCCAGGAACAGTTCGGAAGCTGCCTCATAATCCGTTGCCGCTACTGCGGAAGGGATCTGATCCTTGTAATCTACGAAGTTGGTTCCCAGCTGAGCGATTACAGTAGGCTTCATACCATCGAACTGAGACAGTGCAGTAATATTTGCGAATTCACTGTCCTCCCGTACTACCGCTTTGATCTGTCTGAGATAATAAGGGGATGAGAAATCATAGATTTCATCTCGCTCTGCAGTATAGCAGACACCACTCATGATACAATCATAGGTCTTGTCCTCCAGTCCCATGAAAATGGATGTCCAGTCACTCTTATATACTTCAAGCTCCCAGCCGAGCTGATCGCAGATCTTCTGTGCAAGTGCCAGATCATATCCGTAAGTGTAACCTTCGGAATTTGCAATGGGAATTGCCTTCTCTCCATTCGCCAGTTCTTCGCTCTCCTGGGTCCAGTTATAAGGAGCATACGTACATTCGATACCAATACGGAAAACCTTCTTTTCGATAGCATCTGAAGATGCATCTGTGGGCTGTATTTCTCCGTCTGTCGTCGAAGCCTCTGTAGATGTACTGTCAGACACTGCTGAAGCTGTGCTTTCCACTGATGTGCTCGCTTCCTTGGAAGAGCTTCCGCAGCCGGTCAGCAGGGATGCTGCCATGATACTTGTCAGGATAATTGCCAATACTCTCTTCTTCATAATAATTCTCCTCTCTTGCACTTCGTGTATTTCCCCGGTATTACCGGGTAATGAAAAAGACGCTAACCATCTCTGATTAACGCCTTTGCCATCCGATTTGTAACTATGTAATTGTTAAGGGACATTATAACAGAAATTTTGGTGAAAAATAGTATTTTTTTCACTTTTTATACGATTTCGCTTAAAATTGTATCCACAGTTTGAATACAGCTGTCGATTTCCACCTCTGTTACAATCAGCGGGGCAATAAAACGAACTACATTTTTATGGCATCCGCAGGTAAGAATAAACAGGTTATTTTCCAGGCATTTTTTCTGCAGAGTTGCAGTAAGTTCGGTCATTGGCTGCCCTTTTTCATCCAGGAATTCCATGCCGATCATCAGTCCCAGACCACGTACCTGTGCGATGCAGGGATATTTTTTCTGGAGTCCACGAAGTTTTTCCATGAAATATTCACCCATTTTGGCGCCATTTTCCACATATCCGCTCTCAAGTGCCTCTATAGTGGCATTTGCCGCTGCACAAGCCACCGGATTGCCGCCAAAGGTTCCTCCGTGTGCACCGGCCGGCCATTGTTCCATGATCTCCTTTTTAGCCACAATAGCGCTAAGAGGGAAACCATTGGCAATGCCTTTTGCACAGGTCATAATATCAGGTCTTACACCGAAATGCTCCTGTGCAAACATTTTACCGGTACGGCCGAATCCACTCTGCACCTCGTCATAGACCAGCATGATGCCATACTTGTCGCAGAGCTCTCTGACATATACCATCCAGTCCTTCGGCGGCACGATGTATCCGCCTTCTCCCTGTACCGGCTCCATGAAGATTGCAGCCACCTCGTCCGGTGCGATCAGATGTTCAAACAGATCATCAAACTGCTTGAAATACTGCTTTGGAGTATGTTCTCCATCGTAAGGATAAGGTGTATGCAGCAGATCCGGATATTCCAGATGATACACATTCGGGCACAGACTGGAATGCAGGTGCTTACGATATTTTGAATTGGAAGCTGTCACCGTTGCAGCCATAAAAGTACGTCCATGGAATGACCCTTTAAATGCGATGATTCCGGGACGGTCTGTCACATACTTTGCAAGCTTGAGTGCGCCATCATTTGCCTCTGCTCCGGAATTGGCAAAATAGACCATTCGGTCACCACCGGTAATTTCTACAATTTTCTCAGCCAGCTTTACATATTCCTCGTAATACGTCAGATTATGACAGCTGTGAACCAGCTTATCCATCTGCTTTTTAGCGGCTTCCACTACGGTAGGATAATTGTGTCCCAGATTGCACACTGCGATTCCGCTGGCGAAATCCAGAATTTTCCTGCCGTCATCTGTATACAGGTAGCACCCGGAAGCATGATCGATACCAAGTTCCGTTACTCTGTTTGCCATAGGCGGCATTACTTTTTTACATCTTTCTGCTAGTGTCATAATATTCTCCTCCTTGTCTTAGAAATCCACGCTGATGCCGTAATAAATACAATTCAAGAACCTTTCCATGTCATCCCTGGATACCGGAATTGGATTCACAACAGTAGACCCCTGCATGGAAAAATCCAATAGTTTGTCAAAGTCTCTCTTGAAGTCTTCTTCTGTCACTCCGGCATCCTGCATTTTGGCAGGAATCCCGACTTTTGCTGAAAGCTCCTTTACTGCCTCCGTCACATCCTGCCCCAGAATCCGGGACAGCTTTACGTATTTTGCCGCCACCTCGGGATCCTTTTTGTTATAATCCATGGAATAAGGCAGAATTACTGCATTTGCAAGTCCATGTGCCACATTGTACATTCCTCCGAATGCATGGGATACTCCATGTACCATTCCCAGTCCGCTGTTAGCAAATGCCATACCCGCCATGCATTGATAGTTGTGTACCTTTTCCCGCGCCTTAAGCGTCCCCTCAAGAACAGACTCCGGAAGCCATTCCAGAATTCCTTCTATTGCTTCTTTCGCCAATGCATCCGTAAAGTCATTTCCGTTTTTATTGATGTATGCTTCCAGTGCATGCGTCAGTGCATCCATTCCTGTCTCCGCTGCAATGTGGGCGGGAAGGGTCGCCGGCAGCGAGGGATCCAGAATCGCTGCATTCGGGAAAATATTGATAGTCCGGATAGCACGTTTAAAATGTTCCTCTTCAAATGTGATAACACTTACTCTGGTAACCTCTGATGCTGTCCCGGAAGTAGATGGAATAGCTATAAACCGGGTATGAAATTCCAGAGAATCCAGATCCTTAGAAAATACATTATCAAAATTAAGCTCCGGATGCTCATAAAACAGTAGCATCACCTTGGCAGCATCGATAGAAGAACCTCCTCCTACTGCCAGAATGCAGTCCGGCTTCTGCTCTCTGACAAAGTCCAGACCATTAAGCACCATGGCTGTCGTTGGATTTTTACCAACTCCGGAGTAGATTGACACATTTGCTCCGGTTGTCTTAAGAAGCTCTGTCACACGATCCAGGACTCCGGTTCTCTTCATGGAGCTGCCTCCTGTGATAATGACTGCTTTTTTTGTATCTATTTCCTTCAGATACTCCAGTGCATTTTCACCGGTCACAAGAATATCTCTTGTAAGATTTATTTTTTTCATACGGTGCACTCCTCCTTTCAACGCAAAAGGCGCTGTCTTTATGACAGCGCCTTTGCTTATGCTTCATTATATTCTGTTAGGTAATGGAAAAATTGTACAAAAATCACTTTTTCAGGTATTTTTTTCACCGTAACATTCGATGTATTGCTGTGCCAATGCTGCCGTTTGACTGAAATAGTCCGGCTTGACCTTTTTGACAGTATCATTGTCCGATCTTGTAGCAATCCAACCGATCCGCACAATTTTCTTAAGGACATTGAATGTCATAAGCTCCTGCTTTTCCTCCGCAGAAAGTGGGCGAACCCTCTCATAACCTCTAAGGACAGCATCCAGACCTTTTTGCATACTCTCTCCAAAATCCTCCAGTACAGCAGTCGGCAGGTCATACAGATACCATCCCCAGCCGCAGTCGTCAAAGTCTAACAGATAGAGTTCCCCGTTGCTAAGCAGTACATTGTTAATGCTGATATCGTCATGAATCAATCCATATCTGTCATTCGCTCTGCCGAATTTCTCCAGTCTGCGCCAGATCAGGTCTGCCGCTGCCCTATAGGTATCCATATACGCCTCCGGCAGTCCGTTCATCAGCGTATACTGCCCCCAGCGCGCATGTTCTCCGATCAGATCCTCAAGGTCCCAGCGAAACCGCCTGATGCTCCTGCTCTCCTTCCAGTTCATCGCCTGCAGATGCAGCTTTGCCATCATCTCACCCATTTTCTCCAGATAAGAGTATTTCTGTTCCTCTGTCAGACTGTTCAGGCTTTCTCCGTCCACATAGGCAAATAGTGCGCAATGCAATGATACTCCGTCGATTAAAACGCTGCTGACAAAATTATTCTCATTGTCCTGATAGACGCAAGGGGTCAAAACATCAGTGTCCGCCGTAATCCGATGGATCCAGATCAGTTCTCCCTCCAATTCGCAGTCCTCATGATATCCCGGTCGGAATACTCTCAGCACATACTTTTCCCCAGTAGTATCATCATAGAGCAGATACGTCAGATTTTCAGAATACTTCAGCAATCTAAGCCGCATAGTACTACTAAACCGGTATTTCCGGATAATTTCCTGTAGAAGCTTATCCGTATCCAGCTTTGCAAACACAAATTCATTCATACACATTTCCTCTTATTCTGTGCTGTACACTCCCATAAGCCTGGCCTGGATTCTATCCGAGGCAGTGCTTTCTGGCTTCACCGACACCTTTTTCAAATTTCTCCAAAAGTTCATCACAGTATTCCTTCGTGCACAGTAGTCCCGGTTTGAACTGAACCACATGCGGATCAAATCTGGCATAGATCGCCCAGATTCCGTTGTCACACAGAGATTTCATTGCTGCAATACCACCATCCGGATAATCGAAATTCAGTCCGAAAATAATTCCTCTCTGCGTATAAGACGTGAAGAAGTCGGGGTATAGATTTTTCACCTTATCCAGTCCTTCCTTCAGATATTCCGTCAGGAATTCCACATTCTTTACAGTAGATTCCCGTGTCACAATGTCCATAACTTTAGATGCTACCGCGCATCCCAGTTCGGAGCCGCCAAATGTGCCTGTATGTCCTCTTCCGAATTCCTCTACCCACAATCCAGCCCTCTTGGTCATAATCGTAGCTGCGATCGGATAAATACCACCGCTGAGACCCTTTCCTGTGACAATCACATCCGGATTCACGTCTTCCCGGGAGATTCCCCAGAGTTTTCCGGTTCTCATAAGCCCGGTCTGCACCTCATCCGCAATGTACATGCTTCCGTATTTTTCGCAAAGCTCCTTTACTTTTTTCAAATATCCCTTCTCAGGAATCTTAAATCCGTAGGTCGCCGGAATCGTCTCTATGATGACTCCCGCTACCTCTTCGCTTTTTAATGCATTTTCCATAGCATCGACATCATTCATAGGCACTTGTATGAAATCAGGATCTCCCAGACCGGACAGGAATTTCTCCTTATACATATCATCTCCGCATTCCAGTGCCAGCCCGGTATGTCCATGATAGCATTTGATCAATGATACGATCTTCTTTCGTTTCGTTGCATAACGTACGCTCTTAATGGCAACATCCACAGCTTCACCGCCGCAGCTGGAAAAAATACAATATTGCATTCCCTCCGTCGCAGTCTCCACCATTTTCTTCGCCAGCTCGCCTCTCGCTACCGATCCAAAATGGTGATTGCCGATGTCCAGTTCTTCCATTGCTTCCTTTAAGGTATTCATCACTTCGGGGTTGCGGTGTCCTACATTAAAGGTTCCGCCGTTCAGGTGAAGATTCATATATTTCTTGCCTTCCAGATCCCAAAAATAATAGCCTTCTCTACGCCCGATCAGAATATCCACGCCCATCTGCGGCCATGCCATAGTACGGCTGGGATTCCAATAGGTTACGCAATCGTGCATTACCTTCTCTCTCGTCAGTTCCGGATTATCTAAATACATTATTATCCCCTCCTGTCCGCGGCTAGCAAAATACCTTTTTCCATTTTTTCAAACAGTTCATCCATGTATGCCTGATCTGCCAAAAGTCCCAGCTTGAATTGCAATACATACGGACGGAGTCGGGAGTTATGCGCCCATACTCCATTTTCAAACAATGCAGGTGTTACAGTTTTGCTGGCATCCTCCACATCGAAATCCATACCCATAATGACACCTCTCTGACTATATCCACGTAAGAAACCATCGGTTTTCTTCTTCATATCCTCTGCAAATTCCGTCATCAGTTTTGCGTTCTTATGAATATTATCAATGGTAGACTGTCTCGTTGTAATCTCCAGCATTTTGAGTGCCACCATACAGCCGATCTCTGAACCGCCGGTAGTGGAGCCGTGCATGCGTCCGGCTTCAAACAGCCATCTCGCTGCCTTTTCATTCAGGACTGTACAGGCAATGGGATAAATTCCTCCTGAAAATCCTTTGGCCGTGACCAGCATATCCGGAACAAAGCCTTCATGATCAATACTCCACATTTTTCCGGTCCGCATGAGACCGGTCTGCACTTCATCTGCTATATAGAGTGCTCCATATTTCTCACACAGCTCCTTGACTGCCTTCAGATAACCCGGAGCCGGAATCATAAATCCATAGGTTGCAAGAATGGATTCTATGATAACTGCAGCCACATCCTCCTTTTTAAGCTCCTCTTCCATAGCCTCCAGATCATTTAATGGCACCTGTACAAAGCAACCCTCTTCTCCCTGCGCCAGGAATGGATCCTTGAACACCGGATCACCGGTAGATACAGCGAAGCCGGTGTGACCATGATAACAGCCCTTGATCGATACGATCTTTTTGCGCTTGGTTGCAAATCGTGCGCTCTTAATTGCCACATCCACTGCTTCACCGCCTCCGGATGAGAACACACAATACTGAAGACCATCCGGTGTGACTTCATTCATTCTTTTTCCAAGCATTGCTCTGGCGGCAGATGCAAAATGGTGATTGCCTATGTCGAAATCCGCAGTGGCACGCATCATTGCCTCTATCAGCTCCGGATTCCTGTGTCCGAGATTGAACGTACCGCCATTGATATGAATATCTAAATACTTCTTGCCATTCATATCCCAAAAGGCATATCCTTCTCTCTTACCCATGACAATATTGATACCTCTGTCAATCCATTCCTGTGTCTTTCCGGGATTCACATACTTC
>CAVFMG010000135.1:0-7843 GCA_963623435.1 Odoribacter splanchnicus
GGAATCGAACCCCTGTTTTCGCCGTGAGAGGGCGACGTCTTAACCGCTTGACCAATCAGCCACAAAAACAGTACTCGCATAGTATAATCGAGTTGTCGAAAAAATGCAAGTACTTTTTTTATTTTTTTACAGTTCCACCATACAAGGCAAAATACTGCGTGGGCATTTATGCACAAAGCAGTGTTTTCTGCCTTGTATGAGTGAAACGCCATTTAATGAAATAAAAGATGAGCTGCGTAAGCAGCGCCGGCTGCGCAGCAGACGCTTTTATGAATGTAATGGCATTGGGAACTGTTTTACACCAAATCAAATATACTGATCTGGTTCGACTCCGGCAGGTCTCCTAATAATCCTAACGAATCCATCAGGTCAATGATGGTCTTGGAAACTTTGGTTCTCTGGCGGAAGTCATCCTTGGAGAGGAACGGTCCGTCCTTGGCAGCTTCCACGATGGCATCCGCCGCCTTCTCTCCCAGTCCGTCGATACTGTTTAAGGAAGGCATTAATTTTCCGTCCACGATCTGGAAGGATCTGGACTGGGCTCTGAAGATATCGATGGGCTCGAACTCGAAGCCTCTCGCATACATCTCCTGCACGATACGCATATCACCCATAGCATCTTTTTCCTTATTAGAAAGGGTATCCTGTCTCTTTTTATAATCCGCCATGACACTCTCTAAGTGCTTCTGTCCCTGACACATGATCTCGTACGAGAATGCCTTGGCACGGATACTGAAGAACGCGCCGTAATATGCTAAAGGATAATGAATCTTACAATAAGCAATACGCCATGCCATCATAACGTACGCCGCCGCATGGGCCTTCGGGAACATGTACTCGATCTTCTGGCAGGATTCGATATACCACTGGGGTACATTATGTGCCAGCATATCCGCCTTCCATTCTTCCCACATGGCACATTTTCCCTTCGCCACCATGCCCTTACGGACTGCCTCCATGATCTTGAAGGACTTCTCCGATTCCACGCCCATTTGGATCAGATACAGCATGATATCGTCACGGGTACAGATAGCGGTGGAAATCGTCGCCACGCCGCTCATGATCAGATCCTGTGCGTTGCCCAGCCACACGTTGGTACCGTGGGACAGACCGGAGATACGCACCAGGTCGGAAAACGCCTTGGGCTTGGCATCGATAACCATCTGCATAGCGAAGTCCGTACCGAACTCCGGAATGCCCAGCGCTCCCAGCTTCGTTCCACCGATCTGCTCCGGCGTGATACCTAAGGCATCCGTGTTCTGGAACAGACTCATCACGTCCTGTCCGTCTAAGGGGATCGTCAGAGGGTCTCTCCCCGTCAGGTCCTGCAGCATACGAATCATGGTAGGATCATCGTGTCCCAGAATATCCAGCTTCAACAGGTTGTGGTCGATGGAATGGTAATCAAAGTGTGTCGTTATGGTATCCGTGGTCATATCGTTGGCGGGATGCTGCACCGGAGTGAAGGAGTTAATGTCCTGCCCCAGAGGCAGTACGACGATTCCGCCCGGGTGCTGACCGGTACTGCGTCGTACACCGGTACATCCCGAAGCGATACGGTCGATCTCGCTGGTCCGCTTATGAATGCCACGCTCTTCAAAATAATTCTTCACGTAACCGAAAGCGGTCTTATCCGCCAGGGTTGCAATGGTTCCGGCACGGAACGTCTGTCCCGCACCGAAAATGACCTCCGTGTATTTGTGTGCCTTGGACTGGTACTCACCGGAGAAGTTCAGGTCGATATCCGGCTCCTTATCTCCCTTGAATCCTAAGAACGTCTCGAAAGGAATATCAAATCCGTCCTTATGGAGCTTCTCTCCGCACACCGGGCATACCTTGTCCGGCATATCGATTCCCGCCTTACCGGCGTAGGCTTTGACCTCATCACTGTCAAAATCCACATAGTGACACTTGCTGCAATAATAATGAGGGCTTAAGGGGTTGACCTCCGTGATTCCCGCCATAGTCGCCACAAAAGAGCTTCCTACGGATCCACGGGAACCTACCAGATAGCCGTCCTCCACGGACTTCCATACCAGTTTCTGTGCAATGATATACATTACGGCGAATCCGTTTTTAATAATGGAGTTCAGTTCCTTCTCCAGTCTGGCTTCTACGATCTGGGGCAGATCGGGTCCGTAGATCTCATGCGCCTTGTTATAGCAGATCTCCGTCAGAGTCTTATCACTGTCCGGGATGACCGGAGGACATTTATCCGGGCGCACCGGGGCAATGGTCTCGATCATATCCGCAATCATATTCGTATTGGTAATGACGATCTCTTCCGCCTTGTCACTGCCCAGGTAGGCGAACTCTTCCAGCATCTCCTCCGTGGTATGTAAATACAGTGGTGCCTGATCGTCCGCATCGTCGAATCCCCGTCCCGCCATGATAATACGGCGGTATATCTCATCCTCCGGATCCAGGAAATGCACATCACAGGTAGCCACCACCGGCTTGTGGAACTGCTCTCCCAGCTCCACGATCCTGCGGTTGATGTTCTGAATATCCTCGATGGAATTCACGTTCCGCACACGTTCCGAATTGATCATGAATTTATTGTTGCCACAGGGTTGGATCTCTAAGTAGTCATAGAATTTCACCAGTCTTGCGATCTGTGCATCCGACTGCCCGTCTAACAACGCCCGGTACAGTTCTCCCGCTTCGCAGGCACTTCCCAGGATCAGTCCCTCCCTGTACTTCATCACCAGACTCTTGGGGATTCTGGGATGCTTGTTAAAATAGGTCAGATGGGACTGGGACACCAGTCGATAGAGATTGATCCGTCCCAGGTCATTTTTGGCTAAAATAATAGCATGATAGGAGGGCATCTTCTTCACGGCGTCCACACTGGAAGCTCCCAGGGCATTGACCTCCGTCAGATTATGGATGTCCTGCTCCTCCAGCATTTTGATAAATTTCACGAAAATATGCGCCGTACACTCCGCATCGTCCACAGCTCTGTGGTGATTCTCCAGGGAGATCCCCAAAGTCTTCGCCACTGCATCCAGCGTATGCTTCGACTGATTTTTCAACAAAACTCTGGAGATGCCCACGGTATCCACATAGGTAAACTCCTGCGGATATCCCAGTCTTCTGCAATTCTCCATAATAAAGCTCATATCGAAACTGGCGTTATGTGCCACCATGATACAGCCTTCGCAGAACTGTAAAAACTGCGGCAGGATCACATCGATCTGAGGGGAATCCATGACGTCCTCATCCCGGATGCTGGTCAGTTTTTCGATCTCAAAGGGGATCGGCACATCCGGATTGACAAAGGTGGAAAAACGATCCACGATCTCGCCGCCGGATACCTTTACCGCACCGATCTCGATGATTCGATTATTCACCGGGGAAAATCCTGTGGTCTCAATATCGAATACCACATAGTCCTCGTGCAGTCCCTGTCCCTTGTCGTTGGTCACGATCTCCTTCAGATCATCCACCAGATAGGCTTCCACACCGTAAATGATCTTGAAGAAATCCTGTTTGTCCGGATTCTCGTCTCCGGCTTCTTTCCGTTTGCCTTTTTCCGCCTTCCACAGATCGTCCCAGACATGGTTCGCATCGGTAAAACTCTGCACCACACCGTGATCCGTAATGGCAATGGCCCGATGTCCCCATTTATAGGCACGCTTTACAATATCTTTTGCCTCGGAAACACCGTCCATATCACTCATTTTGGTATGACAGTGCAGCTCCACACGTTTTCTGGCCGAGGTATCCATTCTCGTATTGGTAAAATCGGGGATCTTCTTGATACCCGCAATGGAGCCGATGGCAAGTTCATGGTCGAACTTATCCATCATGCAGATTCCCTTGACTTTTAAGAAAGCTCCCGGCTTAATATCCCCGGTCACTTCCTTCACCTGCTCGGTACGCACAAACATTTTGATGGTCATGGTATCGGTAAAATCCGAGATATTGAAAATGATAATAGTTTTCTCATTCTTGATGTCACGGGTCTCCACAGACAGTACCTTACCGCGGATGACCACCTCTCCCATCTCTCCGATGAGTTCCTCGATCTTCATGGCTTCTTCTTCGAAATCTCTGCCGTAGATGACATCCGGATTGTCCGATCTCTTAAGCGCACCTTTTTCAAAATTACCGCCCTTGCGGAACTCGCCTTTTTTGAACTCGCCGCGCTTGAATTCGCCACGGCTGCCTCCCTGGAAGCTCTTGGTCACGCCGCCTGTCTGCTCGTTCTTTGCTTTCTCCGGATTGTCCGGCTTCTTTGCCTCCAGACTCTGCGCAGTCTCCTGTGCTCCGCCCTGCGCGGGTGCCGCAGCGTCCCCTTCCTCTTCGTGTCTGCCTCTGGTACGGCTGTAGATGGCATCTACCTTCAGACGAATCTTGGCTTCCTCTTCCTCTTTGAATCTTCCGGTCTCTTTTTCCACATAGTCTGCGTGAATTTTTACGGAAAATCCACAGCGCTCCACCAGAATCTTCTGCAGGATCTCTAAGATTTCTCCTTCCATACTGCGGTTCAACACAGTATCCTCCATAGTCAACCGCATCTCATTTTCCGCAGGATACTCGATCTTCGCCGTCTTCAGGGCATTGTACTGGATATGGCTGTATTCCCGGAATTCCTCCAGAATACTTTCCTTATAGATATCCATCAGTTTTTCCGGATTGTACTGGGAGGACAGCTCAAATTTTTCGTATATTTTTACCGTCAGGTTGGCATCCGGGAACAGCTGCTTTTTGATCTCCCGCTCCGTGATCCAGATATCCGCCTTCTGGATCAGGCGGGTACTTTTTAAATACACCCGAAGAAAGTCTCTGCGTTTTGTCGCCGAGACTCTCTCTACCTCTGTCTGACCTATGAGGTCATGAATGTCCGTATTTAACTGTAAGGAAGGAAATACTTCAAAAAACGGTTTGCTCATCTATTTCAACTCCAATGATCCAATTCCTCTTTTAAGGCGGGGAGCAGCTGATCCTCCGGAAGCTTCTTCACGATCTCTCCGTGTTTGATCAACAGTCCTTCTCCGATACCGCCCGCTACTCCCAGGTCTGCTTCCTTCGCTTCTCCAGGTCCGTTTACCACGCAGCCCATTACAGCTACTTTGATATCCAGCGGATAATCTTCCACCAGTTTCTCTACTTTGGTCGCCAGTCCGATCAGGTCGATCTGGGTTCTGCCGCAGGTGGGACAGGACACGACTTCGATGCCGCCCTTTCTGAGTCCCAGGGTACGCAGGATCAGCTTCGCGGACTTGATCTCCTCCACCGGGTCTCCGGTCAGGGATACCCGGATCGTGTCACCGATGCCCTGGCTTAAGATCAGGGACAGACCGATGGCGGACTTGATATTGCCGCTGTTCACCGTACCGGATTCGGTGATCCCCACATGCAGAGGGTATACTGTCTTCCCCGCCAGCAGTTCATGCGCTTTCACGCACATCAGTACATCAGAAGATTTGATACTGATAACCAGATTATCGTATCCTAAGTCTTCGATCATGTGCACCTTGTCCAGTGCACTCTCCACAATTCCCTCTGCAGTCACGCCACCGTATTTCTCCACCAGGGGCTTCTCTAAAGAACCGCTGTTTACTCCCACACGGATGGGGACATTCCGCTCCTTCGCCGCATCCACCACAGCCTTCACCCGCTCCGTGCTTCCGATATTGCCGGGGTTGATGCGGATTTTGTCCGCGCCGTTCTCAATGGCTGCCAGTGCCATGCGATAGTCAAAATGAATATCTGCCACCAGTGGAATATGAATCTGCTTCTTAATCTCCCGGATGGCTGCTGCCGCCTCTAATGTCGGCACTGTGCAGCGGATGATTTCACAGCCTGCCTTCTCCAGACGTAAGATCTGCTCCACCGTAGCCTTCACATCCTCCGTCTTCGTGTTCGTCATAGACTGGATGGCAATCGGGTTCCCGCCACCAATCTTACGGTCTCTGATCTGTATCACTTTCGTATGCATTCTGTAAGTATCTTTATCGTTCATAAGGGGTACCTGACCTTTCTTAACACTCTCATATATGACTATTACTATACCCCCATTTTCAAAGCCTTGTCAATTCGCAGAAATGCCAAAATGCCCCGGACTGCTCTGTCTCACATACCCGGAAAGTTCCAGTTCCATCAATGCCCGGTTTAACGCGGCAACATCCAGATATTCCCCCTTTTCCCACAGCCCCGCAAGGATCGTCTCCGTCGTCTTAGGCACCGGGGTAAGCTGTTTGTAGACCTTTTTTAGAGGTTCTTCTAATTGTATGTTCCTTTTTTTCTTCCGCTTCTTTTTTCCGGGAAAGCTCATTCCTTCCGAAAGCTCCTGTTTCTCCTCCCAGGTCCGTAAGAATTCTTCCAGAAACTGTTCCGGCGACAGCACCACCCCGGCTCCCTGAGTTAACAGCCGGTTACAACCGTCGCTGAGTCTGTCCGTGATCCTGCCGGGTACCACATAGACATCCCGTCCCTGCTCCAGCGCCATGTCCACCGTAATCAGTGTCCCGCTCTTCTGTCTGGCTTCGATAACGATCAGGGCGTCCGACAGTCCGCTGACAATACGGTTTCTGGGAGGAAAATATGCCGGCATGGCACGAATTCCCGGCGCATAGGTGGAGATCAGTCCGCCCTTCCTGATCAGTTCTTCATACAGCCTTCTGTTCTGGCTGGGATAACAGATATCCACGCCGCACCCCAGAACACCATAGGATGTACCGCCTGCCGACAGCGCCGCCTGCTGACTAAGCCCATCGATTCCCCTCGCCATGCCGCTGATGATCTGGATCCCCTGCTTTCCCAGATACCTTCCCAGTTCCTCCGCCACATATCTGCCGTACTCCGAGCACTCCCTGGCACCAATGATCGCCACAGACGGTTCTTCCTCCGCAGGAAGCCTCCCTTTGTAAAAAATTCCGTAAGGCGGATCCGGTATGGTCAGAAGTTTCCCGGGGAATCCCTCTTCCTCCGAAAGTAGCAGCCAGATCTGCTTCTCCGCAAGCTGTTCGTATTCCTGTCTCCAGGTATCCTCTTTTTTCTGCCTGCCCATATATTCCGCAATGGATTCGCTCACGCATTCCTTCCAGCCATCCACACCGGCTTCGTAAATCCCCCAGGGCGACCCGAACCTCTCTAACAGCTTCCCTGCCCGGATGCCGCCGATCATGGGGATACTACATAAAAAATACGCATACATTCTCTCAGTTTCCGTCATATTCATATATTCTTCATCCCTTTCCTTGACCACTTAATTCCAGTATTCCTCTGAGGGTCTGTAACAGGCTGCTTCCAACAGGTGCTCCTTCGTGATCTCCTCTGATGCCTCCAAGTCCGCGATAGTTCTGGCTGTTTTGAGGATTCTGTGATACGCCCTGGCACTCAGGGAAAGCGTATGGTACAGTTGCTCCATCACTCTTTTTTCTTCTGTTCCCAAAACACAATATTTTTCTGCATCCGCAGAAGATACATCCCCGTTGAATCGGTAATCTGTTCCCACATATCTTTTTTCCTGCATTTTCCGTGCTCCGTCTATTTTTTCACGCATCTCTTCACTGCTCTCCCCAGCACCGTTTTTCTGCAGATGCAAAATGTCCACAGGCTGTAGCTCCACACACAGATCAATACGATCTAACAGCGGTCCCGACACTTTTCCTAAGTATTTTTCGATCTGGGGCTGCGTGCAACGGCATTTGTTCCGATCCGGGTAATAGCCGCAAGGACAGGGATTCATGGCTGCCACCAGCATGAAATCCGAAGGATAGGTGATCAGCCCGGCACTCCTGGCAATCTGTACTCTCCGCTCTTCTAAGGGCTGGCGCATGCTGTCCAGTACCGCCCGCTGGAACTGCGGCAGTTCATCCAGGAAAAGTACACC
>CAVFMG010000136.1:0-7839 GCA_963623435.1 Odoribacter splanchnicus
AGTACAACTTCCGGATATAGTAAAATTTCGCCGCTTTTGCAGCCATTCTCTGTTCCCTTACACCCACGTCCGTCGCAAGGAGCAGGCGCCTTAAATTTTTCATATCCGGAACTCTCCTTTTCCGATCCGCGCAGGTGGTCATCTCCACGACTCTGCGCAGCCATTTTTCTCTTTGTCTCTCCCTGCCGGTTCTTTTCCGTACGTTTTCTTCCCCCAGCATCGCCGCCAGGAGCTTTCCCACTGCATAGACATCGCTTTCCTCTCCAGGCAGTTCCCCCTGGGCGAACTGTTCCGGCGCACTGTAAGAGCGGTTCCCCGCTCCCGACCACTCATCCTCCCGGTTCCACAGACATCCAAGATCCAGGATCCCTGCTTTGCCGTTCCCCCGGATGCGGATATTCTCCGGTTTCAGGTCTCTGTAGAGAAAAGAATGCTCCCGCTCATGCAGATACTGCAGTCCCTCCGTGATCTGCAGCATCACATCCAGTGCTGTGGCAGGAGACAGTCTGCCCCGTCTGTCCAGCATTTTCCGCAGATCCATTCCATCCCAGAATTCTATGATCAGATATCCCGTTCCATCTTCCGTCCAGTGCTCTCTGTATGCTGGGAACAGTGGATGTGCGATTTCCTGCCAGTTCCTGCATTCCCGCTCCCATTGCTTGGAACTCTCCGATACCCGGCATGCCCAAAAGTGTCCTTCTGCATCTCTGACACGATAAACCTTCGCAAAGCTGCCCTCCCCGACAAATACCGGATCTGCATATCCATGTTCTGCTATCCTTCTCTCCATAGGCTTCCTCCGCTTACCGGCAGGATCCACACGGCTCCCATATGTCTTCCGCCCTGTGTTACCGCCTTTTCTCCCAGTTCCTTTAACCGCTTTTCCGCCCGCCTCTCACAGGCTTCCGCGGAAATATTCTCTGTGATCTGCGGCTTCAGACACTCTGCCAGTTCCTCTTCACTAAGGTTAATAAAGGCATTGTCCGCCGCTAGTATGGCAGTTCCCGGTTCCACTTCCCCCACCAGGCATTGTGCGTCCAATATCTTCCATCCCACTTTTCCGAACCGCCGGAAAAATGCAAAATTCTGCATTCTTCCGTGGCTAAACAGTATCACACGCTCCTCCGCGCACAGAATTCCCGCATAATTACAATCTGCTCCAAATACTGACAGTTCCTCCGTCCAACGCTCCCGCAGAGTCTCTTCCCTGCCCGGTTGCCAGAGCGTCTTCCCCGCCAGCTCCTCATCCATTTTATCCTGTAAATGTCTCACGATATCTCTGTCATCGGAGATGCAAGCACTTACCGCATTCCTACCGCTCTTACGATACCTGCGCTGCTGCAGAGACAAATACAAACCTGCAATCTCCTCCTTTTGCCGATAACAGGCAGTCACATACTCCATACACGATCCTCCTTTATTTTTAAGTCTTAATTTTGCTCTTAGTTCAGGGATCTTTTGCCGATAGGCAGAAATTTCAGAATCGCGCTCCGCGCGAATGTAAAAAGAGCATACCATGCGGCATGCTCTTTGTCAACGAATATTCTGTTCCGGAATTCTATCCGAAAATATTTACCAAATCATTAAATAACAGAAATACCATCAATACCATGAAAAACATCAGTCCGATAAAGTGTACAATGCCTTCTTTTTCGGGCGGTACCGGTCTGTGGGTAATGGCTTCCCAGAGTAAGAACACCAGTCGTCCGCCATCCAGCGCCGGAACCGGCAGAAGGTTCAGGATTCCCAGGTTCACCGTAAGCATCAGGGTAATATTTAACATACTTAACAGTACACTCTGCCATCCGTAATCCTTAGCGGTCTCATAAGTCTTGCCTACGACATTCACGGCGATTCCCACGGGTCCTGCCACATCCTGTCTGGATACCTGCCCCTGCACCAGCATCTCCAGGCTCTTCCAGGTCATCTTCACACAGTAGCGCATCTCGTACCAGGCATAACGGAAGCTGTCCAGTCCGGACAGTTCCACGAAATGCGCATTCATGATTCCTATCATATAGTATCCGGCACTCTCATCGTACTGCGGTGTCAGTGTGGTCGTTCCCTTTACACCATCTCTTTCGTACTGTACCGTCACCTCACCGCCACGATAGGTCATGCAGAATAACTGTATCTCCTCGAAGAGATGTATCTTGCTGCCGTTTAACGCAAGGATCCGGTCTCCCGGCTGCAGTCCGGCTTCCTGTGCCGCTCCGCCGTCCACGAGCTCTGTCGCCACCGGATCTCTTACCGCCACGAGCATATTTACCATAATAAGGGCGACGATAAATCCCAGGATAAAGTTAAATACCGGTCCTGCCAGCACCGTGGAGATTCTCGCCCACACATTGGCATTTAAAAACGATCCGCTGTGATCCTCCCCGTCTTCCTTCTCATTCAGACCATCCTCGCCTTCGAACATACAGGCTCCGCCGATTGGAAGAAGCTTCAGGGAATATTTTGTGTCTCCTTTTTGAAAAGAAAACAGATTCGGACCCATGCCCACGGAAAATTCTATCACATGAATCCCGTTGGCTTTCGCCAGCAGAAAATGTCCGAATTCATGTGAGACTACCACCACCCCAAAGATCAGTACAAACAAGATCAAAGTAACCATTTATTGCCTCTCAGAATATACTTTTTCAATAAAATCATAGACAGATGCCTCTGTCTCCAGAATCTCATCCACGTTCGGGTTCTCGATCACCTTATGCTGCTCCATGGCTTCCTGAATCAACTCCGGAATCCTAAGATAAGCGATCTTGCGGTCCAAGAACAGTCCTACCGCCTTCTCATTGGCTGCGTTATATACCGTAGGCATACTGCCGCCGATGCGCTGTGCATCATACGCAAGCTTTAATCCGTAGAAGGTGTCCATATCCGGCTTCTCGAACGTCACCTGTGCCAGCTCATAGAAATCCAGACGTTTTCCGGGCATCGGTCTGCGATCCGGATAGAACAGGGCGTACTGGATCGGAAGCTTCATGTCCGGTGTTCCCAGCTGTGCGATCACCGCGCCATCCACATACTGTACGGCAGAATGAATGATGCTCTGGGGATGCACGATGACCTGGATCTGATCCAGATCCACGCCGAACAGCCACTTTACTTCCATGACCTCCAATCCTTTGTTCACCAGGGTGGAAGAATCAATGGTGATCTTCCGTCCCATGGACCAGTTCGGATGCCTTAGGGCATCCTCCACCTGAATATTTACAAGCTGCTCTCTGGTCCTTCCCCGGAAAGGTCCACCGGATGCAGTGAGCAGGATCTTCTCGATCCTGTCCTTCGGTTCCCCGTTCAGGGATTGGAAAATTGCACTGTGTTCACTGTCTACCGGCAGGATCTTCACACCCATTTTCGCCGCTAACGGCATAATGATGTGTCCGGCAGTCACCAGTGTCTCCTTGTTCGCCAGGGCAATGTCTTTTCCCGCCTCAATGGCTGCAATCGTCGGTCTGATACCAATCATGCCCACAATTGCCGTCACTAATACCTGAGACTCGGGCAGTACGGCGATCTCTAACAAGCCGTCCATACCCGTTACGATCTTCACAGGCAAGTCTGCCACGCGGCTTCGCAGATCTGCTGCCGCTTCCTCACTCCACATACCTGCGATCAGAGGATGGAATTCTCTGATCTGCTGTTCCATCTTTTCTACGCTTTTTCCGGCTGCCAGTGCTACTACCTGCAGCTCCGGATTATTGCGAACGACTTCCAGAGTCTGGGTTCCGATGGAACCGGTAGACCCCAGAATTGCTATTTTTTTCATAGTTCTATGCTCCTTGTATCTTTCCTTCACGCTTAGCGAAGTCCCATCAAAAGGATGGTAAGGAAATACGTCATGGGTGCGGTCACCGTCATGCTGTCAAAACGATCCATGATGCCGCCATGTCCCGGGATCAGCTTGCCGTAATCCTTGATATTATGATTCCGCTTGATTGCCGAAGCCGCCAGATCTCCCACCATGCTCATTACTGCACCTGCTGCGCAGATAAAGACAATGATCCAGGTGATCGTCTGATCCGGGAATGCCGCTTCCACGAAGAAACGGGCATACAGTCCGCCGATCAGAGCCGCTCCTGCGACACCGCCGATGCATCCCTCCAGGGACTTATGGGGACTTAATTCCGGGAAAATATGCTTCTTCCCGATCAGTTTTCCCACGACATAAGCGCAGGTATCGCATCCCCAGGAACTGATCAGAATCAGCCATACGAGGTAGATTCCGTTATCGCACTCACGGGTGAGATAGACAAAGGACAACAGCACCGGTGCATACAGGAAAGAAAATACCGCTGCCATAACCTGACTTGCCTCGTATTTCGGGAACAATACCACATAACAGAACATCTCCGCCATGAACAGTCCCACGATACACATGAGAAGCAATGTATGGTCCTTCGTGAAAAACAGCGTTGCATAATACGCCGTCACGCCCACGAATCCGATCCATTCCAGTGCATTAATTTTTTTCTCATCGGTTGCGCATTTTAATGCTTTGGTAAGCTCTCTGTATGCAATCAGAGAAATAAGCCACAACGGCACTGCCAGAAATACATTGCCGAAGCTGAACGTAGCCAGTGCAATAACGAGCAACACGATGCCACTGAGCAAACGGGTCCAAAACATAAGCTATTCCTCCTTCAGGCCGCCATATCTTCTGTCTCTATGATTATATGCTTCCACAGCCTTCATCAATTCTTCTTTTGTGAAATCCGGCCAGGGAACCGGAGTAAAGTAAAACTCCGTGTACGCCAGCTGCCACAGCAGGAAATTAGAAATTCTCTGCTCATTGCAGGTGCGGATCAGCAGATCCGGATCCGGGATTCCCACAGTATCCAGATAGCCTTCCAAAGTATCCGCCGTAATTTCCGCAGGATTCACTTCGCCGCTTTTTACTTTCGCGGACAGCTTTTTCACTGCACGGACAATCTCATCTCTGCCACCGTAATTGATGGCGATCTGGAAGTGCAGACCGTCGTTATTCTTCGTAGCCTCTTCCAGCTCTGCGATCCTTTTGCGGATATCATCGTCCAGTCCGGTCTTATCCCCCAGGACTCTGACACACATACGGTTCTTCTCCGCCGTCTTCAGGCAGGTCTTCATATAATTCCGAAGCAGCTTCATCAGGGCGTCCACTTCGTCCTGCGGGCGGTTCCAGTTCTCCGTGGAAAAAGCGTATACCGTCAGATACTGGATTCCCATGCGGTACGCTTCCTCACAGATCACTTCCACCGTCTTAGCACCCTGGACATGACCGTAATTGCGGGGCATGCCCTTTGCTTTTGCCCAGCGTCCGTTACCGTCCAGAATGATCGCTACATGATTGGGAATTTTCAGATTCTCTTCCATAGTTCTAAGCCTTCTTAATATTATTAAACTGTCATGATTTCCTTGGACTTGCTGTCGATCAGGGCATCAATGTCCTTCACATACTTATCGGTCAGCTTCTGCAGATCATCTTCCAGACCTTTGATCTCGTCCTCGGATACTTCCGTCTTAGCCAGCTTCTTGAATGCATCGTTGCCATCTCTTCTGATATTACGGATGGCTACTTTGCCTTCCTCACCCTTCTTCTTGACTTCTTTTACCAGGTCTTTTCTGCGCTCCTCGGTCAGCTCCGGGAATACCAGACGGATCACGCTACCGTCGTTGGAAGGATTGATACCGATATCGGAAGTCATGATGGCTTTCTCGATCTCCTTGATCAGAGACTTCTCCCAGGGAGCGATCTGGATGATACGTGCTTCGGGAACGGTTACGTTACCTACCTGCTGGATAGGGGTAGGCGTTCCGTAGTAGTCTACTCTTAATTTGTCCAGTACGTGAGGGTTCGCACGTCCTGCACGGATGGCAGCATAATCTGCCTCCAGAAATTCATAAGCCTTCTGCATCTTGTCACTGTATACCTGTACTCTTGCGTCCATATTTTCCTCTCTTCTGCGCTCTGCGCCTTTCCATTTTTATAGTTTTTTGTTTTCTATCAGTTACACGGTTACTTTGGTTCCGTTGAATTTACCCTTTAAGGTGTTTACGATACTGTTCTCTTCGTTCAGTCCGAACACCCACATGGGCATTTTGTTGTCTCTTGCCAGGATGGATGCCGTCATATCCACTACCTGCAGATTCTTCGCGATGACTTCATCGATAGATACTTCGTCGTACTTCTTCGCTGTGGGATCCTTGGCGGGATCTGCATTGTAGACACCGTCAATTGCCTTGGCTAACAGGATAACATCTGCTTCCACTTCGATAGCTCGAAGAACTACACCGGTATCGGTGGAGAAATAAGGATGTCCGGTACCGCCTGCGAAAAATACAACCATGCCTTTTTCAAAATACTTATTGGCTCTGTCCTTGGAGAACAGCTTGGTAAAGGATCCGCACTCAAAAGGTGTCAAAATGTTGGTCATCATGCCTACGGAACGGAAGATCTCGGAGACATAGATACAGTTCATGATGGTGGCAAGCATGCCGATCTGATCTGCCTTGGTACGGTCAATATTTTCACTGGAACGACCTCTCCAGAAATTGCCGCCGCCGATAACGATACCTACCTCGATGCCATCGTCTACCAGTTCCTTGACCTGCAATGCGACCTTTCTGACAGTCTCCTCGTCAAAACCGGTCTTCTTCTCTCCTGCCAGTGCTTCGCCACTGAGCTTCAGTAATATTCTCTTCATTGTGATATGCTCCTTATTTTGCTTTTCTTTTCTCGGGCTTGTAATCATCGAAGAAAGAAGTAGGGCTGACATCAGCATAGCACTGAGAGCACATACCTTCGATAACTGCACCGTTGTTGATCTGTACGGACTTGGACTTGATGTTCCCCATTACGATAGCGGAAGAATCCAGAATGACAGGTCCCTGTACATCAATATCACCCTTAACTGCACCCGCAATTGCTGCGCTGGTAGCACTGATATTGCCGATGACAACAGAGCTTGCTCCGATCTTCACGGCGCCTTCACTTACGATCTCGCCGTTGATCTTGGCACCTTCTGCGAAGATCTCGCCTGCCTTGGAATTACCGTTGATATAACCGGTAATATTCAGCTTGCCAAGAATATCAATATTTCCGTTGATCGTGCCTACCAAATCCATAGATCCTTCAGAACTTATATCACCGGTGATCACCATTCCGGCAGTAATAACCGCCGTTTCATCTGATACATTTTTTATATCCATCCTCTTTTCTGCTCCTTTGTTTTTCTCTGTATTTTCCCGCTCCAGAACATTTTCCACGGTCATATCGTTCTGAAGTATACTGTCGAAATCCAGTTCCGGTACGGCTGCTTCCTCTGCTTCTGCCTGAGGTGCTTCTTCCGATGCTTCTTCTGTCACTTCCTCCGCCGGCTGTACTTCTTCTGTGTCCTGTTCCTGCGGAATTTCGATGGAATCCAGGTTCTTCAGCATCTCTTCCAATGCCGCATTATCACTTGCTGCATTGTCATTTGCTTCCTCTGCGGGCTGTACTTCCGGTGTCTCTTCCTGTACAGGTGCCTGATCCAGCTCTTCTTCCGGCATCAGTTCATTGACCGCCTGAGACAGATCTTCTTTCAAATCTGAGAAAAATCCCATGATTATGTACCTCCGTTTATTTCTTTTCATTTACTTTTTAATTTGCTATTTTTACTGGTGATGCACCGGCTTGGTATTCTCCGTGATCGGCAGGATCACCGTATCCGGTCTCGCCAGAATATTTTCTATAATCTCCGGCAGCGCCTCCACCGTCGTGGGCTTCTCCGCGGAATCATGCAGCAGTACGATGGATGTGTCTCTGGCATCAATATCCTTCGTACAGTTCTCTAACAGCGTATCCGTGGATAGCTTCAT
>CAVFMG010000137.1:0-7827 GCA_963623435.1 Odoribacter splanchnicus
GCCGTAAGACCGTAAAAACAGCACAGGAAAATCTCGTATCCTTCCAGGAGATCCTGCAGAATAAGAGTCAGGAGCAGTTGAAATTTTCCAAACATGCTGCTGTACGGCTGGCGGACAGAGGCATTGAACTGACAGATGCACAGCTGGAACGCTTGAACGATGGAGCGCAAAAAGCGGGACAGAAAGGAATCAGGGACTCTCTGGTGATCGTGGATGATCTGGCATTTATTGTGAATGTACCCAATAAGACCGTAGTCACTGCGATGGACAGCAGAGAAACCGAAGAAAATGTATTTACAAATATTAACGGAGCCGTAATTATGTAGACCGGACCTTAACGGAGGTTACACTCTTTTGAATGACAGAGAAAGAGAACGGTTCCGAACACAGGAGGAACAAGCACTATGATGAGATCATTGTATTCTGGTGTGGCAGGACTTAAAACACATCAGACCAGAATGGACGTAATCGGTAATAATATTGCCAACGTCAACACAACAGCTTACAAATCCAGTTCCATGACTTTCAGTGAACTGATGAGCCAGACCACACAGAAGGCCAGCGGCGCCAATGCTACCACCGGTGTCGGCGGTACCAATGCCAAGCAGATCGGTCTGGGCGTTAAGGCAGGCGCGATCAATACTGCCATTACCACACAGGGTTCTGCACAGTCTACCGGTAACCCCTTTGATATCATGATCACCGGAGACAACTTCTTTATCGTCAACAACGGTTCCGAGAACTTCTTCACCAGAGACGGTTCTTTCTATGTCGATGGTGCCGGCAACCTGGCAATGACCAGTACCGGTTACAATGTTATGGGCTGGGGCGTGGATGAGACCACAGGCAATATCAAGCAGGATACCGTATCTGCACTGCGCATTATGAGTGCAGCGAACAAGACCTATCCCCCTGAGGCTACCACACAGGCAAACATCTCCGGAATTCTGGATCAGAATGACAAAGATGTTACCAGCGCCAATGGTAAGACCGTGAACCTGAACTTCTTCGATGCAAGAGGCTACAGCTACACTGCAAAGTTTACCTTTAAGCAGTCCGGCGGCGATGCGACCAATGAATACAGTATGGAACTGAGCAAGATCTTAGATTCCACCGGTGCGGAGATCGATATCTCTGGCATTACTTTCGGAGCTCAGAATCTGGAGCAGACTTTAAGCGCAAAATTATCTCTGAATACAGATTCTTATGCATGGGATGATGCTACCGGCAAGCTGATGACTACCGGAAGCCCCGCAGAAGAAGTCGCTGATCTGTCCAAAATCTTCAGCAACGGCGCGATAATCACCGATGCGGACAAGGCAGAGGAAGTGCAGACGAATCTGGATGCTATCGCCAAGGCATACGGTTATGAAGGCTCTACGGATGAATTCCTGAAACTGTATACTACAGGCACTAACGGTCAGGTAACAGTGCAGGAAATGCTGGCAAATATGTCACAGAATATGACGGGAGACAATATTCTTCCGAAGACCAAGGATGAAGAACTTACTATGACAGGCAGGAAGTTCGACGGTGCAAAAGTGGTATTCGATCCGGATACCGGTAAGTTGCAGAGTATCAATAACAGCACCACGAATCTTTCCACTACATTAAGTTTCCCTTCCACCATGGGTAACTTCTCCAACATCACCATCGACCTGTCCGAGTGTACCAACTACGATAACAAGGGTACCTCCACCATCGGTGCTACCAGCGGTGACCTGGATGGACTGGGAACCGGACGTCGTCTGGGCGATATGATCGGTGTATCCATTCAGAAGGATGGGATGATCTACGCAAGCTATGACAACGGCATGACGAAGTTACTCGGTCAGATCGCTACTGCAGCATTTGCCAATGCTTCCGGTCTGGAGAAAGAGGGAGATAACCTCTACTCCGCAACCCTGAACTCCGGTGAGTTCGACGGCATCGGTGTAGATATCACCGCAGGCGGCGGATACATGTCCACCGGTCAGCTGGAGATGAGTAACGTGGATCTGTCTACCGAGTTTACTGAGATGATCACTACACAGAGAGGTTTCCAGGCAAACAGCCGTATCATTACCGTATCCGATACCTTACTTGAGGAACTGACCAATCTGAAACGTTAGTGATTGCAATAAGTTGTAAAAATTCATTTGACTACATAAAGGGATAGGAGAAAAACCTGTCCCTTTTATGCGTATAAAAGATCAAGAAAAAAGTACTATATTACGACGAGAATCCTGCTGAAATGCCGGGGAGTAGGGAAGGAGATGACATTATGATTGAAGTAACGAAGATTAATGGCGTCAAGGTTCTGGTGAATCCGGACCTGATTGAGCTGGTAGAAGAGACTCCTGATACGGTTCTTACACTTACCACGGGAAAGAAAATTATTGTAAAAGAAAGTAGACAAGAAATAAAAAATCTTGTAATATTATACAGAAAGGATATTTTTGCAAGATAATGCAGAATGTCGGGTGATTTGAGTGGATATAGCATCTTTAGCCGGTATATTGTTGGCACTTTTCATGTGCATATTTGGTATCATTAGTTCCGCTGGTGTGGCAGGAGTTACAGAATATTTGGATCCTGCTTCTGCTATTATTACTTTCGGTGGAGCTTTTTCATGTACGCTTATGTCCATGAGTCTACAGAATTATATTGTGGGTCTGAAGTCATTTACTCTGATCTTCAAGGCACCGGTACTGAATACATCCGAGATGATTGGAAAGATCATTGAACTTTCCAACGTAGCACGTAAGGAGGGTCTGTTGTCCCTGGAAGAGGCAGCAGTAGATCTGGAGGAGCCTTTTCTAAAGAAGGGTATTCTTTTAATCGTTGATGGTACTGATCCCGAACTCGTACGTGCTATTATGGAGACGGAACTGGTTAGCGTGGAAGTCAGACATAAGGACACGATCGGCTTCTGGGATACACTGGCAGCCATGGGTCCTGCCTGGGGTATGATCGGTACCCTGATCGGCCTGGTAGATATGCTGTATCACATGGACGATCCATCCACACTGGGACCTGCAATGGCTGTCGCGCTGATCACGACTTTGTACGGATCATTGCTTGCCAACTGGATCTGTACGCCCGTTTCCAATAAGTTAAAAGCGGACAACGCGGTGGAAATGCAGCAGAAGGAAGTTATGATCGAGGGACTGTTGTCCATACAGGCAGGAGAAAATCCCCGTGTTATTGAAGAAAAATTAAAATCATTCCTTCCTCCGAAGGATAGAATAAGTGCAGACAGTGAAGAAACGGGGGGTGAGGCTTAATGGCAAAGCGTAAGCCAGACGATCCCCCAGCTGGATCCCCGGCATGGATGGCAACGTTCAGCGACCTGATGAATTTACTGCTGTGCTTCTTTGTTATGCTATTTTCTATGTCCTCTATTGATGCTACCAAATACAATGAAATGGCAGCAGCAATGTCGAACAGTGCATTTAGTATTTTTGATGGCGGATCCACGTCCATCGGTGAAGGAATACTGATCAGCAATGGCGTCAGCCAGCTGAATGACCTGGATGAATATATCAGTAATTCCGGAAGAAATGCGGACAGCAAGACGGATTCTGACAACTATGAGAAGTATGACAGTGCAGCCGAAATGCAGGAAGCACTGGATGAGAAAAATTTACAGAGCAACGAAGAACTTGCCGAGACGGTACAGGAGGCGCTGGATGAAGATGCTCTGGCAGACCAGGTGAGTGTATCCTTCACTGCACAATATGTGCAGCTGTCTATGAAGGGAGCGCTATTGTTTGATTCCGGAAGTGACCAGCTAAAAGATCAGGCAAAGGCGGTTCTGGATAGGGTAGGTGTGATTCTGGAACGTTATGGAAGTGATTCTGTAATTGAGATCGAAGGACATACGGATAATGTACCCATTCATAGTTCGAAATTCGCGGATAATGAGGAACTGAGCAGCGCCAGAGCATTATCGGTATTCTACTATCTGGTAGATAATACCTCATTGGATCCTTCCTGCTTAAGACATGCAGGAATGGGAGATCGTACTCCGGTAGCAGATAATTCTACTGACGAGGGACGCAGTAAGAACCGGCGTGTTGAGATCAGAATATATAATTCTTCCGTAGCAAATTAACTTGGACAGGGAAAGGAAGCATAAGACGAATGAAGAAAAATCTGATGACGGTATTGATTCTGGCACTTCTGATTGTGAATATCTTATTGACCAGTGTTATGTTGGTAAGCATCGTAGGCACTAATAAAAAGACCGCACAGCTGGTGGATAATATTACCACAGCTATGAATTTGGAATTGACACAACCCGGAGCAGAGAGCGCGACAAATGTGTCTCTGACCGATACGGAAGTGTATAATATTTCCGATACTATGACGATTCCGTTAAAGAGTGAGGCGGGGGCAAAACAGGATTACATCATGTTCGATGTATCTCTGTCTATCAATACGAAACACAAAGATTATAAGACTTACGGAAGCAGTGATACCTTGTCCGGCTATGAGAACCTGATCAAGGATGCTATTACAGCGACCGTATCCGCACATACGGAAGAGGAGTGCAGCGAGGACATGGAAGGTCTGAAAGAAGAGATACTGAAGTCCATACAGAATCTGTTCCAATCCGACTTCATCTATAAGGTCGCAATCAGCGGAGTGAAGTTTGGCTGATGAGACACAAAAATAAGATGACAGGAGGTGATGACCTGTGAGCGATATTCTTTCGCAAAATGAAATTGATGCACTTCTGAAGCAGTTATCGGAAGGTGATCTGGATGTGGATCAGATCCAGAGTGAGGATGAAAAGCAGGTCAAGAATTACGACTTCAGCCGTCCGACTAAGTTCTCCAAAGAACATTTAAGAACTTTAGAAATCATATTTGAACATTACAGTCGTCTGATTTCCACGAACCTCCCCGTATATCTGCGCAAAAATGTGCAGGTAACGGTAGCAAGTTCGGAAACGGTTACATTCAGCGAATTCTCCAATGCCCTATCGAATCCGTCGGTACTTGGTATCATTAATTTTGCCCCGCTTAATGGAAATATCATTATAGAGATCGCAACGAACCTGTGCTATGCCATGCTTGACCGCATGCTGGGAGGCAGTGGACAGCCTCTGGAAAAAAGCAGGGATTTCTCGGATATTGAGCTTACGATCCTGCAGAAGCTTCTGGTAATGTTCACCCAACTGTTGCGGGAACCTTGGAAAAACGTGGTTGAGATCTCGCCTATCTTAAGCCGGTTAGAAACGAATCCCCAGTTCGCACAGGTGATCGCCCCCAGCGATATGATCGCTATCGTGACCTTGAACATGAAGATCGGGGGTGTCGAAGGAATGGTAAATATTTGTCTTCCTTTCTTTACACTGGAAGATGTGATGGATAAACTGAACACCAAATACTGGTTCTCCACAATGCAGGAGAATCATGATGAACACTACGAGGAATACATCGAGTCTATGATCCGCAGAGTGGATATTCCCATCAAGGCAGTACTGGGTAAGAGCACCATCTCTGTGAGTGATTTCCTGAATCTGCAGGTGGGTGACTGTATCAGACTGGATTCCAGAGTCGATACCGATATGGATGTGTACGTGGGCAATATTAAGAAGTTCACAGCATTGCCCGGTACGGAGAGAGATTCGTATGCTGTTCAGATTACATCGGTGATCAGAGAGGAGGAGTAACGATGGACGGGATGTTATCTCAGGACGAAATAAATGCCCTGCTGCAAGGCATGGATCTGTCGGACACTGCGGATGGCGGTGACACAGCGGCAGCTCCTGCGCCGGAGAGCAGTACGGTTTATAATAATGACTACGGATATGCAAAGAATGCGGGATCGGCATTTGGAGACAAAGAGGCTTTGACAGATGTGGAGAAAGATGCCATCGGTGAAGTGGCAAATATCAGTATGGGTTCTTCTGCTACCACGTTGTATTCGTTAGTCAACCGCAAAGTAAACATTACCACACCGGTGGTTACACTGGCGACGTGGGATACTTTGCTGGATACTTATGAGAAACCCTGTGTATTTATTCAGATCAAATACACCCAGGGACTGGACGGCACCAATATTCTGGTGCTGAAGGAACATGATGTAAAGGTGATCACTGACCTGATGATGGGCGGTGACGGTACCAATACAGACGGCGAGCTGGGCGAACTGCATCTGAGTGCAATCTCTGAAGCAATGAATCAGATGATGGGATCTGCGGCAACTTCCCTTTCCACATTGCTGCAGACAGTCATTGATATCAGCCCGCCTGAGTCGTCTCTTTTTGATCTGACGGAAGTAAAAGATGGAAAGGAAATCTCTCCTTTTCTCGGCGGTACTTTTGTAAAAATCGCTTTCCGAATGCAGATAGCTGATCTGGTGGACAGTTCTATCATGCAGCTGTATCCGATCGATTTTGCTAAAAAGTTAGTAGAGACGTTTATCAATACCCAGATGGGCAGTCTGGATGAACCTGTAGAAGAGCAGCCCGCACAGACCCAGAGCAGCGCACCGGCATTCAATATGCAGGGCGGTGCTGCCATGACAGGCGGTACAGATAATATGACCCAGATGGGCATGGATAACATGGGACAGTCAAATCCCGTGAACATGAACGGTATGAATCCCATGGGTATGAACCCGATGGGCAACATGAATGGCATGAACGGCATGGACATGAATCAGATGGGTATGAACCCCATGAACGGCATGAGTATGGGTAACAGCCCCATGGGCATGAATCAGATGAACGGCATGGGCATGATGAACCAGATGGGCATGATGGGAATGCCGGGACAGAATGCGCAGAATGTGAATGTACAGCCCGCACAGTTCCAGAGCTTCTCCAATGACAACGTGGGAATGACGGGACAGGAGAACATCGGGCTGATCAAAGATGTACCTTTGGAAGTAACCGTAGAACTCGGAAGAACGACGAAGTCCATATCCGATATTTTGGACTTCTCACCGGGAACCATCATCGAGCTTGACCGTATTGCCGGTGAGCCTATCGATGTCCTGGTAAACGGCAAATTCGTAGCCAAGGGCGAAGTCGTTGTAATCGAAGAGAGCTTCGGTGTACGAATTACAGAGATCATAAAATAGAACAGAGAACAGACCAAATAAATGGAGGAAGATTAAATGGCTAAAAATATTTTAATCTGTGATGACGCAGCATTCATGAGGATGATGATTAAGGACATCCTGACCAAGAACGGATACAATGTTGCAGGAGAAGCAGAGAACGGAATGAAGGCTGTGGAGAAATTCAAGGAAGTAAATCCCGACCTGGTACTTATGGATATTACCATGCCCGAGATGGATGGCATCCAGGCACTGAAGGAGATCAAGAAGATCGACGGAGGCGCTAAGGTGATCATGTGTTCTGCAATGGGTCAGCAGGCAATGGTTATTGAGTCCATTCAGGCAGGAGCCAAGGACTTCATCGTAAAACCTTTCCAGGCAGAACGTGTTATCGAAGCTGTGAAAAAGGTAGTGGGTTAATGATCATACTCACCGGAAAAGCAGACAGTTATGCCCAGTTTATTACAGTACTGCTGATCTTCGTGGCAGTACTGGCGGTAACCGCATGGGTGACGAAATGGATCGCAGGATACCAGAAAAAACAGGGAGCGGAAAGCAATATTGAAGTACGGGAGACCGTCCGGATCGCCAACAACAAATACATACAGCTGATCCGGGTCGGGGAGACCTATTTTGCCGTTGCGGTCTGCAAGGATACTGTGACAACTCTGGGAGAGATTCCGGCAGAACAACTGAAAGATAAGACAACATCGGAAAATACTTCCGGTTTCCGGGAGATATTGGAACATGCGGCGAAGAAAGAAAATGAAG
>CAVFMG010000138.1:0-3278 GCA_963623435.1 Odoribacter splanchnicus
TTGACTGTGTTTAGTCTACTCCATCGGTTCTCTTGTTACAAGCCTACCTCTGAACAGTAACATGGGAAATGTTCCGGTATATGAAGAAAACACTGTAAGCTTGTATTCCTTGAATAAAAATGATATAATTGGTACAGTAAAAAGAAACGAAGAGATCTATGATCTGATAAGTGTTATTATCATGAGATATAATGACAAAACAGAATTGAAGGATAAGACACTTCAGATGCTGCAGACATTATCAAGTGACAGATTTTCAAAAGAAGAAAAATTGGAAAAGCTGAGGAATCTGGGAATGCGGGTGGATGACCGGATTGAGGAAGGAGTTGAAAAAATGTGTAATATGGGAGATTACATCGAAGCAAAAGCAATCCAAAGGGGGATTGAACAGGGAATAGAGCGTGGAATTGAACAGGGAATAGAGAGTGGAATTGAACAGGGAATAGAGCGTGGAATATCAAAGGGAAAAGAACAGGAAGGAATCCGGATTGTAAGGTTGCAGCTTGAAAAGAAGAAAAGGACTCCGGAAGAAACAGCAGAGATACTGGATATGCCATTGGGTTACATCCAGAAAATAGCGGATATGTTGCAGACATATGCAGGAGCGAGTGACCTGCAGATTGCGGAAAAACTGGTGGATATGAGAATTTAATAAAAAAGCATTTATCTGGAATGAATGGAAGACAGAGATGACTGAAAAAGCATTGCATAATATGAATTATGCAATGCTTTTTTTGACAGAATACAATAATCTATAAAGATTATACCTCATTTTCTGCATTTTTCAATCTATAATTCGCCCCTTTTTTGTATGATCACCCGATATTCCAGCTTTTTTGATGCCAGTTCGGCGAAAAATCCATGAAAAAAGCATTGCATAATTCATATTATGCAATAAAAAAGGAGGAAGAAAAATGTATGGGTAATAAAGAAAAAGGAGAGAGAAACGAATGAAAAGGAAAGTAACAATGGGAGTCTTTGCAGCAATAATGGCAGCATTTCTGATGATGGGAGGCGTACAGGTAAAGGCAGCAGGAAGCAATTACAGTGATGTGATCGAAGGAACCAAAACGACAACGTTCGATAAATACCTGGTCATGGATCAGGATGCCAATGTGCCGAATGTAACATTTACCTATGGAGTAACCGCAGGAGCGGCGAAAACTTATGATGTGACTGAAAAAATTCAGATTCTGGAAGGCGTGGATGCAGATAAAGTAACTATGGCAGGTGTTGGTACGACAGATGCCGCAGCTAATACCATCGTGTATACACCGGAAGATACTAAGAATACTGATATTGTAAAGCAGGACGATAATCAGTTGGTGAAAGACTATGACAAAACTACAGAAAAATATGCAATTAAGACAGCCACTCTGGACTTCTCCGCATGTGGGTTCACCGAGCCGGGCATTTACCGCTATATTCTGACAGAGAATGCAACAACCAATACAGCCATCACCAATGATGCAGATGCTACCCGTGTGATCGATGTATATGTGTATGATGCTTCTTCTGAGGAGGGCGTAAAGAAACTGAAGATTGAAGACTACGTTCTCCATTCTAATACAGATGATGCTCCGGCGATATCCATGGGAGATGATAACGGTTCTACAGGAAAATATGCAGATACCAAATCCCAGGGCTTTACCAATACATACGATACGTCCGACCTGACCTTCCGGAAAGAAGTATCCGGTAATCAGGCATCCCGCGATAAATATTTCGAATTCACGGTATCAATTACCGGCGCAACTGCGGGAACTGTCTATGATGTAGATATTACGGGAGCAGATACAGCTTCCGGAAACAATGCGGCTACGATTGACGCCAATAAAGGAAAAACAAATCCGGAAAAACTGACAGCTGACAATGATGGTAAAGTTACCCAGAAATTCTATCTCCAGCACGGTCAGGAGATTAAGATCGAGGGAATTGCCAAAGGTACAAGCTATACTGTAACTGAGAACCCAGAAGATTATAAGTCAGAAGCGGCAGTAATTGAGGGTTATAAAGATGCGGCAACTGGCGTTATCGCAAGCACTAATCTGAAGACCTCCTATCTGAACACCCGTGACGGTGTAATTCCAACCGGTGTGGCCATGACCGTAGCTCCGTTTGCAGGAGCAGTCGTTCTCGGAGGACTGGGAGTAGTAACATTTGCAGGAAGAAAGAAAAGAGAAGATGAAGAATAAACAGACATTCAGGCAAAGGCTGCAGCGGCTTACCGGTATGCTCCTTTTGCTCCTGCCCGTCATGGCTGCCTGCCCCGTGAGAGCAGAGGCGGCAGAGAAACAAGTAGAAGTACAGATTCCTGTCCGCTGCGAGGCGGAGACAGATTCGGAAAGTTTTACATATGAACTGTCAGGAGAATCCTCCGGACACGCAGTTGTGAAGGCAGATACCCTGCTCCTGAAAAACGGAGAACAGGGTACTTTTACCATCACATTTGATTACCCGGATACTTATCATTACACGGTAAGCCAGAGACAGGGCACGGAGGAAAAGACCATCTACGACAATACTGTCTATCAGGTGGATGTCTATGTAACAGAGGACGCGGACGGCGTCCTCCACGCAGAACCGGTAGCCTATGTAAAAGGAAGCACGGAGAAGAAAGCAGAGATTTGTTTTCACAATCAAAAACTTCCATCTGACAGCCATCCTGACAGAAAACATCCGGGAAAAAGCGGGTCAGATGATACGCAGAACCGGTCCGATGCGACAGGGCTGTTAAGTCCGAAGACCGGAGATACGGCACAGCCGGTCATCTTCATGGGACTGGCAGTGCTTGCAGCGGCAGGCATCCTGCTGATCCGGCATGCACAGAAGAAAGGAGGCGGAGAAGATGCGCCATAAGATCAGAAAAATCCTCTGTCTCTGCCTGATTACTGCCATGATCGGCGGTATCCTGACAGAATCGGACTATGTGATCTTTGCCCGTGCAGAGGAGAACACAGAGGATGCAGTCCCGGAAGCGGCAAAGACGGATATCCCTGCGGAAGCGGGTGCAGATATTCTGACAGAAGGAGATACCGCCGGAGACGACAGCGCATCATCAGAAAATCCGGGCAAACCGGAGGCAGGCAACACAACCGGGGAAGACAGCACGAAGCCGGAGGCACCGGGGTCAGAAGAGAACGACAATACCGCGGGAAAACCTGACAGTACAACACCGGGTACATCAACATCCGACACAGGTACTGAAAATGACGATACCGATGCAGCGGATGACACAGTCACCGGAGACGACAGCACGAAGCCGGAAGCACCGGGAT
>CAVFMG010000138.1:3587-7819 GCA_963623435.1 Odoribacter splanchnicus
CACCCGGAACAGTACGTATTACGCTGCCGCTCCATATTCTGAAAGACAGAGATGGTAACTGGGCGGACAGCTTTGAATGCCCGTTTCCGGAAACTTTCGAGATGACAGATGAGGATACAGCGGAATTTGCATATGAGATTGACGAAGCAAATAACACAGTTACCCTGATCAACTATGAAGAAATGACAGCATTAACAGGATATGTAGAATTTGCCTATACCTCTACGAAATCTACGCTGGACTATGTAAATATGCAGCCATCAGAGCAACCTATCTCTGTACTGGAATTAACGGAGACGGATGGCAGCCCGCTGGAACCGGAACAGAAAAACACTTCCCAAGCGGCAGCTCCGATATATATTAATACCCATGCGGAGATTTCCTGGACTCAAAAGTATCAACCGACTTTCTACAGTGAATGGCAGAGTTCCTGGGGGGATGAGGTGAAAGATACTAATACAGATCAGTATTATTACCTGGTCTGGACGGTGCGGTCTTATATCGGGAATAATACATCTCCCTATACTCTTGCGTTAGCTGACAACTTTGAGGAACAGGGTGTATGCGGAGAGGTGGTGGGATATCGATTTGCCGGGCAGAGTAAGTATCAGAAAGACGGTCAGGCAAGCAATCTTCGTGCCAGTGGAAGCCGCTATGACTATATTTTGACCAGACATAGTAAAAATATGGCGGATGAGAAGACAGAGAACGACGGCTTTTATGATTTGCAGAATCAGATAAGTGTTGCTGTAGCTCCGATAGATAAAGCAGATCAACAGACAAGTGCATCTTCTTCAGCACAATGGCACTATGAAAAGCCGAAAGATCCACCGCAACCGTCCTATAAGCCACCGATAACATATTCAAATTCTTGGAAGGATGGTCTTTATAACAACGGCTCTGTTGTCAGGAGCACCAGTGATATCTCCAGTTATCAACTGGGACAGTTTATGGAAGGGACGACGGACAGGATTAACGGTCTTAATTACCGTACCACGGGTTATACTTATTCCGGGTACTGGACATTGGATGAGGATCGTACCGATACGGAAGCTGATGTGGAACACTATGGAAAGAAAAAGGTAGAGTATCAGTTTACGGATGACACTTTTGCGCTGGAAGGACAGCCGCTTAAAGATGACGATTACGAGATCACGGATGTCTCCCTGACCGTGACCATGCGGGATGCAGAGTACAACAGTGAGAAACTTGCTTTTCAGGAAAAAACGATTGAGGAATATAAGGAAGGGGATAATGTGACCCTTCAGGTGCGGACCGGAGAGGATGTCTGGGAAGATGCCGCTGTCTATGACATGGCATCCGGAAGCTTTGAAGATGCGGACGACTCCCTTGTAACATCTGTCTCCGGAAGGACACTTACTTTCGCAGCGGGTGTCAAAGGCCTGCGCCTTACCTGCAGCAATGCCTATTACTATACAGATTTCTCCATGACTCCGGTGGTGAGCCTTCTGGCTACGGAACATACGAAGACAATCATCGGAGAGAAAGAACTGGTGAACCTTACCAATACATCGGACTATCAGGTCTCCCAGGGAGAAAACACGATTTTCAGCCAGAAGAAGTCCGGCAAGGACTATATTCTAAAAATAACGCCCCGCTCGGATCTCCGCAAGGAAGTGACAGCCACCAGAAATGACAAGCGGAAGCACCGCTATCTGGTGACTTGGAGAATCCGCCAGTCAGAATCCTATCAGGATGATGATGGTTCCCACTATATTAGGCAGCAGTCAGGTATCTTCTATGACCTGCTTCCGGCAGGCGCGGGTCTTGACCGTTCTTCTATCGTGGTACAGGCGGGAAGTACGACTTTGAATACCGGTGCTTACACGGTGGAGGCCACGGAAAATTATCATGATACCGGAAGGACGCTTCTGAAAGTGTCGGTCAGTGAACCGACCGATACGACCTATCAGATGAGTTATCAGACGGTCCATGCCTACAATGCTATTCAGGACTTCGGAAAAAATCTCCTGAATTCCGCAGCGTATGAGACCGGCAACGATGACATCACAGGAGGTTCGTCCGATGATGGCGGACAGATCACAGAGAAAGACCTGCTGGCAAATCTTGATGCTGACAGCTCAGGAGATAAGTTCCTCTATGCGGAATGCCGCCATAATATTAGTGTACTTATGGCCGGTAGCAGCGGGCTTATGAAACAGGTCAAGACGGAGAAGGATGCAGAGTACCGTTATGAGACTGTCATAGGCAAGGGTGAAATCTATACCTATCAGCTTCGCGTGGCAAATAATAAAGCAATCCGGACGAAAAATATGGTTTTCTTCGATTCGCTGGAATATTTCTACCAGAATGCAGAACAGACGGAGCCAACCCAAATATCCGACTGGTACGGAAAGCTGACCGGTATTGACCTCTCCGGTCTGACGGCAAAAGGTATTCAGCCGGTGGTCTATCTGTCGGTCGAGAAAGATCTGAACATCAATTCTCATCATGACCTGGCAGAAAAGAAAGCAGATGGAACCCCGCTGTGGCTGGAATACAGTGCATTTCTGCAGAAATACGGAAGCCTGGACGAAGCCCATGCGATAGCCATCGATGCTTCCCGTAAGAAGGATTCTTCGACTTTCATACTGGAAGGAGGAAAATCCCTGGTCGTGACCCTGCATATGAAGGCACCGGAGACGGATCCTTCCGGAAAGACCGATCCGGTCACTTACAATAATATCTATCTGGAGGAGACGGTTCTCTCGGAAAATGATGAGGTAGAACAGGAGAAATTCATCCATCAGGACTACACCCGGATTCATTACCGGATCACCGGGGATCTGCAGCTTCGAAAAGTGGATGCGACAGACAGCGTGACACCGGTAAGGGGCGCGACCTACCTGCTGCGTGGAACCTCCGATTATGGAACTGTCTATGAGACTTCTGTGACCACGGGGCGCGACGGAAGCCTTCGTTATGAAGGAATCGAGAAAGGTACCTACGAACTGCTGGAGACCTCCTGCACCGACGACTGGCTCCTGGATACGGAAGTGTACCGGGTGACGGTGGACAGTCAGGGAAAGGTGACCGTGGCAGGACTTACGGATGCGGGAGACGCGGAAAATCCGGTCTGGCTCCTGAAAGACAGCCCGCGGATTCATGCGGACCTTCAGATCCGCAAGAAAGACAGTATAAGCCTTGACCCGGTGAACGGAGCAGAATTCCTGCTGACCGGTACGTCGGACTATGGAACGGACGTGCTGATCCATGCTGCATCAGAAGGAACAGATGCATCTGGCAATGCCCGCGGCATCATAAGTTTTCAGAACCTGGAGCTTGGTACCTATAAGCTCACGGAGGTGGCTGCTCCGGACGGATATATCTTGGACAAGACAGTCTGGACCGTCAAAGTGGATGAGAGCGGTGCCGCTGTATTAAAGGATGAAAACGGCAAAGAAGTGTCAAAAGACGGCAGCAGCTATTACTACGAGATCAGCAATGAACCGCTTCATAAGGTGACCTTCTTAAAGACCAGCAGCTATGGAACCGGTGTGACGCTGGCGGGGGCAGGATTTACCCTGACCGGAGTCTCGGACTATGGCACCAACGTGGAGGAGACAGCTGTCTCAGGGGAGAATGGTCTGGTGGAGATCACCGGTCTGGAACCGGGCACTTATCTCCTGCGTGAGACCGAAGCGCCGGAGAAGTATGAATTGAATACGACAGTTTATCCGGTAACGGTAAAAAGTGACGGCACATTCACCATCGAAGGACTGGAGCAGATCAAACTTGGCGGAACAGCGGCGTCCCTTTATAACTTCAAGAATGACCCGAAAGGCGGAATCGTGAAGATCATCAAAGTCTGGAAAGATGACGGACCGGATGATGAGAAGAGACCGAAGGAACTTGATATCGCCATCTCTACCACGAAGCCGTCCAGGGATAACAGAGGTTATACTCTGACCTTTGATGCGAACGGAGGCTCTTTCGCAGATGGAAGTACAACCAATGATCTGGTCTACGCTTCCGACAGCACCACTCCGATAGCTGGAGCAGGAACTTACAGGACACCGACATTAGACAATGCCACTTTCAAAGGCTGGTATACCGCGAAGACGGGCGGAACAAAATTTGAAGGCATTGATAACAACGGAACACTGACAACAGCATTGACTGCAGATACGACGCTGTATGCCCAGTATAAGCCTGGCATGAAATATGCAGTTGCCATCTATGGCATTGGAGTGGATGACATAGTAGTGGAT
>CAVFMG010000139.1:0-7721 GCA_963623435.1 Odoribacter splanchnicus
GAACCCTCGCGCCGGTCACCCGACCTACACCCTTAGCAGGGGCGCCTCTTCAGCCACTTGAGTATTTCTCCGCGCCTCATTTCGCGACGCATTGTATATTATATCCATGGTTTAGAATATTGTCAATAGTATTTTATATTTTTTTCAAAAATTTTTTTCACGATTACTCCGTTCCAGCCGCTCGGCGGTCACCCGCAGGAGCACTGCGGCCAGCACGAGGCAGGCGGCGGCAATCTTGCCGGAAGGTTCGGTCATAATGGCGAGGATTCTGCCAAGCTTCGGGAGGGAGAATACCACCTTTCCCATCAGCCGATCGTATGACACCGGCATGGGATCTTCCTGCTCGTTGGCATCTCCTTTTGTGATAAAGCGCCCGGAGACTACCTGGTTCTTCACAACCCGGTGAGTGATAATGGCTCCGCTGTCTGTATCGCTGTAATAAGCGATCACCTCATTCTCCTGTATATCTGCCGCTTCTGCTGCCTTCACATATACCAGACTTCCTGTAGGGAGCGCGGGCTCCATGCTGCCGCTCACCACATGATATATCTGACATCCTGCGAACCGGGGAGCTGTCAGCAACGCACACAGAAGGATTACTACGCACAGTAGTAACCCTCCTGTAAGATTGCACAACATTGCTGCTTCTGAATATTTTTCGGATCTCTTATTCGTCCTGCTGCTCATTGTCTTTCTCGTTATCCTTTTTCTTCTTTCTGAACAGAAGGAAGAGAATTAAAGCCACGATCACTGCACAAAGAACAGGTGCCAGGAACCAGAGATTTCCTATGATCTTCTCAGAGAGTTCTGTGTTAAATAACGGCACTCCTCCATCATCCAGGTCAACCAGGTCCTGCGTTTCCTCTTCCGTATTTTCTTCCGTCTGTTCCTCTGTCTTCGTCTTCGGACGGCTGACCGTATTGCCGTCGGTGCCGGCTCCTGCGTCAGACTCCCCGGCTGAAGTGTCAATGGCAGAAGTATCTGTCGTCGCCTCTTCCTCCTCTGTCCTTTGTTTTCCGGAGCTGTGCTTTCTGACGTCCGTGCGGTCCGTAGTATGATTCGTGTTGTCGGTCTCGTCAGTGGTGATATGATTAATTGTCGTATCCGTTTCCGTCGAGCTTCCACCGGAGCCGCTGCTGATCTTTGTATAAACGAAGGTCAGTACATTCTCCGCCGCATTGCTGCTCAGCGTCTTCGTCAGATTATAAGCCTGGGGACGGTATCCGTCCACATAGCGGTAAGCCACCACCGCCCGGTCTCCGACTGCCCCGTCGAAGGTTGCACTAGGAAGCAGTGCATTACCGGATATATCCTGGTAATTCACTGTATACGTCGTCATATTGCCGCGGATTCCGTAGGCAACCACATATTCCCTGTCGCTTTCCACTGAAAATGCCGGATTGCTCACGGCTGTGCTGTTATCCTTTCCGCTTTCACGAATGCCTTTTACATAGTATTTGGAAGAATCATTCAGTCTTACCTGGGGCAGATAATCCCCCAGATTCACCTGCTCCCCATAGGCCTTTCCCGTGATTTCCACCCGGCTCTGGCCATGGATGGTGCCCTCTTTTCCTGCATAAAGGGTAATCGTATAGGTATAGGCGGCTTCATTGCCACCCTTCTCGGCATGTGCCACCTGAAGACTGCCAGGTGCCGCAAACAGTGCAGCTGCACACACAGTCAGGAGTGCTCTTTTACAGATCTTACGAACGTCCATCTTAGTCCTCCTCCTGTGTTTCGTCGGTCTCTTTTTTCTTCTGCTGGCGCATACTGTAAAAAGCGGCTCCCGCACATACAAGCCCTGCTGCCAGTGCCAGTACCGTGTAGAAAAGGATCGGGCTCTGGTCTCCGGTCTGTACATATCCGGTAGGAAGAACCGAAGAAATGAGACTTTGCACTCCATTTCCACCGTCGGAGGATCCGCCGCCGTTGGAATTTTCAGAGGAATTATTATTTTTTTTGCTGTCCGAATGCCCCGTTCTCTTCTCTACTGCAAAATTCATCTGAAGCTTCGCCAGTGTATTCTGATAAGCATTTCCCTGGGTCTCACCCTCTAACCCTACCTTCAGGATGATCTGTCCGGATTTTCCGGCTTCCAGCTGATCCAGATAGAAGTAATTCTTCAAGGAACCGGTAGCCTGATGAAGTCCCTGCCCACTGGCACTTTTCGTCTCGCCGCCTACCTGTGTACTGTCATAGAGTACATTCTTCGTACCGTCCGGCCGGATATAGGTCAGAACATAGGTATAAGCTCCTCCCTCTGCCACACTCTTGGCATCCTCCAGACTGTTCAGTACCTCATTTGTCATATACCAGTCAGAGCTGTTACTGTCTCCATTGGTCAGGGACAGATGAAGCTCCACCGTATCCCCCGGTTCCAGGGCATAGACTGCATCATCGATCTCTGCATTTTTAAAGGTACTGGTCATGCTCTTCCCATCGAAGGTGACCGTCCAGCCATCCTTTCCCATATAATCCTGTGCATGAACCGTAACCGGTGTCACCGCAAGAAGCAATGCGAGAACCGGTGCAACTATTTTTCTATTCATTCCACATTCCTCCTCACCATCACTTCAGGCTGATGGAACCATCGTCAGCCACATTCACATCCACACCCCAGGCACTCTTAATGGCATCTGCCGCATTGTGGGTCTGTACCGCATCTACTTCTGCCTGCAGGTGGAACTTTACGCCATCATATTTAAAAGCGGTTGTCGTCTGTGTCACTCCATTCTCCGTCACGGTCTCCTTTGTCACCTTATTGGCGATAGAAGAATCAATGGTCAGAGTATCACAAAGAGCTGCCGTAGATGCACCCGTCTTCAAAATCTTCGGCCAGTAGAGCACTGTCCGCTCCTCTGTCGAAGAAGCCTCGTCCAGAATCCAGCCATTCTCTGTCAGATGCAGCGCAATAAGAGAAGGCGACAGGGAAGTATTCTTTCCGCCATCGGGGTCTGTCCAGCTCTTATAAATACGCACCCTTACATATTCATCAATGGTGCCTGTATTTCTCACCGACAACTCCTCCGTATAGGCCTGTCCCAGCTTCAGCTTGTCCCCGGACTCCTTCAGCATATCCGTCAGGAGCTCTCCTGTGGTTTCATTCCATTCATCACCGGTACCGGTATAATCCCTGTTGCTGATATCCTTCGTGCCCTGGGCAGAAGTCTCCACCAGGGTCACACCGATATTCTTCAGTTCCATCTGGGCTGTATAATTTTCACTGTAATAGGTCAGTGCGGCTCTCGTGGTACCCACACCCCCGGTCAGAAGCAGTACCACCGCAGCTCCTGCCAGAAGCATGGTACCTGTCCTGCTTCCCATCAGACGCTTTCTCTTCTTCATGATCCTGCCTCCTCTTTCACACCGATGTCCGTCTTCGTATCCACCACGGCACTCCAGTCCCCATAGGGCGTACCGTCTTCTTTATACAATACCGGTGTACATTCCTGAACAACAATCACATTAAAGCTGTCCTTATAATCCTCAGACGGGAGCTTGATCTTCGCATGCAAAGCGGTGCTCACTCCTCCGGCCGGAAGAATCGTGTCATAATACCAATAGCCGTCCCCCTGCTGCCTCCAGCCTTCCTCTGCCTCATATGCAATCTCAATCTGGCTTCCGCAGAATACCCTGACTCTGGCATAACACTCCGATTTTCCTGTATTTTCAATGGTAATTTCCTTGGTCATATCACTGACATCCTCATGGATATCCGTTCTGGAACCTAACGTAATCTCATAACCGCCTTCTGCTCTCACATAAGTGGTAAAATATGCCATAGCCTCCGGGATTGACAGACTTCCCACCAGAAGCATGGCAGCCGCTCCCAGACAGAAGGTCCGTATCCGTTTATCTTTCATCATCTCAGGTCCTCCTTACTCTGCCACACTCTGTGTATTATCCGTGAGCTGCTCCCACTTCCATCCATTTTCCTCATCATAGGAAAAATGATTCGTCACCCCATAACCGGGTTTCAACTCATCGTCATAGGTGTTGCTAAACTCCACCTGTAATGTCTCATCTGCAGCCATGGTTCCGGTCTTTACCTCATCCGACGTAAGCTTATAGCTGGCTCCGCTGTATACCTCCGTAACCGTAAGCTCTGCCCCCACAGGAATCTGTTCCAGTACTGCTGTCTTTGTACCGGCTGCCCCAAAGGTAGTAGAAGCCACGTTACTGTAGACCACGTTTCCATCCTCATCCTTTCCTTCCACCTGGAAAACAAATGTTACATTTCCAAGAGAAGTATTATAATCCTGAAGCGTCTTCACAATTTCCAACCTGCCGTAACGGGGGCTTTGTTCCGGCTTCAGGGATGTGGTCACATCATAGATCCACTCATCATCCTTTGTATCCCCGGTCTGATAATAAAGATTATCCGGCACTGAAATCAAATAAGGATTAAAACGATAAATCGAACCGGCTGTTACGGCTTCCTCTGCCAGTACCAGATAAAGACCATGAGATAAATTCTCTGCTGTCGCGGTTCCATTTATCACCTGCAATGTAGCCGCAGGCTGAAGGGGTGCCTGTCCCTCTGTATTTTCGGACGCTTCTACGATCGCTTTAGCATCCGCTGCTGTTTTCTCCCAGTCCTCTTCTCCGGAAGGGATATCCTCTATCTTAAGAGCTGCAAAATCATCCGTAGACTTGAACACCCCTGTCGCTGACATATCCGCTACCTTATATAGATCCACTTCAAACTCTGCCGCTGCAAGATCCGCTCCGTATTCAGTCGCGGGATCAATACTAATCGTCAAAGATCCGGACCTGTCCGGATCAATTGCCGGTGCCGCATACAAAGACGGCATCTTCCATACCGTCACACACAGTGCGGCTGTCAGAATACCCGCTAAATATCTTTTTTTCCTTCTATTCATTCTTCTTCCTCCCCGGACATCTCCCGTCTGCTGTGTCTCTTTCTCAGAAAGATCTGTATAAAGCTTACCACCACGATCACTACCGACGCTGCAAACAATCCATATAACAGATAGTAATCCTGAATCGATTCCAGCATGGTCTCGTCGCTCACCTTCTCGCTGTCCTCTCCATAGTAGGCAGTCCGCACACCGCGGACCAGAAGTCTGTGACTGTTGACTCCATAGGGCGTACAGGTAAATAAAGTCACATGATCCTCCCCTTCGATATTTCTCATATCCTCGGTCAATGCTTCTATATCATCCTTATCAACCATAGGCAGGATCTGATCCACCTCGTAGGCCAGTGTCTGATCCAGTACATGGATATAAAATTTGTCTCCGATTTCCATCTGATCCAGATCACTGAATAATTTTGCACTGGGAAGCCCCCTGTGGGCTGCCAGTACACTGTGATTGCCCTCACCGCCGATGGGAAGCTTTGTTCCCATCAGGTGCCCTGCCGCAATCTGCAGTACCCCATCGGAGGTGCCATGATAAATCGGCAGCTTCTGGTCGATCTTTGGAACAGAGAGATACCCCATCAATCCATTACCTCCCAGATTCAATGCCTGCCAATACGGTGTATCCTGGAGATTGATCTCCTCCTGGGAAAAGGAGCCGCCCTGAAATGTATTTTCTGTAATTGTTTCATTGTATGCTTTTGCTTCTGCCCACGCATCATCAAAATTTTCCTGCGAGGTGTGCTCCACCTGCTTCTCATAAGAAGCAATGGCCTTGCTCTGATGATACCTGTTCCATTGGTCAGACACTGTGGGATAGGTAAAGATTCCAAGTCCCACCAGAAATATCAGCCCCAGCAGAAGATTCGGAAGCAGCTTTTTCCATCTGCCCATGGCTGTTCCACTACCGTCCTTTTTTTGCTTTTACTGCCCTGATGATCAAGGTAATTGCCAGAAGGAAAATGGTAATGACGATCATATCTGCCACTGCCACCATATTTTGTGATACCTGATATGCATCTGCCGGTACATTCACCTCTGCATCGCCATCCACCCGCACACCGCGCACCACCAGCCGATGGGTATTGACTCCGTAGGGAGTGCAGGTCATCAGGGTACAATAATCCTTCTCCGGATCCATCTTCAAATCTTCAAGATCATCCGGTTCAATAATGTGAAGCTGATCCACCTGATAGGTGAGTACCCGGTTTAATACCGTGATCTGAAAGGTATCCCCCTCCTCCAGCTCATCCAGGTTGGAAAATAATTTTGCTGAGGGAAGTCCTCTGTGAGCCGACAGTACCGCATGGGTACCGATCCCGCCCACCGGCAGACTGGAGCCTTCCAGATGTCCCACACCGATCTGCAGTACCCCCTCGGAAGTACCATGATAAATCGGCAGTTCCACATGAATCCTGTCAATCGTCAGATATCCCATGATACCCGTACCGGAAATATCCAGATTTTCCTCGTACCCTTCCAGCTCCTGATAATGCTCAAAAGGTTTTTGCAGAGCAAGGAGTTCCTGATTATACTCATCCGCCTCCCGAAATAATCTGGCATGGGTGCGGTTGTCAGTCTTCTGCACATCATGATTATAGGAAGCGATGGCTCTCGACTGTACTCTGGAATTCCAATAGTCACTGAAGGACGGATACAGCATCACGGAGAACCCTACGAGAAATATAATGAATAAGAGGATATTGGTTTTGTTCTTTTTCATAAAGTTCTCCCTGAAGCTGTCTTATCTCTTTTCATAGCCGGGGAGATGACCTCCCCGGCCTTGGTTGTATGGTAACTATTCAGCAGCAAGTGCTTCGATCTGCTCTGAACAGCTCCATTATCTGTCAGTACGTTTTCTGGAGATGAGGAGTACTCCTGCACCTACCATAAGGATGCCGCCAATCACATAGAAGATGGTTGTACCGATACCACCTGTGGACGGAAGGACGGAACCTTTGAAGTTCTGGATGGTGGTGGAAATATTAACAAACGTCGTTGTGACACTAAATGAGCCACCATCTTCACTAATAATGGTATTGTCAGTATTTTTGATAACAAGGTTTGTAAGTTTCGGATCCTCACCACTATTATCATAAGTAGCTTCTACCTTGAATTTTATATCTTCCGCTTTATTGTATCCTGTCGGAACCCGAGTCTCCACCAGTTTGTAGTCACCAGCATCAAGACCCCTGAATTCGAAGATTGATCTAGGACTGTCATCTGTTGAATTTATAGTTTTCACCGCATAATATCCTTCTGAATCTACCGTTTCGCCTTCCGGTGCAGTAATGTATTTTTTGTACAACGTAAATCCTGCGCCTGTAAGAGCCTCTTCTCCATCTTCACCTACCTTGTTGACCGTCAACTTATAAGTGAATACGATGACCATATCTTCCGGAGTAGTTCCCTTGCTACCATCTCCACCAGCATTCGGGTTGTTAGAGTAGGTCAGAGATACCTTGTTCGGGTTGCCGTTAGCACCGATGACTGCATCTCCATTCAAGGTTGCGGTGTACTCTACGACTATTAGGCTGTTTTTTGTCAGAGGAATAGTCTCGCTCCCTACCGTTGCAGTCACCATTTTTACATTGTCACAGCTTACAGTGAAAGTCTGATCTCCTGTTGCAGAATTTTTTTGTACATCTCCCACTGTAAATTTTGTAGTCACATCATATCTGGTATTTTTTTCTTCCTTATTCGGTACAAAATATACCTTCACAGAATCATTTTTTAATGTCAGTCCCTTTGACAGGGTATCATTAAAGGTATAGGAATAGCTTGTATAATCTTCCAGCGTGGATGGCATAGTTCCGGTCAACTGGAACGGTACTTTATC
>CAVFMG010000140.1:0-7690 GCA_963623435.1 Odoribacter splanchnicus
CTATGCACCTTGAAAATTCAATAATAACTGGCATAAAAATAGCATGAAACCGTCAGATTTTGGTATAATTGAGTTGCTAAAAACAATAATACTTCCGAAGGCTCATGGTAAATAAAAGTATAACACAAGCAACTCAAAATGATAAGCAGATTTCGAAATTTATCAAGAGATTTTTTACAAGATTTCGCGTTTCTTCATGATTTTTCTAACAGAACCTTCCACGATCACCACATCCAATTCTTTCGCCCGATTTGTTTATCTCTCCCGGCGTCCTCCCAGCATCAGGCTTCCCAACAGCACTATCGGGAAAATAATTCCTGCGAAGATTCCCAGTCTGAGGTTATCTCCCAGTCCGCTGGAGACGAAGCCTACCAGGGTCGGTCCGCCGGAGCAGCCTAAGTCTCCGGCTAACGCCAGCAGAGCAAACAACAGGGTTCCGCCGCGTCGAAGCGCCGCCGCTGCCTTGCTGAAGGTGCCGGGCCACAGGATTCCCACAGAGAATCCGCACAGTCCGCAGCCCAGCAGTTCCACCATGGGAATCGGAATAAAGGAAATGCACAGATACGATACAATGCAAAGCACACAGCTGAATTTCATAAAACAGTCAAGATCCCATTTTTCACCGTATTTTCCGTAGGGCAGGCTTCTATAATGGGGCTGATCAGCACTTCGATCAGACCTCCGCCGATGGCATACACGAACACGGCAATCAGAATTCCCACGAAGGGATCCGGCAGTACTTCCGGCAGAATGGTCAGAAGTGCCAATCCTGCTGCCGCAAAAATATGCGCCAGGATCACCGAAGCACGATAACCGATTTTATCAATGAATCCAGCAGACAGCATGTCAATCAGAAGCTGTACCACAAAATTGACTGTGATCAGAAGTGTGATCTGCGCAAGCGGAATATTGTATGTCTCCTGAAAAGTAACAAATAACAGCGGAACGAAACTGTTCACAATAGCTTGTACGATATATCCCACAAAGCAGGCATACATGGTTTTCTTATAATCAAATTTCATCTGTCGTCCTCTTTTTCAATAGGTTCTTCTACAACTGATGATACACCAGCTTTTCCTGCATTGTAAAGAAAATCCCTCTTACGGGATTGTTTTTCACAATCACTGTAAGAGGGATCCATTAGCTTATACGGTTCCGGAGATCACCAGTGTGCTGACGCCAGGATTGATGCCCCAGGCTCCCGTGGTGGTATCCTGCGTGTAAGTTGCTGCGGGTACGGTAATACCTCCTGCTGTTCCGGTAAATAATCCGGTAGTCGTATCATACGTATAGTTTGTTCCCTCTGCCCATGCAGTCCCATTAAAATTCACCGTCAGATTCTCCAATACGGGATTAAAGGTATCCGTGATCACGACCCCGGTAGCTGCATCCGCTACCGTATTACCCAGATTCTGTATCAGGAACGTATATGTCAATGTTCCATTCTCTGTCACAGGTACGGGGCTGACGGACTTTGTGATCGTAAGAAGCGGTCCGCTTGCCGCATTTACTGTCTCATTCACAGTAACAGGAGTGACCCCTGCCCCGGCAATCGTCGCCGTATTCGTAATGGAAGCCTCTGCTGCCAGCGGCGCATAAGAGTTCACCTCAGCCTCATAGGTAAGTGTCACATTACCTCCCGCAGGCACGGTAATTCCCGTGATTGTCAGAGGAGGTCCTGCCGTTACAGCCGGTGTTGCCTGTAAAATTCCGTTTGCATAGTATTTTACGGTCCCCGGAATATACGTCAGAGGTGTCAGTTCTCTGGTATTAAACAAATACTCTCCCAGATTATCCGTTACTGTAATTCCATTAAATGCAGTAGTGCCTGAGTTCACAATGCTGATCACATACGTCACATTTTCGTTCTGCCCGTAGGTATCACGCACTGCTGTCTTGGTTGCCGACAATACCTCCGTGATCTCGCCCACTGCTATATTGGAGTTTGTAATCTCATTTCCATAGCGAAGCTGTGCCTGATTTGTAAATCTAGCCATATATTTTTGTATCCTTTCATTGTATTTGGATTTACTATAATATATGACTGTTTTTAAGAAAGTTGACGGATTCTGTCACTGCACTTCTTGACTTTCGAGTCATGGCTCTCCCACTCTGTTACCTGCTGAAGCCGCATATAAGTGTTGCGGTACAGTCTTTCTCTGTATTGCGTAAGAATATACGTAATATCTCTACAGACCTTCTCATCCTCTAATAATTCTACAATATACGGCGTATACCTGGTTCCTGCTCCTTCTGTCAGTTCTGCCTTCATATCATCCAAGGTTTTGCCCCTATTATAACTTCTTCCAACGGTATCGGTCGCTGCATCGATGCAGTCTGCCACGGCAACCAAATCAATAATCACCTTCTCCGGTACTTTACCGGTATCAAAGTCTTCCGGATAGCCCTTTGTATTATCATACCACTTATGATGTCCTTTAGCGATATTTGCATAACGCCTGGTGCTCTCACAACGTGACAACAGCATGCCTCCAAGTCTCGGATGTGATTTGATAATCGCAAATTCGTTCTCCAGAATTTTTCTGCCATATACTGAGATTACATCCATCACATATAATTTTCCAAAATCATGGCACAGCCCGCTCTGATAAGCAAAAGAAAGAATGTCGTACTTTTGATTTTCCGTCATCGGTGTTCTGCCATCATACCCCATGATTCCCCGAAAAGCTTCCGGATGGCTTTGCAAGAGCTGTGTACACAAACAAACTGTCAGTTTTCCTACCATCATGGTATGTACATAGGTAGGCGGATGAAACGCAGCCAGACAATTCAGTCCCAGTTCCTGAAAAGTCATCCCGCCGGGAATCTCAATAAAACATGCTAACAATTCACAGAAATACTCTAACAGGAAATTAAACGATAACTGATCCGGAAGTCGAAACGCATAGTTTGTTGCATTATGATAAATCTCTTCCACTATACTTTTGTCTTTTTCGGAAATACTGCAATCGTCAAACAGGTGAATATATTCTATCGGTAACAGCACATTAATGAATACATCACTCATAGTAAAACGATCAGTATTTCTCTGTCGATACAATCCGGACAATATCTGTTTGTATTCCTCTTTTGACAGAATTCCGGAAAGATATTCTGCACGGGCAGACAAAAGCTGTACCTCTGCCAATGTAATGATTTTCTCATTCTCCATGGGATTTTTTTCCCATAGTTTCTTCAATAAGACACACTTTTTCTGAACCTCTCGGCATTGCAGCTGATCAAACCCTCTGCTGTTGTCCTGTTCCAAAACCATACCAAAGTACTCGCAGGTACGAAGCTGATAATAATTCCAGTCAAACTCCGGGGAGTGTTCACGATAAAAGGGATTCTCCGCAAGCTGGAAAGCATTCTGAAGAATCTCGATATTCTCTCGATTTGTCTCATAATCTCCGCACATATTTTCATATAAAGCAGAAATATATCTTGCATTTGTCAATACTGCTTCTCTGCTGTCATCTTCCTGCAACGTAAGAAACTTATCAGGCTGTACATAAGTAAGCAGCAGTCTCGCCGCACGAAATCCATTTTCTCTTGCTCTTTCACACACCGTTGCATAACCTTGCGTCCGTTTAGACATATTCATCAGATTATAATTCGCCAGCACATTATCATCCAATGCTCGAATCAATGCTTCGTCGTCTCCTTCTACCAGTGCGTCATCCAGCAGCTTATCCGCAATCATCGTCGCAATGGGAATATCCACATTCTCCATAATGTAACCATTGATCAATGCATCGAAGGCTTCCTTCAACAAGATCCTATCCGTATCACTCAGTTTTTCCCTCTGTAACACCGGGAACAAATAGTGATCCAATATTTCCCTGTTCTCTGCCGCCAACCTTCCTATCTCCACGAAATTTTCCCGTAGCTTTGCTATATAATCCTGTATTTTACGGTCAAAAGAAAATTTAGGTGATGACAGCACCCCGATTTTTTCTATATTTTCAATATATTTTCGTATATTTAACCTGATTTTATCCATATTAGAAAAATGTCTGCTCCCTACCAGTTGCAATTTCATGTGCACGAATATAAGTTTCCCGATATAACTGTGTCCGGCCTTCCGTAATCAGATATTGAATATCTGCTACAACCTCAGGCAGCTTAAAAAACCACGGGAAAAAATTACCATAACGTTTTCCACTTTCCTTTTCTATCTCTTTCATTGCACACTTCAATCCTGTTTCCACAGCCGCCTGATCCCCGAGGTATTCTGTTGCCCTTGCCAATTCACTGGCACAGGTAACAAGATCAATCACCGTCTTTTCCTGCACCCTTCCTTTGTCGGACATTGTAGGATCATCATACCACTCATGGTGACTGAGAATGACATTTTTATATTGTTCCACTGATTTTTTATCCTGAACCAGATGGTAACCTAACTGCGGATGTCCACTGAGTATCTGCTTCTCTTCCTCTGTCAAATCTCTCCCACAGGTGAGCAGAGTCTCTATCATTGCTAATTTCCCTACATCATGCATCAATGCCGCATGATAGGTAAAGTGTATGATGGAATCTTTCTTTGTTTTAATCTGCTCTACAGAATAACATCCAAAGATTCCTAAAAACAGATTCGGGCATATTGTGATCAGATGTGTACAAAGACATCCTGCAAGCTTTGCAGTCATAAATGCATGGATATAAGACGGCGGATGTAGCGCTGCAAAGCATCGCAATACCAAAGCATCAAAATGTGTACAGTCCGGCAGTTCAATAAACGTATCCAACAGCTGAATTAAATATTCCAAAAAGAAAGAAAGTGAAACATTGCTCTCGTTATACATTGCAAAGCTGATGGCATTGTGATAAAACTTATCCAACTGCCCCTTTTCCTGCTCCGTTAAAAATGCTCTATCCAAAATTCCAACATATTCTAACGGCAACAGGTCATAGCAATAAATCGCATACACCGGGTTATGCTCCAAAGCCCATTCTTCATACAGCTGAGCCAGTTGAACCTTATAGGATTCTCTATCTGTCATCCCTGCAAAATAATCCGTTCTGATCTGCAAGAGTTGAATACTGTATCTCGATATATACTGTTTATTCTGTTCGGGATTCTCATCAAATATCTCAAGCAACGTGGAAAGATAAGGTCGTATTTTACTGCATAATTCCCTTGAACATGCCTTTTGATTATTGTTTTCCGTTAATTGCCCCATATATTCCAAAGCCTTAATTCTATGTCGGTTCCAGTCATAATTTGGTGCCTGTTCATGATAAAAGGGATTCTCCGCCAATTCATAAGATACTGTCAGCTTCCGGAAAATCATTTCCGCTTCAGCTGCAGTCGTTTCTTTATTATCATATAATGTACAAAAGTAGCGCGTGGTAATCAACACACTTTCACGGCTTTCTTCCTCATGAAGCTTCAAAAAACACTTTTCATCCATAAAGCTCAGAATTTCATCTGCTGCTTTCAGACCATTCTCATGATACTTTTTCCAAACATGCGAATCCAGAGTACTTCTCTTAAATTGATTCATCATAGCATAATTTGCAATGACATTACGATCCAATTGTTTTACCAGATAATCTGGATCATCCTTCCCACGGGCATCCTCTAATAGTCTCTCCGAAACCCTCATCAGAATAGGCAGATCAACGTCCACCATATCATATACGTCTATCAATTTTTCGCAGAAATCATTGAAAGCTCTGCCAAGTTCATCAGACAACAGCAGATGATTAGTCAGCAAAGGACTAATTACTTTTTTCATGATTTCTCTGTTTTCCTCAGACAGCTTCCGGATTTTTAACGCATTAACCCTACTGACCTGTACATACTCATCCGCGCCTCCGATTTTCTCAATATCCGGTGAAGACAATTTACGTATTTCCATAGTATTGTCAATATATCGATTCATTTTGTCTGATATCTGATGTATTCTCATGACCGTGTACCTCTTTCGTGCCAATTACAAATCCATCCGGTAGCTTTATAAGCATTGTACCATATCTCTATCCTGTATGCCTATCCCCATTTTAGCTGTGTTATGCCTATTACGATAAATCTGTCGCCGGATTTCTTGACTTTCGTGTCTTGGCTTCGTATGATGGAATCACAAGCATTCACTTGCGCTGCCCCGGAAAACAATGAGGATTCAACATGAAGAAAAAAGTATTTAACATCATCCAGATTGGTGCCAAAAGTAACCGTCTGAGCCGGCTCTTTGATATTTTTATTGCTATCGTTATCTGTGCAAATATTCTGGTAACTTTTCTGCAAACCTTTGATGAGCTTGCTTTTTTATTTCCGATATTTCACGTGGTCGAGGTTATTACCATCCTGATCTTCTGTGTGGAATACATTCTGCGGATCTGGACGGCGGATTATCTGTACCCGGATAAAAGCGAGTTCCGCTCCCGCCTGCGGTTCCTGATCTCCTTCGACGGAATCATCGACCTGCTGACGATTCTGCCCTTTTTCTTCCTGTCCGGCATGGTCATCTTCCGGATGCTGCGGGTGGCGAGGATCTTCCATCTGTTCCGCCTGAATGCCCGGTATGATTCCTTCAATGTCATTACTACCGTATTGTATGAAAAACGCAATCAGATCATTTCCTCCGTGTTCATCGTACTCATTCTGATGCTGGCCAGCAGTCTGTGCATGTACAGTGTGGAGCATGATTCCCAGCCGGAGGTCTTCCGCAATGCCTTCAGCGGCATATGGTGGAGCATGTCAACGCTGCTCACCGTGGGTTACGGAGACATCTATCCCATTACCACCCTGGGACGGACCATGGCGATCTGCATCGCTTATCTCGGCGTCGGCGCCGTGGCGATCCCCACCGGTATCATCAGCGCCGGTTTCGTGGAGCAGTACCAACGCAAAAGCAGTATCTCCAATGTCCGGGACGCCGACATCCATGAGATCGCCGAGATCTTCGTGGATGCCCGTCATGCCGGAAAAACCGTAGAAGAAATGGAAGAGGCAGAACAGGTCACGATCTTCCTCATTCTGCGGGAAAATCTGTCCATTCTGCCTCAAAAAGATACGATATTAAGATTAAATGACATTATTGTCATTCGTGGTGAAAATCCCCAATAACAACAAAGACTGCCTCTTTTCCGGGGGCAGTCTTTTGTGATTGTAATGCTTATTTGGTTTCCGAAGTCTCACTTTCTGTCTCCGCAGTCTCAGTGCTTTCTGTTTCTGCGGTCTCCGTCTCTTCCGTGGTCTCCTCCTCCACCAGATCATCCAGTGTATAATTGAATCCGGTCACTACATTAGTGGTCACGGCATATACCGTCATTTCGGAAGGGAATGCAATGTAGTACTGGCTGGTCATGGAATTCAGGTTACCGACATTGATGATCACGCTGCGATCCGCGGTCTCATACTGAATGGTACGCTCCGGATTCGCCAGTCCATACTGTGACATATCTGTCACATTCTCGATCACCTGATTTACTTTTAACGGTGCCACTTTTAAGATCATGGCTTTGATCCGTTCCTGATTCAGATTAAGGGAATGATCGTCTGCATAATACCAGGTATCATCCTCTTTTTCAAAGGAATAGGTCTCGCCGTCATACACATAGCTGAAACTGGTAATATTATCAGAGTTCACATCCAGTATCGTCTCCTGAGTATCTTCGGCAGCGGAAGTCGTGGACGATGCATTTTTATTATACGGTCGGATGCCCAGAAACGCCGCCGCCAGCA
>CAVFMG010000141.1:0-7605 GCA_963623435.1 Odoribacter splanchnicus
CCTAACATTCTGTTAGAGTTCATAGCTGTAAGATTGTGTTGTACTACCATAATATTTACCTCCTTGTATTACTGCCCAATTCCTTTTGTGGCAGTGTGCGTATCTGTGTTATGAGAAATCCTTTTCTCTCAGATACTTGTTGTTAGTTTTTATAGTAACCGGAGTAGGAACTTCCCTGTCGGGCCCTGACAGAATCGCTCTTCCTCCGGTTATTACCGTGTAAAATTAATGTTTCTCCGCATTTCCTCTGGTGATGATCACATTGGACTTCTTGCTATATTTCTCCGGATGCTCTTCCTCCGCATAATATTTGGGAAGCTTTGCTCTCTCTTCCGGATCGGTAATCTTATTCTCCAATACCGTGCTTCGTACGATATTCACCTCTTTGGGTGCATCGATCATAATACGAAGATGATTCTTGGTTCCTCCTAAGAACACGATCTTGATATTGTCATTGATCATCAGGTATTCTTCCGGACTAACGGTCAGACGCAGCATATACTTCAACCTCCTTGTTCTATTCAGCCTTCCTTGCCTGCTGTTCCTCACTGATGCAACATTTTGTTATAGAATGTTGCATTTTGCTTTGCATTACATATTTCGGCTGACCGCAGAAAAACTTTAGTCTTTTTTACAAAAATCGTTATGCCGTTTTTACTATATCACTATTGCAACTAAATTAGCTGCATATCATAGTTGTATGTCTCGAAATACAGCATCTTTGTCATCTTGTTCAATTCCCAGATAGTGTTTTGTAATCTGAAAAGAAGAATGATTGTAGATCTCCATCAGTAGTGCCGGGGGTATTCCCATTTTCCAGGCATGATAGCCGAATGTTTTCCGCAGGGAGTGGCAACGTATTATATCTTCGATTCCAACGGCTTCGGCTGCCCTGCGGACAATGCGGTATGCCTGATATCGGGAGAGAGGAGTTCCCACTTTTTTGGGACTTGGAAAAAGGTAGTCGGTATCAGCTATGCAGGACTGTGTTTTTCGATAAGACCGTAATATTTTCTGAAGTTCCTTGTTGATAAAAATTCTGGTTTCTTTTCCTGTTTTTTTCTCTGCAATCAGGAGATGGGCATGAAAGCATCTTCGTTCCGCGCAATAGACGTCACCCCAGGTGAGGTGAAGGATGTCACTTATGCGAAGTGCTGTGTTCAGACCGAACATGATGAGGGTATAATTACGGACATTCGGGCGGGTGGTCAGATAGTAGTTTTTGAAATCATGTAAAAGTTGTTTGTTACGGATGGGTTGTGTTGTGCTCATAAATAGCCTCCTTGAAAAAAATAGATGTAATAAATGCAACATTCTATAACAGAATGTTGCATTTTCCATTTTGATCATTTCATTTCTATGCTTTTCTTTGTATGATTGTATTTTGCAATCACCAGGAGGTTTCCCGTATTCCACATGACATAAGGTGAACCATTATTTGTAACTATTCAAAGAAAATAAATAAACAATATTGCATCAGCTTTTGTAGCAGCTTTTATGACAGCTTTTATGGCTTCAAGAGCTGGGCGATTAAGCCCTCGACCTCCTGGAGCTGTTCTTTTGTGCTCTCTCTGTGGCTTTCTTTGCGGTATTTCGAGGGAGACATGCCCTTCATGGCATGAAAAGCCTTGGTAAATACCAGCGCATCGCTGTAGCCGCAGGACAGTGCAATACTCTCAATGGGATAATTCGTAGATTCCAGCAGTTCTCTCGCCTTGGTAATGCGGAACGTCGTGAGGAACTGCTGGGGTGACATCCCCAGATAGTTCTGGAACAGCGTATATAGGTAGCTTCGGTTAATACACACATAATCCGCCACATCCGTGACCTTGATGGGATTACAGTAGTTGCTCTGGATAAAAGAGACTGCCTTTTTCACGTACTGGTTGCCCTTATCCTCTTCCTCTCGCGCTACGACACCGGCACTGTCTGCGATCACCGACAGAAATACCCCTAACAGCCCATTACGGCGCAGATCATCCGCGATACCGAAGGTATTATGTTCCATCATATCCCGGACGATAGAATACAGTTCCTCGGATTTATCGCAGGTAAAAATAGGGTGTCTGTCAGACAGCCCCATGCTATGTAAGTATTCTTCCGCCCGGCTTCCGGCGAATCCCACCCACAGATAGCTCCATGGATCTTTCTCATCCGCCTGGTAAAAAGCCAGTTCGTTGGGTTGGATCAGGAATCCGTACCCCGCCTCCAGCTGGTATTCCTTGTCATGGAACCGGAAATGCCCTTTCCCGCTCAAGACATAATGAATCAGATAATGCGGCTTGGATGCCGGTCCGAAGCTGTGCAGCGGCGCCGTCTGGGAGCATCCGCAACAATTCACATACAGACTTCCAGTCTTATCGTTGGCAAAATCAAGTTTAAATGCTTTTTCCATCGGCTGCTTCCCTTCACCTAATTTACAATAATTTCACCGTTTTCATCAAATTCCACGCCAAAATTCCTGCTGTATTCGTTCATCCGCTCCAGGATTCTCTTTGCATCCTCTCCGACTGCCGGTGTTGGTTTAAAATCATTTCTTGCGGATACAGAGCTTACCATACAGGGGATGATCCGGGCATTCTGATCCTCCACCTTTTGTCCGTTTTCAAAAGTAAACGTCTGCTGGAAAATCATGGTATCTTTGTCCGTCGGGTTCCGATTAGCTCCGAAGCAGAAATTCGCCAGACTGTAAATAATATATCTGCCCTTGTATTCCTCGATTCCCTGAAGCACATGAGGATGATGACCGATGACCAGATCCACGCCCCAGTCAATGCACTTTTTGCCAAGCTGCTGCTGATAGTTCTCCGGGTAGGTGTCTTTCTCTATACCCCAGTGACAGCAGGCAAGGATCAGATCCACATTCTGTTCCCGCAGAGTCTCGATATTGCTCTGAATCAGCTTTTCCACCTGTGCTCCCCATTCCACTTCATTGACAGAGATAATGCCAATCTTCAGATTACGCTCTCCGCCATGGGCTGCTGCACTGTCCGGGACTTCATAGACTCCCACATTTTTATCATAGGCATATATAATCCCTTCCTGCTCTAATGCTGCCACCGTATCCTGGCTGCCCTGCTCTCCATAGTCCAGCCGATGGTTATTTGCGAAGCTTACCGCTTCAATACTGCCCAGTGTCAGCAGATGAACGTACGCCGGATCTCCCTTGATGCAATAGGTCTGCCCCTCACGCATCTGCTCCGATGTAGTCAGCGGTCCCTCCAAATTCACGATGGTCATATCGTCCGCTGCAAAAATATCTCTGACATTCTCGAAAAAATAACCCTCATCCTCCGCCTGATCGTACACCTGACGAAAAGAAGCGCTATAGCCCTGTTCCTGATGATTGCCCAAGGTAACATCTCCTGCCGCGGAGATCGTAATCGTGTAGCGGTCCCCCGAAGCATCGGACTCTCCTGACTGTTCCGACTGCGCAACATTTTCTCCGTCCGAAGAGCCTGTCTGTGAGGTCTCCCCGGAATTTTCCGCAGACGTACTGTCCTGCAATCCGTTATTATAACCACCGATAGGCTGCGCCAGGTCCTCGATTCCAGGGATATAGACCTGTTGTGTCAGATCATCCCCGCAGCCACTAAGCGCCATTACGACAGCAGTACAGAGTACTGCCACAAACCGCTTTCTTTTCTGCCCCATATATGTTCTCCCTCTGTTTTCCGATGAATCGCTTAATTTGCAGAAGATTCCGTCGTTGCCAAGCTGTCTCCCTCTCCGTACAGATTCTCCTGCAGGAACTTTTTATTTGCATCGAAATCCACTTCCAGCACTGCCATCTCACGTATGGTAGCGTCCTTGTAAGTGCCCTCAATGGGAATGCTGTTCTGTACGATATCATAGGTCAGGATCTTCGGTGCCATCAGGCTTAAGCGATAGCATTCCGTCTGGGTCAGGTTTGTGGTCAGGTTCGGCATCAGCCCGTCAATCAGTTTCTTCGGATTCGTCAACATGCCTTTAGGCAACTTGTGAATAACCTCTGTCAGCACCTTTCGCTGACGTTCGGTTCTGCCGAAATCCGTACCGATATAACGGTTTCTGCAATATGCCAGTGCCTGGGGACCATTCAGATGCACCATGCCGCCGGACAGGTCGTCAAAATAGTCCGTTCCCTCCGGTCTTCCCAGTAAAATATTATATTCCACAAGATAGCCGTTTACGTATTCCACTTCTTTTGAAGTCAGTTCCAGATCCACACCACCGACCGCATCTACGAGATTTGCGAAGGCTTCAAAATTCACCAGCACATAGCGGCTGATATGAATATCAAAATTCTGTTCGATGGTCTGCATCAGCAATTCCGCACCGCCGTAGGAATAGGCGGCGTTCAGACGGTTACTCTTATGTCCCGGAATATCCACATACATATCTCGGAGCAGAGATGTCATGTATATCTTCTTCGTCTTATTACTGATGGACAGCAGGATCATGGCATCAGATCTGCCATCCTCCCCGTTCTCACGGGAATCATTACCGATGAGCAGAATATTCGTTACGCCTTCTTCCTTCATGGGAGAGTCTGACACAGATGCGATCTCTTCATAATTCATCTCAGCATAGACTTTGCCTACCAGAATATACAATCCCGCTGCGAGGAATACGATAATCAGCGCTACTGCGATCAGGAAACGTTTAAACCCGGATTTTTTCTTCTTCGTCTTCGGGGTGGCTTTCAACTTCTTACCCGTCTTTACATCCGTCTCTTCGTGTTTTGACGCTTTCTTCCTCCGGGACCCGGTACGCTCACTCCGCTCAGGATCTCTGCGCTGCGCATGATATTCGGTCTCTCTGCGTCCGGTCTGTCGCTGTGCCTGGCGTTCGGTCCCTCTGCGTCCGGTCTGCTGCTCCCTGCGCTGTGACTGTCTCCTGCGGTAAGCGGGATCATCCCAGTCCTCCGCATACTCATCCTCTCTTCCTCGTCTGCCGGATCCGATCACATCCAGTTCCTCCTCTTCCTCATCATCCTCGCTCATGTCAAACATCTGCGGTGCCGGGTGCTCCGCTGCCCGCTGTCCTGTACCGGTCGTCTTGCGTCTGCCGGATCCGGATGCCTGCATTTCCTGCATCTCCTGCTGTAAAAAGGCTTCCAGTCCCCTTTGTATATCTTCCATCTCCTGTATGGAGTCTCTCTCTCTGTCGCTCATTCTGAACCTCATTTCCATGTAATCAATCGTACACGCTGTTGCTTGCTTTATTCTTATTTGTCTCCTAGGATACCACACTCTTTCGTATTCGTCACGGCAGAATTCCTTAATATTTGTTAACTATTCAGAGCCGAGGAAGTTTACATGAATTTGCGAATCATGCTTGCATGAATGAGCATAATTTTGTAAATTTCTTTGGCGAAGCAGCCTCAATGAGCAAAAAATAAGCATCGTAGATGCGATTTTGCGAATGAAGCTCTGAATAGTTACAATATTTGGTAACTTTCAGATGATAAAAAGGGGACTATCTGCGGCAGATACGCAATTTTTTACGTATACTATCAACAGTAGTCCCTGTAAATATGTTACCTTTTATTTATGAGCAATTCTTGCATCTATGTAGTTCTTCAGAGAAACTACGGTCTCATCCACACCCAGTCTGCTGCTGTTGATGGACAGATCATAGCTGCGGGAGTCACCCCATTTTACCTTGCAATGGCTGTTATGGTAATATTTTCTACGGCGGTCCTTCTCAATCATGCGCTCTTCCGCATGCTTTGCATCCAGTTCGTAGATCCGCATAACACGTTCGATCTTGGCTTCCTTATCTCCCAGTACGAAAATGGAAATCAGATTCGGATTATCCTTCAGTACAACCTCGGAGCAACGTCCTACAATCACAAAGGACTCTCCTGCCTCTGCCTTTTTCTTAATGTAATCAAACTGCATTCTGGCTACATTGTCCGACGGAGAACTGTTCATTCCCATTACACTGCGGTACAGGAATTTATTGCGTCTCTTTTCATCAAATTCTACCAGATCCGCGCCGCTTACATTCATGTTTGCAGCTACCTCATCCAGCAAATTGTGGTCATACAACGGCAGTTTATAGATTTCTGCCAGCTTCTGTGCGATCTCATGTCCGCCGCTGCCATACTCACGGCTGACAGAGATAATCAATTGTTCACTCATGGGTCTGCCCTCCTTATCGTCCTACAGGTATCTCACATAGATCATTACCATGGAGATTCCTACTACTATTATAGTCGCAGGAGCCATGACTTTGCAATATTTTCCCCACTTAATCATATGGCCTGCTTTTGCTGCGGTCGCAATACCTACCACATTTGCAGATGCTCCGATAGGAGTTGCGCTTCCACCGATATCGGTTCCCATAGCCAGCGCCCATGCCAGAACGGACAGATCTACGCCCTGAGTAACGGCCAGACTGTTGATGATAGGGATCATCGTCGCTGCAAAAGGAATGTTATCTACAAACGCACTTGCAATGGCAGAGATCCACAGAATAATTGCAACCATCAGCATAATATTACCGTTGCTGATGTCTCCGATAAAGTTCGCCATTACCTTCAGGATACCGGTCTGCTCCAGACCGCCTACTACCATAAATAATCCGATGAAGAACAATAATGTCTTGTAATCAATCTGCCTGATCAGCTTCAGTGCATCCTTACCGGCAGCAATCAGGGTCACGATAGAGATGAATACACCAATGCAGGAAACCGTCAGACCGGTCTGTGCATGGGTTACCAGCAGTACAACCGCACACAGGAAAATAACAGTGCTGATAATGAACCCTTTTTTATCAGTAATGGCTTCCGAAGGATCCGGGTAAGTCTGATTGCTGCCTGCTGCAGCAGTCTCACTTGCACGCAGCTCCTTCTGGAATACCAGATAGAAATAGGCTACTACCACGATCAGGGAGATTCCGGCAATCACACCGGTATTGGTCAGGAAATCCATGAAAGAATATCCCAAGGATGTTCCGATGATAATGTTAGGGGGATCTCCACACATGGTTGCGGATCCACCAAGGTTCGCGCAGAACACTTCTGCCAGGATCATAGGCACCGGATTGAACTTCAACAGCTGTGACAGTTCAATGGTAACTGCTGCCAGGAACAGAATAACGGTAATACTGTCAATGAACATCGCCAGGATACCGGATAATACCATAAAGGTGACAAACAGCGGTACAACCTTATACTTAACCATCTTGGCAAGGCGCATACAGAGCCAGCGGAAAAATCCGACTCTCGCCATTCCCTCTACCATGATCATCATTCCCGCTACGAACACAATGGTCTCCCAGTTGATACCACTGGAAGCCTCTGCGGACTGTCCAGCCGTGTACCAGAAATGACTTGTGAAAAAGCTGCCTAAGTTCAAGGTCTCCAACACTGCGCTCATACTGTGCATTCCCAGTCCGAATACCAGTACCAGTGTCAGCAGGCCGCAGCCCAATGTGATAATGTGTCTTTCCCATACTTCCAGAACGATCAGAACGAACATCGCCAGAAATATGACTACTGCAAGTATCTGTGCTACCACTTTTCCTGCCTCCTTAATTCTTTCTTATATATTTATATAATAAGATGCCAGGGTCAAAAGGTCTAAACCCACATGAGCTCGCTCATAAGTGGGTGAA
>CAVFMG010000142.1:0-7499 GCA_963623435.1 Odoribacter splanchnicus
GCTCTGGATGAGGATGATGAGATCATCGGATATCAGTTCGTAAGCCTTGGCAAAATGACTGACTTTATCAAAAATGGTGATGATCCGAATACTGCATGGGAAAAAGCAAAAGGTCAGTATGGCCGTGTAGCTGATGCAGCAAAAATCATCGATCCGAGAAAGGAGTAATGGACAATGGCTTTATTTGAATCATATGAAAGAAGAATTGACCAGATCAATTCTGTTTTAAATAGTTATGGAATTGCTTCTATCGAAGAAGCAGAGAAAATTACAAAAGATGCTGGTCTGGATGTATACGATCAGGTAAAGAAAATCCAGCCGATCTGTTTTGAGAATGCTTGCTGGGCTTATACAGTAGGTGCAGCAATCGCAATCAAAAAAGGATGCCGCAAAGCTTCTGAGGCAGCTGCAGCAATCGGAGAAGGTCTTCAGGCTTTCTGTATTCCGGGTTCTGTAGCAGATCATCGTAAAGTAGGTCTTGGGCATGGTAACCTTGGTAAAATGCTTCTGGAAGAGGAGACAGAGTGCTTCTGCTTCTTAGCTGGTCATGAGTCCTTTGCAGCAGCTGAAGGTGCCATCGGTATCGCTGAGAAAGCAAACAAAGTACGTCAGAAACCGTTACGTGTTATCCTGAACGGTCTTGGAAAAGATGCAGCTCAGATCATTTCCCGTATCAACGGCTTCACATTTGTAGAGACAAAATATGACTACAAAGAAGCAAAACTGAACATTGTATATGAGAAAGCATACTCCAAAGGACTTCGTGCTTCCGTAAAATGTTACGGTGCTGATGATGTTCAGGAAGGTGTTGCAATCATGCATCATGAGAACGTTGGTGTATCTATCACAGGTAACTCCACCAACCCGACACGTTTCCAGCATCCGGTAGCAGGTACATACAAAAAAGAGTGTATCGAGCAGGGTAAAAAATACTTCTCAGTAGCATCCGGCGGTGGTACAGGACGTACACTTCATCCGGATAACATGGGTGCAGGTCCTGCTTCCTATGGTATGACAGATACAATGGGACGTATGCATTCTGATGCACAGTTCGCAGGTTCTTCTTCCGTACCGGCTCACGTAGAGATGATGGGTCTTATTGGAATGGGCAACAACCCGATGGTTGGTGCTACTGTTGCTGTAGCAGTTTCCATCGAGGAAGCAGCTAAAGCTGGTAAGTTCTAAGAAAACCGCATAAATACTGACTTTTTGAGGGCTTGGTTCGTTTTGACAAGCCCTCAATTTTTGTATATAATACACACGTAATACACAGGTAATACACAATGCGTAATACACAAATGGACAGTAGTTTCCATTTGAAAAGCGGAAGGATGGATTACGATGAAATTACCTAATGGATACGGCAGTGTACACAAATTGAAGGAAAAAGTCTCTTTTTTCATCATTTTGTATAGTTTCTTACAATGGCATTCATTTCGTCCCAATGCTCCTCCATGTCATGGACGAGTTTGAACTGTGTACGGGTGCGGTCAAGGTTCTGTCCCGGACGGTGGGTGGCAAAGTAATGGTCACCTTCCAGGTAATCGGTCAGAAAGCGTATGCCACACTCCAGTGTCATCAGTTTTGCGCCCCATGGAAGTGTCTCAATTTCCAACGGGGTAAGGGCATCTCCGGCAACTTCCAAAAATCCTTTGGTATATGCTTCAAAAAGCTCCAGGGAAAAATTTACTTTGGACAGATCCGGTTCGTCCTCGGCACTGTGGTTTGCTCCAAAACGGATGCAATCCCCAAAATCATTGGCGGCAAGTCCCGGCATTACCGTATCCAGGTCGATGATGCAGACGGCATCGTTAGTCTGGTCATCTAAGAGGATGTTATTTAACTTAGTGTCATTGTGGGTAACACGAAGCGGGAGCTTTCCGGCAGAGAGCAGATCCGTCATATAAGAGCAGTCCGCTTCATGGTTCAGGACAAAATCAATCTCTTCCTGAATATCTGCGGCGCGGTGCATCACATCTGCAGTGAGCGCTTCTTTGAATTTATAGAGACGGTCTGGTGTATTATGGAAATCCGGAATCGTTTCATGTAAGGTGGAAGCATCATATCCTGCCAGGTTTTTCTGAAACTGTCCGAAGGCTCTGGCAGAAGTATAAAAATCCCTGGTATTTCTGCATTGCTGCAGGCAGATAGTATGTTCGATGAATGGATAGATCCGCCAGACACCTTGCGTGGAATCTGCAAAAAAAGGTTTCCCGTCCCTGGTATATACAACCGTCATGGTTTCGCGCATGGTGTCACCGCCGCGTTTTGCAATGATCTCCTTTAAATAAGAAGTAACACCACAGATATTTTCCATCAGTGTGCTCGGATCGGTAAAGATATCAGTGTTGATCCGTTGCAGGATATATCTGTGGGTATCCTTCCCGGTCACTGTCACAAGTTTGGTATTATTGATGTGTCCCTCGCCATAAGGTGTATAGGTGATGGTTCCTTCGCCTAAGTCATAGGCGGAGAGCACTTCGTCATAAAGTTCCGGTGCGATCTGTAACATGATAAATTCTCCTTTCAATGAATGTGTGGTTACTGCCATAATGGAACTGGATAGAATCCGGCAGTAGCTTTGTCGGCAAGTGCTTTTACGATTCCCGGTTTATCCTCACGATAGGTGACACCGTACCATTTATCCGGGCTTTTTAATACTTTGACGGTTGCCTTCCCTTCCGCAAGAAGCTGGCTGACAACGGATGGCAGGAAGTATTCCCCTTTCATCGGATTGTTTATCAGGGCATCATCCAAAAAGGCAGGGAAGCGGTCTTTAGCTTCTTTGATAAAACTTTCATTAAATCCCCAGAGGTTCATGGAAACAGTGGTGTCCCCATCGATCTCCTGCCAGGTAGCTCCTTTATCTTCGGTAAAGTGGATGCCGTTTTCATACGTTTCAATCTGTGTATGCTCCACGACACTGACCAGGTTGGCATCAGCATCGGTGGTGCAGACACCTCTTGCAACGGAGCCATTTTCCGTAACGGTATTTTTTAACTGATAGCCGACCATGCAGTAGCGGTATTTATCGTCATCTGAATGTGTGGACAGGTAATCGTAGATGATCTGAAAACAGGTGGTGCCATAGTAATCATCAGCATTGATCACTGCAAACGGGGCATCAATAAGATCTCTGACTGCAAGGATCGCATGGCAGGTGCCCCATGGTTTTTTCCGTCCCTCCGGTACGGTATATCCTTCCGGCAGGTCCTCTAAATCCTGGTAGGCATAGGAAACATCCATGTAGTTTGCGAGACGTGCTCCGATCGCTTCGTGAAAATCTTTTTCGATGGAGTGCTTGATGATGAAAATCACGCGTTCAAACCCGGCACGACGGGCATCATATAGTGAATAGTCCATAATGACTTCCCTATGGCTGCCAACAGGATCTATCTGTTTTAATCCCCCATAGCGGCTGCCATAACAACTAAGATCGGTTTTTTCATGTGTTTGTACCTCCTGTGTAAAAATACTGGAAGGCAGGCGGGTATGTGCTTTAATAAGCGCGTAAGTCTGTCTCCGTTTGATTGTGCCCTAAGTATACTGCAAATAAAATGAAGTACAATGGATAATACGGAAGAAAAAAGTGGCAAAATGGTACAATACAGAAAGGCGGAAAAATCAGAGGAAAAGATGATTAACTCAAGAGTGGATTTTTTGCGGAAGTTATGGAAAAGTAATAAAAAATAGAAGTCCACTCCGTTTAAGAGTGAACTTCTGATTCGTGTGCGCCTTGCGGCGCACGTTTCTAATGGGTGAAAGTCCCTAATCCACCCTAGTAGTGGGAAGGATACAGCCAAGACCAAGGGTGTCCTATTCATAGATATACTATGATTAACGTGAGGGGAATCTGAAGGAAGGTGGAGGTTATGAAAAGTAAGTTATTATGCAAAGTGGAGCCCACACTTTGTTGATTATATAAAGTGTATGGGCTCTTCAGACTTTGCATAATTCAGAAGTACTCCTTACAGCGACTTCAACCAATCAAGAAGGTCTTTATCCTTTTTCCATGTCGGTAATTCATCAGATGCTGGGCTGTCATAAGCCTCCAGCAAAGCCTTCCGTTTCATCTTTTCATCTGCCTGTGCATAGATTTCAGTTGTTGAAATGTCAGAATGCCCCAGTAAATCTCTGATATAAACAAGATTGACACCAGATTGAAGCAGATGCATTGCTTTGCTATGTCTCAGCCAATGAGGTGTAATCTCCGCAGAGATGTCTTTTACTCCCATTGCCTGAGCCTGTGCTGCATACTTTTTCAAAATATATGTCACACCAGCTCTTGTCAGCGGTTTGTTACCACGATTAGTGAATAATGGATTGCGGCCATATACAGGTGAAGTCAAACCAGAACCTTCCATATATTGCTTCAATAATTCTCCGGTTGGTTTCATGACTGGAACAATACGGCTTTTACCACCTTTCCCAGTCAGTATGATGGTAACAGTATCATTCAAAGCAATATCACACACTTTTAAATCTACAAGTTCTTGAACTCTTGCACCTGTGTCGTATAAAAGTGACAGTAGCACAGCATCTCGTTTTCCTTGGATTGTGGTTCTGTCAGGTTGTTCCAACAGCCCTCTAATGCTATCCAGAGGAAGATACATGAGAGGAGGCTTGTCCGTTTTTTTCATTGGAATAGCCAGGATTTTCTGACTTTGCTGCATATACTGTGGTTCTTCCACCATTAAAAAACTGAAAAATGAATGGATTGCTGCCAGACGCTGATTTCTTGTCGCTGCTTTGCAGTTGCGCTCATCTTCTAGCCATTGAAGGAAACGAAGTATTAATTCTCGATCTATTTTGGCAATCGTCAGCTTTTCAGGTGAAAGATTCTCCTGATCTCTACAGTATCTTAAAAATAAAGAGAATGAATCTCTGTATGCTAACTGAGTGTTTCGTTTACTCCCAACCTGCCCCGGAAGATATGTTGACAGGAACTGTGTCAGATATCGGGCAAAATCAGTTTCCCTCATGGCATACCTCCGGGATGACATATGCACAGGATTTTTCCACTTTTTTCATCAAGTCGGGATAAACTTCGGCTGTCAGCCGCAGATACTGTGCAGTTGAGCGTACTGTTTTATGTCCCATATATGTAGAGAGAATCGGGAGCATAGCAGTCAAATCTACTTCATCCTTGATCCACTTTTGCAAAACGTGAACTGCAAATGTGTGACGAATATCATGCAGACGAGGTCCTTGCCCTTTTCCACCATGCGAAATACCTGCAACTTCCAGATATCTACGATATCTTTGATATACAGTCATAGGACTGATCATGGTCTTGTCAGGGGCAGGAAGGAAAAAGTCACTGTCTTTTTCCCACCAGGTTTTATCTGCATAGGATATACAAGCTTCTTTCACAGAGTCTGATAATGGGATATATCGGTCACGGTCAGTTTTGGCTTCACGGATTGTAAGAATCCCATCTTCGAGATTTACATCCTTATAGCGAAGACCAACAACTTCAGATACACGAAGTCCACAGCCATAGAGAATACGAAATATCACAGGTAGCGCCAGATGCATGTTTCTTGCAACCTCCCGAGGTTCTGTTTCATCAGCTGCTTTTATCACAGATACTATCTGTTCATGTGTAAATATATAGGGAACAAATGAGTTATGATTCAAGCCTTTTACTTCTGGTACTATATAAGCATCATAGCCGAGATTATTCAGGTAGACAGCAAACTGTCTTATACAGGTAATACGGTGTGAACGGCTTTTTTCAGATTCACTTTCTCTTGGTGCAATCCATTTTTCTGCAAGAGAACGGGATATTTCTATTTCTGTGATACCCAGTTCTTCACTGAAACGGCAAAATCGTGATAAGCATTTCGGTTCATCTGCGTATTTAAAACCGGCACTTCTTTTGTATTGAATGAATTCCTGAGCGGTCTCAGCAAATGGTCCTGTCATTGTTGGTGATTTTCTGATTCTTGTCATGTTAGATTGCCACCTCCAATGCACACTTTCTGAGTTCGGTGATATCAATACGAAGGTATGTCATCGTGGTTTCGGTAGTTGTATGTCCCAGGATTTCTGAAATGACCGGAAGAGGAATCTCATGCTCTAACAGACGACTTGCAAGGCTGTGACGAAGCGTATGGGAACCTTTCTTTTTCCCTTCAAGATGAATCCCTGATTTTTGGAGATGAACTCTTACAAGGGCACCGACTGCACCAGGATTAAAATTCGTATACGGCGGAACTTGCCTCACAAAAACATGATCTGAATCAGTTTTTGGTCTTGCGTTCTTCAGATAATTGATGATTGCTTCGCCCACATCTTCAAGCAGAGGAAGTTCCAACGGATTTCCTGTTTTTACCTGAGTTAAACGGATACTCTCTTTTTCCCAATCGATATTGGAAAATCTGAGATTGGCCACATCACTGCTGCGCAGCCCGAGTCTTGCAATCAGAAGAATGATTGCATAATCACGGATTCCACAAGGATTTCCAAGATCAATCGAATCAAGAAGTTTTTTTACTTCGTTTGCAGTATACGATGAAGGTAAACGGCTTTGTCTGTTGTAATGGGGATTGGGAAGATTGGAGAACATCTCCGTATTCATAAAGCCATTCTCATAGCAGTATTTCAGATAATATCGAACTGCCCGCATTGTATGATTTATGGTTGGCTTTTCATAGCAGCTTAGTGATGCCATGAAACCCAAAACATCTTTAAGAGACAGGACATCCAGAGAAGATATGTTCTTCTTTTTCAAAAACATAAAAAATCTTTCTAGATACAAACTGAAAACTTTATTTGATTTTTTGGTAATTCCTGTTTTCTCTCGATGCGAGAGGTAGGCTTCAGCACTGTCTTTGAAACTGTCAGGAAAAGTGTATACCCTTTTATCCATAACAAGATATAGAGTCACATTTCCTGAATGTTGGTATTCTGCTAAGGCATTAATACAACGGGAATAGGTTGCACACCATTTCTTCTGTTCGATTTTAGATGACATGGAATAATGGTCTTCTAAGAACTGCAATCCAAAATCCATACTAAAAGATTCTGCGTCATGTTCTTTTGCGTAGAGTAAAAGTTGCTTTGTAAGAGTTTTAAATACGTTTTGGTAATAGTTGGATGCACCAGCTTCAATGAGAGCCTCCTTGGTTTGGTTGACTAATTGCTGCAAAGTTAAATTTTCCACCTTGTGTTCCTCCTTAAGTGCTTTGATAAAAATACACTTAAATCGTGATGGATTATGAAAAGTAAATCAACCAAAGAATCCTTTATTTATAAGTTTTTCTATCGCCTACTTTGCATAATGTGTAGCTTTTCATAACCTTCATTATGTGAAGCTTCACATAATGAAGGCAAATCTCTGGTCTGACGAATAGAAATCACATCAGGCTACAGTTAAGGATAAGGTTGCTGTACAAACCGAAGTCCAATAACTACTCGGAATTAGCTGTAGTAAATGTGGCAGATATATGGAGAGAAAGAAACGTGTGGTACCAAGGGAGGTCTCGTCAGCGGAT
>CAVFMG010000143.1:0-7325 GCA_963623435.1 Odoribacter splanchnicus
ATACACGAATCTTCACATACCCCTGCAGGCGCCTGATCCATTCCGTCATTGTCAAACTTCCCCCATTACCCTCATAAATACTGCAGCGAACGGATATTGCCGCTGATCTTCATGTCTTCATTGGTATAATAGTCAATGGAAAGTCTGCTTCCCTCCAGACAGAGTTTGCATGTCTTCGCCTGCAACAGAATCCGTTCTCCGGTATATTCCAGGATTCCACGGTAATTTTCGATCCACACCTCAGAACTGCCTGTTAATGTTACCCGCAGGGCACCCATACACACATCCTTGGGAAGCTGCAGGGAATCGATCCATTTTTCTTTTTGTTGTCGTGCTCTTCTCATTTTCATATAGAACTATATGACGAAAGGCACCGGAATATGTTACTGCAAAATTCCCTTGATCAAAGGCTCCGTCTCCGGGCATTTATCTGAGATAACATAAGCATTCAGAAATTTTTCTCTGGCTGCTTTCAGACGGTCTGCATCATTCGCATGCAGGATTCCCAGCACATCGCCCGCTTTTACAGCGTCACCTTTTTTCTTCTTAAGGAGAATGCCTACCGACAGATCGATGGTGCTCTCCTTCGTCTCTCTTCCGCCGCCTAACAGCAGGGAACAAATGCCGATATCCTCACAGGCAATTTTTTCCACGTAACCGTCTCTGTCCGCACAGACCGGAACCACCATAGATGCCTTCGGCAAAAGTTCGGGATCCGTTACCACCGCAGGGTCACCTCCCTGGGCTTCCACAAATTCCGCAAGTTTCCGTAAGGCACTGCCGTCTTCGATCACTTTTGTCAGCATCTCCCTCGCCTGTTCGACGTTTTCTGCCTTTCCACCGGCGAGTAACATCTGACTTCCCAGTACCATGCAGAGCTCCCGGAAATCCTCCGGTCCCTCTCCCCGCAGGGTGGCGATGGCTTCTTTTACCTCCAGGGCATTGCCCACAGCACGCCCCAGGGGCTGATCCATATCGGAGATTACGGCAATGGTCTTTCGCCCGGCATTTTTACCGATCTTTACCATTTCTTCCGCCAGTGCAAAAGCATCCTCCCTGCTCTTCATAAAAGCGCCGCTTCCGGTCTTCACATCTAGCACAATGGCATCCGCACCGGCTGCCAGCTTCTTACTCATGATAGAGCTGGCGATCAGGGACATATTGTCTACGGTAGCCGTTACATCCCGCAGGGCATACAGCTTTTTATCCGCCGGTGCCAGATCTGCGGTCTGTCCCATAATGGCAATACCGATTCTGTTGACGTTTTCAATAAATCGTTCTGCGGTAAGGGAAGTGATAAATCCGGGGAAGCTCTCCAGCTTGTCGATGGTTCCGCCGGTATGTCCCAGTCCTCTGCCGCTCATTTTCGCTACGGGGATCCCGCATGCCGCTACCATAGGTGTCAACGCCAGGGAAGTCTTGTCGCCTACGCCGCCGGTACTGTGTTTATCCACCTTGCATCCGTGAATTGCCGACAGATCCAGCATCTCTCCGCTGTGTGCCATTGCCATGGTCAGTTCATAAGTCTCCCGTTCTGTCATCTTCTGAAAATAAATTGCCATCATCAGGGCAGACACCTGGTAATCCGGGATTTCTCCTTTGGTATAGCCTTCGATAAAAAAGTGAATCTCCTCTTTGGATAATTCTCCGCCGTTTCTCTTTTTCATGATGATGTCATACATTCTCATAGGCTTTCTCCTGTCTGCGGCAGTACATTCGCTCCTGCATTATACGCCGACTTTTTTACAGATATCGCTGATGCAGCACTTTTCACAATAGGGATGGGTTCTGGCAGTACACACTTCTCTGCCGTGGTATACCAGTCTGTGGCAGAAATCACTGCCTTCTTCCGGCGGAATGATCTTCCACAATTCCTTCTCCACCTTTGCCGGTTCCTTGATGCCGTCTACCAGTCCCATGCGGTTCACTAAGCGGATGCAATGGGTGTCCGTCACAATGGCGGGCTTCCCGAAGACATCTCCCATAACCAGATTGGCGCTTTTCCTGCCTACTCCCGGCAGAGACAACAGTTCGTCAAAGTCATCCGGAACTCTTCCTGCGTATTTATCTCGCAGAATCTTCATACAGGCACTGATATCTCTCGCCTTGCTGTGCCCGAGACCGCAAGGCTTTACGATAGCCTCGATCTCCTCCACGGGAGCTTCCGCCAGGGCATTCACATCCGGGAATTTATCGTACAGCTTCTCTACCACGATATTCACCCGGGCATCGGTACACTGTGCCGCCAGTCTCACACTGACTAACAGTTTCCACGCCTGGTCGTAATCCAGGGTACATCCGGCATCCGGATATTCCTGTTTCAGTCGTTCTATGATTTCTAATGCACGCTGTTTTTTCGTCATATTTTCATCACTTCTCTTAAGGAAAGTTCTAAGGCAGTTCTATTTATGATACGGCTCGTGCTGGATGATCCGGAAGGCACGGTAGATCTGTTCGCACAGGATCACCCTCATCAGCTGATGGGGAAAGGTCATTTTGGAAAAGCTAAGTGCCAGATCCGCCTTTTTGCAGACGCTGTTGTGCAACCCTAAGGAACCTCCGATAACAAAACAGATGTGGCTTTTCCCACGGACGCTACAATCCTCGATCCACGCCGCGAATTCTTCGGAAGAATAGTTCTTCCCTGCAATCTCCAGCGTGACGATGAGGGCATCCTGCGGCAGCTTTGCCAGGATCCTGGCTCCTTCTTTTTCCCGGATCTGATCTTCCACGGCGGCACTTGCGCCGTCCGGTGTCATCTCATCCGCCACTTCGATAATGTTTAATTTCGCATAACGCCCCAGGCGCTTGCTGTATTCCTCTATGGCATCCCGATAAAACTTTTCCTTGATCTTCCCTACACATACGATGGATATTTTGATCATTCTTCCGCTCCGTCCGTATCCGGGAAAATCTGCTCATAAATTTTCGTATCGATCAGATTCTCCAACATCTGCTGATCCAGATTCATAAACTGATGGTTCATCTGGCTGCGGATCACTTCAAAACGCTTATAATACAGAGCCTCCGCCGGAGTATCTGCGGCATTTTCGATCTGTGCATCGATATCTTCCGCTGTCAGATTTTCCTCACTCCATTTTACGAGAGTATCTACCAGAGAGTTCTCGGACTCTGCCTTTTTCTCGAAAATCTTCGCATTCCGCATGGATACCACGCCCATGACGATGAACAGAATAAAGACAGCACTCATGACTCCATAGAACATATAGGGATTGCCGATATGAAAAGGAAGCACCCCTGCGATTCCTAAAATCATCACCAGCATTCCGAAAATGCCAACGATCAACAGTACCCAGGCAGAGGAACGGTTCTCTTCCGCTTTTGCTCCGCTGTTCATGTAGGTAAGCCCACCCTGGGAGGAAGCAGCTTTCAATAACTCATCGGATTTTATTTTCTCTTCCGGAGTTTCTTCCTCTTCGCCGGGCATCAGGAATTCATCTACCGCAGCTTCTTCCTCTGCGGCATTTTCCTTCCTTTCCTTTTCCTGCTGTTCTAAGAATACTCTGGCGATAGTCTTCGCCTTTTTCTCTTCTGCAGCATCTACGAACAGCTCATAGACCTGTTCTGTCTCGTCGAAGGTGATCTTACTCTTCTCAATTCCATTGTATGTAAGGAAGTCCTTTAGCTTCTCCATCTCGTCCTGTTCACCGAACAGCACGGAAGTAAAATCCGTCAGTTCTTCCTCATTTACCAGTGTTTCTCCGCAATCGGGACATACGGTGATTCCTTCCCGGTATTCATTTTTACATTTCGGACACCATGCCATACGCTAACGCCCTCCTTACAACTCGTAATCCCGACAGGAGAGGTATCTCTCCCGCCGGGGATTATGGGTAATTATTTTGCACTCAGATATTCGTCAATGCCCTTGGCAGCAGCTTTACCTGCTCCCATTGCCAGAATAACGGTAGCTGCTCCGGTTACTGCATCTCCGCCGGCATAGACACCTTCCTTGGTGGTCTTACCGTTATTTTCATCCGCAATGATGCACTTCCACTTATTGGTATCCAGACCCTTGGTGGTAGAAGAAATCAGAGGATTCGGGGAAGTACCCAAAGACATGATCACGGTATCTAACTCCATCACGAACTCGGAGCCGGGTACTTCCACAGGACGGCGTCTGCCGCTCTCATCGGGCTCGTCCAGTTCCATACGGATACACTTCATGCCGGTTACCCAGCCCTTATCATCGGACAGTATCTCGGTAGGATTGGTCAGCAGATCGAAGATAATGCCTTCTTCTTTTGCATGATGTACTTCTTCCACTCTGGCAGGAAGCTCCTCTTCGCTTCTGCGGTATACGATGTGTACCTCCGCGCCCAGACGAAGTGCGGTTCTTGCAGCATCCATAGCCACGTTACCACCGCCGACAACAGCTACCTTCTTACCATGCATGATAGGAGTTCTGGAATCGGGATCAAATGCCTTCATCAGATTACTTCTGGTCAGGTACTCATTGGCGGAGAATACACCGTTGGCATTCTCGCCGGGGATACCCATGAACTTCGGCAGACCTGCACCGGAACCGATAAATACTGCCTGGAATCCTTCCTCATCCATTAACTGATCGATGGTCACGGATTTACCTACGACCACGTTGGTCTCAATATGAACACCGAGAGATTTTACGTTCTCGATCTCTTTTGCCACAACAGCGCTCTTGGGAAGACGGAACTCGGGAATACCGTATACCAGTACGCCGCCTGCCTCATGCAGTGCCTCAAAAATGGTCACATCGTATCCCATTTTTGCCAGATCTCCGGCGCAGGTAAGTCCTGCCGGACCGGAACCGATGACAGCTACCTTTTTGCCGTTCTTCTGTGCTGCGGGAGTGGGCTTGATGCCGTTCTCTCTTGCCCAGTCAGCTACGAAACGCTCCAGCTTACCGATGGAGATGGAATCTCCCTTGAAGCCGCGGATACATTTTCCTTCGCACTGGCTCTCCTGGGGGCATACACGACCGCAGACAGCGGGAAGTGCGCTGGACTGACTGATAATGCGATATGCTTCTTCAATATTGCCGTTCTTCACCTGCTCAATGAACTGGGGAATCTGAATGGCAACGGGGCAGCCCTTTACGCACTGTGCATTTTTACAGTTAATGCAGCGACATGCCTCTTCCATCGCTTCTTCTTTGTTATATCCGAGACATACCTCTTTAAAGTTGGTAGCACGTTCCTTTGCATCCTGCTCTCTGACAGGAACTCTCTTTAATACATCCATTTTATTTAACCATGCCTTTCTGATTTATCGTATTCAAACGTTTGCGGTAGAACTACTGGCAGTTGCCACAGCCGCCGTGATGGGTATCGCCCTCTTCTAAAGCTAACATTGCGCGACCCTCAGCCGTCTTGTAGATCTGCTGACGTCTCATTGCCTCATCAAAGTTCACTTCGTGTCCGTCGAACTCAGGACCGTCTACGCAGGCGAACTTCACCTTGCCGCCGACAGTTACACGACAGGCACCGCACATTCCCGTTCCGTCTACCATAATGGGATTCAGACTGACTACCGTGGGAATCTCCAGTTCTTTGGTCAGGAGACATACGAATTTCATCATGATCATGGGACCGATTGCAACGCACAGATCGTATTTTTTGCCTTCTGCTACCAGATCCTTGATGGTCTGTGTTACCATACCGCTTCTTCCGTAGGATCCGTCATCGGTGGTCACATAGAGATTACCGGCTACTGATTCCATCTCTTTTTCCAGGATCAACAGATCTTTGGTCTTGCTTCCTACGATAACGTCAGCGTCAACACCGTGCTCATGCAGCCATTTTACCTGGGGATATACGGGAGCCGCACCGACACCGCCTGCCACGAAGAGGATCTTCTTCGCCTTCAGTTCTTCCAGTGGCTGCTCCACCAGTTCGGAAGGGCATCCCAAAGGTCCTACAAAGTCATGGAAGTATTCGCCCTCTTCTAACTGTGCCATCAGCTTCGTACCGGCACCTACGGTCTGGAACACGATGGTCACGGTTCCTTTTTCTCTGTTGTAATCACAGATGGTCAGAGGAATACGTTCGCTCTCACTATCCATTCTTACGATAACAAACTGACCGGGTTCGCAGGTCTTTGCCACTCTGTTTGCTTCTACCTCCATCAGATAGATGTTGGTTGTCAGCTCCTGTTTTTTTACGATCTTATACATTTCTCTTTTCCGTCCCTTCTGTTAGGATTATATATCTGAAACAGCCACCAGTGTATAGCGGCGACCGCTTTCGTCCGTCTGCAGTTTCCAGAGTTCCCGGGTATAGGCATTTACCGCGAACAGATTCCCCGTTCGTGTCACCGTACCGTCGACACCCCTGTAGATCTCTGCAATCACATAAAAATCATCGATCTTATTGATATTGGTCACGTATTGATACTGATACAGATATGCGGCACCGGATTCATCAAAGCTGCCGGATGCCTCCAATATTTTTCCGCTCTGTATTGCATAGTCAACAATTTCCTGTACCGCCTCTTCCGGAGTAAATTCCGTATTCATGACCAGATTATAGCTTCTTTCCACGATCTCGCTCTTACGCCCTTCCGCGATCCGGATGAACCGGAATACGGACTTGCCTAACGGCATGGGGATTGGTCCCGCATATGCGGTGGAGTTCTGTGTCGGGTCCGTACCGTCCGTGGTGTAGTAGACATCCTCCCCGTCCGTCACTTCGATATTGATGGGGAATTCATAATCTCCGCTGACTGCTGTCACATCCGGTGTACTCAGCTGATCGATCTCAATGTGATAATTTTTGGTCACCACATTGCTGCTGACCTCATTTTCATTAATATACACCGCCTTGATGCAGTAATCACCGCTTTCCAGCAGGATCGGCGCCGTATACAGAGAACTGTTCTCATCCGGCTCACTGCCGTCCATGGTGTAATAGATCCTGCCGCTTCCGAAAGTCGTCAGTTTCAGGGGCTGGATACTGGTATAATATCCCTCCTGTAAACTGAATTCCGGCTCCATCGCCATATAGCTCTGGTATTTGCTCATAATGTTGACATTGCCACAGTTCTGTAACAGATTGTTGATAGTCTTATAATCTTCCCTGGCGGCATAGATAGCAATCAGCTTCCCGTAAGCACTTTCCAGCTGTTCGGAAGTCGCCGCAGCATCCGTTACAATCTCCCGGAGCAGATATTCATATTCCATTTTGTTGTTCTTCTGAAAATAAATATCCGCTAGTTCAAATTTGAGAGTAATATTATCCGGATCGAGTTCCATTGCCCGCACGTAACAGGTAATTGCCTGGTCATACTCACCTTCTGCCACATAATCTCTTGCACACTTCGTCTGA
>CAVFMG010000144.1:0-7319 GCA_963623435.1 Odoribacter splanchnicus
GTTAGGCCGTATGCCTTCTGCAGTAGGATACCAGCCCACACTGGCTACCGAGGTCGGTGAACTGCAGGAGCGTATCGCATCTACGAATAAGGGTAGTGTTACTTCCGTACAGGCTGTCTATGTGCCTGCGGATGATCTGACTGACCCCGCACCTGCAACCACATTCGCCCATCTGGATGCCACCACGGTTCTGTCCCGTAAGATCGTGGAGCAGGGTATTTACCCAGCAGTGGATCCTCTGGAATCCACTTCTCGTATTCTGGAAGAAGATGTGGTAGGTAAGGAGCATTATGAGACCGCCCGCCAGGTGCAGGCAATGCTGCAGAAGTACAAGGAATTACAGGATATCATCGCTATCTTGGGTATGGAAGAACTGTCCGATGAGGATAAGGTCACTGTATACCGTGCCCGTAAGATCCAGCGTTTCCTGTCCCAGCCATTCCATGTGGCAGAGAACTTCACCGGTGTTCCCGGTAAATATGTGCCCGTTAAGGAGACCATCCGCGGATTCCGTGCAATCATCGACGGTGAGATGGATGAGTATCCCGAAGCTGCATTCTTCAATGTAGGAACCATTGATGAGGCAGTGGAGAAGGCAAAGAAGCTCATGGCACAGTAAGGAAAGGCGGTGTGCATATGAACACCTTTAGTTTGAAGGTCATTGCCAGTGATAAGGTATTTTTCGACGGAAAATGCGGAATCATCATCGTACCGGCCTTAGACGGTGAGCAGGCAATCATGTCTCATCATGAGGACATGGTCATTGCAACGAAGGAAGGCGAGATACGATTCAAGGAAAAAGAGGATGGAGACTGGATCAAGGCTGTAGTCGGTGTGGGCTGTGTCTACATTTCTCATAACCGTGTGATTATGCTGGTGGATACGGCAGAACGTCCAGAGGACATCGACAGAGTCCGTGCGGAAGCAGCATTAGAGCGTGCAAAAGAGCAGCTGCGTCAGAAGCAGAGTATCCAAGAATATCATGTATCACAGGCGTCCATGGCGAGAGCTATGTTGCGCCTGAAGGAAGCTGGAAAATACGAAGTTAAGTAATTATAAGTAAAAAGTAACAAAATTAAGCCTGTAATGTTAGTAAATGTGTGCAAATCGGAAATTGTTATTTTTCTGTCATTGCGATAAAATCTCTTAGGTATAAGAGGAGAGTTAAGCAATGGATTATTTACAGAAAAAATCAGACCGAGGCGCTACAGTTGCCATTGCAGGCTTTTTACGTTACCTCGTTCGGAAAATAGGAATTACAAGGGAAAAGATTCCCTCCTGCGTGGCACTTGTGATATGCCCGCTGGTTACTTTTTATTTATTTGAAATGTATACCCACAATCCTTTTACAACAATGCATTTCAAGACCCAGCTGTTAAACATGGCATTTTACGTGCTGACGGCACTGTTATTGTTCGGTATCGTAAAATATGTCCGGGCAGCATTGATGTTGCAGACCGCATTTTTCATGGCTGCGGGGCTGGCAAATTATTATGTGCTGAATTTCCGATCCGCACCCATTATGCCCTGGGATATCTATTCCATCGGTACGGCAGCCAGCGTGGCGGGAAATTTCAGCTATGAATTGTCTACCAGTGCAATACTGGTCATTATCGGATTCCTGATTCTGTTGCTGATCGAGAGCCGTTTTCATATGAAGGCTCCGGCAAAAGTGGCAAAGAGAGCGACACTGATTTTACTTAGTATTGCCCTGATCTACGGATATACCGGCATGATCCAGGACGAGAGCTTTGTACAGAGCTTTGGTCTGTATGACAAGCTGTTTACCCCCACCGTCATGAACAAGAGAGACGGTAACATCGTGGCATTTCTGATGGAACTGGAGTATCTGGATGTGGAGAAGCCCACAGGTTATTCCACAGAAGGAACCGGCAGCAATTATGAGCAGGCAGGGAAGGATTCTGCCGGTCTTGCGGCAGCGGTGGAGGATCCGGAGAGCGTGAAACGCCCGAATATCATTGTCATCATGGATGAGGCATTTTCCGACCTGGCGGTGAGAGGCGATTTCACCACGAACGAGGACTATATGCCCTTTATCCACAGCTTACAACAGGGTGCGGAGAATACCAGAACCGGTTACCTGAATGTTTCTGTGCTGGGTGGGAATACTGCCAATACGGAGTTTGAATTCCTCACCGGCAATACTATCGGCTTCCTGCCCCAGGGCAGTGTGGCTTATCAACAGTATGTACAGAAGGAGACTCCTTCCCTGGCTTCTTATCTGAAGGAACTGGATTATCATACTGTGGCGATCCATCCTTATTATGCCAGCGGCTGGGACAGAGACAGAGTCTATCCGCTGCTTGGATTTGATGAGTTTTTATCTCAGGATGATTTTACGAATCCGAAGAGAATCCGTAATTATATCTCCGATGAGAGCAGCTTTGCCAAGATCATTGAACTGTATGAGAATAAAAAAGAGGGAGAGCCTCTGTTTGTATTTAACGTAACCATGCAGAATCACAGCGGTTATGAGGAAGAGTTCCATAATTTCACTCCGGACATCACCGTGGACGGCATCGATTCCAAGGCACTGTCCATGTATCTGTCCCTGGTAAAACAGACCGATTCCGCACTGCAGGGACTGATCGATTATTTCTCTCAGGCGGATGAGGATACTATGATCGTCTTCTTCGGAGACCATCAGCCCACCACTTATGTGAGCAACCCGATCTTAAGAAATAATAAAGTGGATCCGGAGACTTTAACAGACGAAGAAAATCTGTTAAAATACAAAGTACCTTATGTGATCTGGAGCAACTTTGACATTGAGGAGCAGACGGAAGGGGAGACCAGTGCTAATTACCTGGCAATCGACGTGCTTGAGAATTGTGATCTGCCCCTGCCTGCCTTGCAGAGCAGTCTGACCGAAGTACGGGAAAAATACCCGGTGATCAGCGCAGCGGGCGTGAGAGAAGCGGATGGCACTCTTACGACGGTGAAGGAATGTGGGGAAGCATTGAATGATTACCGGAGCCTTGAGTATTATCTGCTGTTTGATTACGGAAGGTAAAAAAGATAGCGGGAGAGTATTTCTATGAACGGCAGTAAGACGACAGCGATAAGTGCAGAACGCAGGACGCAGAGAGGAATCTCTGTGCTTGCGTTCTTTGTGCCTGCATTTATTCTGCTGATCCTTTTTATTATACGGGGCATATATCCTTTTGGTGACCGGAGCTTTTTATTCTCCGACATGTACCATCAGTATATGCCTTTTTTAAGTGAATTTGTACACAAGATCAAAGCAGGAGAGGGATTGTCTTATTCTTATCATGTGGGAATCGGATCGAATTTCCTGGCACTGTATGTCTATTATGTGGCAAGCCCTTTTAACTGGCTGGTATTTTTACTGCCGGAGAGCCTGATCATGGAATTTATGAGTTATCTGGTGATCCTTCGGACCGGTCTCATGGGGCTTACCTTCAGCATTTATCTGCGGAAGACTTTTGATAAGGCGGATCCGGCAGTGATCCTTTTTTCCACCTGCTATGCCCTGTCCGGCTATCTGGCAGCTTATAACTGGAATGTAATGTGGCTGGACTGCCTGATCCTGCTGCCCCTGATCCTCTTAGGAGCGGAGCGGCTGGTGAGAGAGGGAAAATGGGTCCTGTACACCGTGACTTTGGGACTCTGTATCCTGACGAATTATTATATTTCGATTATGATCTGCATTTTCCTGGTGCTGTATTTCGGAATGCTGCTCATTACGGAATATCATACCATGACAGATGGGAAAGACTGGAAGGTACGGATCTTCTTCGGCAGGATCGGAAGATTTGCGTTTGCCTCTCTGTTGGCGGGAGGTCTGGCGGCGGCACTGTTGATCCCGGAGGTCTGTGCGATACTGCAGACGGACTTCGGCAATTCCGATTTTCCCAGTACGTTAGAGTCCTATTTCTCTGTATTTGATATGCTGGCGAGACACTGCCTGTGCGTGACCACGGAGAGAGGACTGGAGCATTGGCCCAATATCTACTGCGGAGTGGCGGTATTTCTGCTGGTGCCCATGTATGTATTAAATGAGAAAATATCCATTCGGAAAAGGTTCTGCAACCTGGCACTGGCGGGATTTCTGCTGTTAAGCTTTCAGACAAATATTCTGGATTTCCTGTGGCATGGTCTGAATTATCCGGATTCCCTGCCGGCAAGACAGTCCTTTTTGTATATTTTCCTGATCCTGGTTATGTGCTATGAGGCTTTCCGGAACGTGGAGGGCACTTCTCCCAGGCAGATCCTGTACGGATATCTGGCGGCGGTGGTATTTTTACTTGCCTGTGAGAAATTCGTAGACAGCGAAGATTTTGACACCGGCATTGAAGTGCTGACCCTGGTGTTCGTTACGATCTATGCGGTGATCCTGTATCTGTACCGGACGAGGAAGAATGAGCTGACGAGACAGGTGCTGAGTATCCTGGTACTTGCCTGTGTGGTGGCGGAGCTTAGCATTAATATGTTTAATACCAGCCTTGGCACTACCGGACGCAGCGCGTATCTGGGAGACCAGGAGGATTACAAGGCACTGTATGCCCTGGCGCAGGAGCAGGAAGGAGAGAATTTCTTCCGTGCGGAGAAGTTTACCCGCAAGACGAAAAATGACGGAACTCTGACGGGATATCCCACGGCTTCCGTATTTTCCTCCACTATGAACTCCCAGGTCATGGCTCTGTATAAAAAGCTTGGCATGCGGCACAGTAAGGTCTACTACGGATTTGACGGAGCGACGGCTTTTGTGTCGGCACTGCTGAACGTGGATTACATGTTCGGAGAATCGGACAAGTATGCCAACGGTCTGTACGAGATCGTGAACAACAGCGAAGACATTTATTTATATCACTGCAAATACACGCTGCCTTTCGGCTATGTGGCACCCACGGGGTGGGATGTCACGGATGAAATCGGCACCGGTGTGAGAGTGCAGAACCAGCTGATAGAGGATCTGGGGATCACAGACGCACTGTTAGACCGGGCGACCAGTGAAGCAAATGGGGATAACGTATGTATTACCGCTGACCGGGCAGGCTATTATTATGCAAGAATCAACGCCTCCGGCACGAAAAAGGTACAGGTGCTGGGAGGAGCGCTGGAGACCCAGGACTACGGCGATTTAAAAGACGGATCCATTCTATATCTGGGCTATCTGCAGGCGGGAGACAGAGTTACCCTGAGCAACGGGAATGACACGGACGAGACGCCGAAGGTATCAGCGGAAGCCTATGTGCTGAACGAAGAAGTACTGGCGCAGGCGGTGGAACTTCTGTCACAGGAGCATCTGGAAAATGTGCAGATGGACAGCACCCATATCTCGGGAACCTTAAGCCTGAAAGAGGCAGGAAGACTGATCCTGTCCGTGCCTTATGAGAAGGGCTGGACAGTGCAGATCGATGGGGAAACGGTAGAACCCCAGACCTTTGGTAATGCCCTGTTGGCATTTGATCTGGAAGCGGGAGAGCATACGATACAGATGCATTACGTGCCGGAAGGAAGGAATATCGGTATTCTGGTGAGTGTGGGAAGTGTGCTGATCCTGGTGGGCTGCGTCCTGTGGTCAAGACAAGGCGGAAAGAGGAAAGACCGCGGGGAAGATGATTCTGCGAAAAAGGCATCGAACGAATAAGAAAAGAAGAGCCTGAGCGTCAGCTGACACTCAGGCTTGCGTATTTTTTCGGGGAAACCCCCACGGCTTTGGTGAAGGCTTTGAAGAAATTGCTGTAGTCCGTGAAACCACTGCGCTCAAATGCTTCCATGACATTGCCGTTCTCGTTCAATACAGCTTTGGCGATACTAATGCGGCGGGCAGTGATGTATTTGTTGATCGTAGTACCGGTGGCGGATTTGAAGATCCGGCAGATATAGGATTCGCTTAAGTAGAACTGCCCGGCTAACTGCTCCACAGTAATGGGCTGGGAGATATTCTGGTTGATGAAGCTTAGAATGTCGTCCACCTGGTGGTTGTAGCGGTAGGAGCTGTCCTTGTATTCGGCGGTGTCTGCGGGATTTTCCCTGGTGGCGGTCTGCTCTGTGTTTCGGACGAACAGGGTGTTGAGCATGACCATCAGCTCCATGAAGGCAGCGTATTCTGTGATGTCATGGGCGAAGCCCTCCGCGGAGGTGATCTTGTTGATATAATAGAGGAAACGTTTCTGTTGTTCCTTGTTGAGCGACAGCTTATGAGAAAAAGGGGCACTGCGGTAGGTGAAGCAGAAGCTTAAGTTCGTCTCTTTCGTGGAGATCTGCTTCATGAAGTCCGGTGCCACCGACAGCACGATCCGCTCGTGGATGGAATTGTCGATCTGGGTCAGCTTGTGGCTTTCATACTGGTTGATAATAAAAAGATCTCCGGGGGCAATGGAGTAGAAGCAGTTGTCGATAAGGAACTGTTTGCCGCCGCAGATGGAATAGTAGATCTCGTAACAGTCATGGATGTGCATATCCATGGCTTTTTCTTCTTTATACAGATGGGCTATGGCAAAAGTCCCGGAGGTCTTACAATTTTCTATGGCTGTTTTACAGGAAGTGAGTTCTTCCATTTTTTCATTCTCCTATGATAATAACGTTTAAAAAGAACCTTGGCACAGAGGAAGCATACATGCTATACTGATTAAGCGAACAGCTTCTTACGTGCGAAGAACAGGCAGCAGGCAGCGAAAATGCAGACACACAGTCTGGACAGCACCTGATGGCTGTAGCAGGCGTCGATCTGGGAGACCAGCGCGTCAGACAGGATCAGGAAAGGATCGTCGGCTCCTGCGGAGACATAGCCCCGGTTCCTAGGAAGGACCAGCGTCACATCCGCGTTATGATTCAGAGTAATGTTCTCCGGTGTGAAAAAGTGGCAGGGATTGTATTCCTTCTGAATCACACCGGCACTGCTTACGGTGACCGTCTTAATTCCAATCAGCTGCTCACTGTGGGGAAAGTCCAGGCGGAGTCCGGTCAGATGCCCTGCGAGGGAAGCGTCCAATAGGAAAGACACCTGCATGGTATCGGGATCAAAGGTGGAAGAGATACATTTCTCCTGAGAAAAATTCCCGTCGGTATCCGTGGTGTAATACAGGGAACAGCCGTCTCCCTCGAATTCTTCAAAAGTGATCCGCAGATGCAGATCCGATGCGGGATGCGGGAAACAGACAAAAATTACGGCGATAAGCAGGAGGATCAGACCGCCTGCGAGATGTTTCTTGGATGGAAAATGCATGAGAAACTCCTTACGTGCATAGGCACGGTTTGTATATATATTTATTATAATGATGTCGGGGTCAAAAGCCCCCGACTTTGATGCCTACGGATTGCTCCGTGCT
>CAVFMG010000145.1:0-7180 GCA_963623435.1 Odoribacter splanchnicus
CTGATCGTTACGGTGAGGTTTGCACTGTTAGAGATGCTGGTGAGCAACTTTTAAGACAAAATATTGTATCTGAAAAAGGATTCGTTTATAATAAAACTTAATAAGATAAAAGGGGGCGGCAGTATGAAAATCATCCATTGCTCAGACATTCATCTGGATTCCAAAATGAATGCAAATCTTACAAAAGAAAAGGCAAGAGAGCGTAAGACGGAATTGCTGACGACATTTCGGAAAATGGTGGAGTACGGAGTTGCCCATGAAGTGGATGCCATTCTCATTGCGGGGGATTTATTCGATACGAAAAATGTATCCGCCACGGCGAGAAATGTGGTAAAGGATCTGATCACAGGACATCCGGGGATCGATTTTTTCTATCTGCAGGGCAACCATGATGAAGGGAGCTTCACCGGTGGCCTGACAGAGATCCCGGAGAATCTTCATCTGTTCGGCGATACATGGACAAGCTATCATTTCAGTAAAAAGGTATGTATTACCGGCATGGAACTGCATCCGGAGAACAGCGGAAGCATTTGTAACACGCTTTCTTTGGATGCAGATGAGATCAATATCGTAACCCTGCATGGGCAGGAATCGGAATACAGCGCGAAGGACAAGGCGGAGATCATTCCGCTGACCGCTTTGAAAAATAAGGGCATCGATTATCTGGCGCTGGGACATATCCACAGTTACAAAAAAGAGCGGCTGGACGGGCGGGGAATCTATTGTTACCCCGGATGCCTGGAGGGGCGAGGTTTTGATGAGTGCGGTGAGCATGGATTTGTGTTATTGAATGTAGATGAGGTAGCAGGCACCGTAGAGAGCCGCTTTGTCCCGTTTGCTTCCCGGAATCTCTATACCATTCCCGTGGACATCACCGGCTGTATGTCTACGATGGATATTCTGAAGCGCATGAAAAAAGAGACCGATGCGGGGGACTATCCGGAGAGAAGCCTGATAAAATATGAATTGACCGGTAAAGTCGATGTGGAGAGCGAGAAGGAGACAGAATTTTTGCTGCACCAGTTCCAGAATCGCTTTTATTTCGTGAAGATCAAGGACAGCTCGACTTACCTGGTGGACTATGCCGCTTTTGCAAAGGATCTGTCCCTAAAGGGAGAATTCATCCGCACGGTCATGGGCAGAGAGGAGCTGTCGGAGGAGGATAAGGCAGCGGTGATTCATTACGGACTGCAGGCGCTTGCCGGAGAGGAGATCCTGGACGCATGAGACTGATACGGTGTCATATAGAGAATTTCGGAAAATTAAGTGATTTTACCTATGATTTTTCAGAAGGCTGCAATACCATCTGCGAGGAGAACGGCTGGGGAAAAAGTACTCTGGCAGCGTTCTTACGTGTCATGCTCTTCGGTTTTCGGAACGAGGGCAAGAGAGATCCTCTGGAAAATGAGAGGAAGAGATATACGCCTTGGCAGAAGAGTGTCTACGGTGGAGAATTATTGTTTGAAAGTGATGGGAAACAGTATTCGGTTCGCAGAACCTTCGGCAGCAAGGCAGCGGAGGATGAATTCGTACTCACGGATCCTGTGACACATCTGCCCAGTGAGGATTTCTCGGAGAAACTGGGGGAGGAACTGTTTCAGATCGATGCGGGTTCCTTTGAGCGGACGACATTTATCTCCCAGAATGACTGCGAGACTTTTGTCACCGACAGCATCAATGCGAAGATCGGCAATCTGGCGGAGAATACCGATGATATCAATAATTTCGAGACCGCGGACAAGAGACTCGGCGATCTGTTAAATGCCATGTCTCCCACCCGTAAGACCGGATCCCTGAGACGGGATAAGGACCGCATCACGGAACTGAAGACCCAGATCCGCAACGGACAGGAGATACAGAATACCATGCAGAGCATTGCTGCCAGGGAAAAGGTGGTAGTGGAAGAGCGGGAGAAGCTGGCGGAGGAGCTGGCAGAACTGCAGGCAAAGCAGCGGGAACTGGGCGTCTATAAGGATCAGCAGGCAAAGCGGGAAAAATATATGGATCTTCGCACAAAGTTGGCGGAGAGAGAACAGATCTTAAAAGATGCCAAGGGGAAATTCAACAGCGTGATCCCCACGGAAGAAGATCTGCGGAACTGTCAGAGTCAGTGCAGCGAAGCGGAGAGCATCCGCAGAGCCATGGAACTGTCCGCACAGATGGGGAATGAATCCTCCCGCGGAATGCAGTACGAAGAACAGGAAGTGGAGTATAGAGAAAAGCTGGCAAGATTAAAGACGCTGGAGACGGTGCAGGCGCAGGAAGAGCGCAGGATCCTGCGGGAGAGAGAGACCGGCAGGAAGCGGAAAACGATGTTTGCCGTAGCGGGAGTCCTGTTACTTTTAGCGGGCGTGATCTGTTTTGTGCTGAAGCAGCCGGTACTCGGAGGAATCTTGGCAGCACTTGGAGTCGTGGCATTGGGAGCCATGTGGTTCGTAGCGGCGGGAATCCCCGGAGAGGATGCAGTGGAGAATGGCGAGATCGAAGACCTGCGGGCGGAACTGGTGCGATTAGAAGCAGAACAGCGGGAGCTGTCGGCAAGACAGAAGGCAAGAAACGAAGAGCGGGAGAGACGCCGCAGGGAGCAGGCAGAACAGTATGAGCAGCTGCAGGCGAAGATTAAAAGCTTTTTCGACCGGATCGGAATACTGATGGAGGAGCAAACCGAGGAACAGCTGGCAGAGCTGTTGGACTTTAGGAGAGATTACCGGAATGCGCTAGCGGAATGCCAGAAATGCGAACAGGAATTAAAAGCGTTTGAAAAAGCAGTGGATGTGCCCAGGCTCTTAGCACTGAAGGCACCGGAGGGCGAGGAATCCTTAGAAAGTCTGACGGAAGAGATGAAGGAAGTATCCGCCCAGATGGAGGAACGCTTCCGGACGATCCGCAGCTACAGAGACCAGCTGTCAAGTCTGCAGGAATCCTGGGACAATGTGGAGAACATGCAGGAGGAGCTTAAGACGCTGGAAGAAGAGACCGGGGAGCGGTTAAAACAGTACGAACTGCTGGGAACGACGAAGAAACTGTTAGAAGAGGCGAGAAGCTCTTTTACTGCCAGATATACGGAGCCGGTCATGGCGGGATTCCGGAAATACTATAGGATCCTGACGGGGACGGAATGCGACAATTATCAGATGGATGCCAATACAAAATTACAGGTCATTGAGGGAAATATGCCCAGGGAGATCGGCTACATGAGCTTAGGAAACCGGGACCTGATCGGCATCTGCATGCGCATGGCACTCGTGGAAGCCATGTATGAAGAGCGGAAACCGTTCCTGATTCTGGACGATCCTTTTGTGAACCTGGATGAGAACCGGACGAAGGGAGCGAAGAAGTTCCTTGCGGAGATTGCAAAGGAGTATCAGGTGATTTATTTTACCTGCCACGGCAGCAGGGAATAAAGATAAAGAACCAAAGAGAAAAGTGCACTGCTATGTGGCTGCGATGGCCGACTCCAATTCGGAAGTAACCGGCGGTATCGACGCTTTTGCCCTGGGACATACGATCAGAACACCGGTGATTATCTGGAGTCCACCAATGGGGACATCTGGAAGGGAAGCTATAATGTCTCCCGTTCCGAGAGTCTGGTGGATCGTATTAAGGCCAATACCGGAATGGATGTGACTTTCTTCTACGGAGACAGACGGATCATGATCTCCGCACTGGACAGTAACGGAGACCGGATCCTGAATTCTCCGGTGGGAGACCGGATTGTGGAGAAGGTCTTACAGAACGGTTCTACGGAGATCATCGGTATGGTATTCGCAGGTACGAACAAAGAAGAAAAAGATGCTGTGGTCAACGGCATGATCTACAGTATCGGTGCGGCAGTCGGTGTGGCGATGCTTCTGTGTATCGGTGTCGGACTGAAGCTTGCCACTTCCATCAGCCGGGATATCAAGAAGAGTATCGGTATCATGGGCAAGGTCGCAGAGGCGATTTTGCCCATGTCTGCTCTGAATCGTTACTCCTCGGACTCTTCGCTGTCTGCATCTCCGCTTCCGGCAGCCCGGACGGCGATGCCGTTGACTTCGATATTCCCATCCAGTTCGATCACGAGGCACTGTCTGCCGTCGATCAGTTTCGTATTGACGAGATCCGTGCGCTCGGGATTGACTTTGATGACCACATCCGGTGTTTTCACCTCAAAGCTGCGGGGATTGTAGACATTGGTCATCATGAGGGAGGTATCTTCTCCGGCAGTGGCATCGAAGCACTGGTCGAAGACTTCCATACGGTCATTTGCCACACCACTGCTGGCAAAAATGGTCTTCACTTCATTTTTATCCAGAACCACGGGTTCAGGATCTTCTTTATGTTCCTGGGCAATCTCATTCATTTTCTCGTGAATGTTCTTGACTGTCTCGATATCACAGGTATCGCCCAGAGTCTCTTCCACCAGAGACTGGAAAGTTTCCTTCTGACCACCTGCGGACAGAGGAAGAGGACAGCCTAACATCAGGTCGACAAAGTTCTCCTTTAATTCCTCCGCATCTTTGGAATAGTAGAGCGTGCTGTGCAGATCCGTGCTCCGGTCATTGAAGGCAGGGAACAGGAAAGCAGCATCCGGCATGCCCACCACCCAGTCGCGGATACGGTTCTGGAAGGTGTTTTCCACAGCGTTGTAGCTCAGTCCCGGCTTGGACAGATCCACAGGGCAGATACAGGTGAGAATATATTCGTAGACTTCATCGGAAGCATCTTCCATCTCGATGCCGTCTCTGGTACGACCCGGTACATCGTAGGCATCATGGATCAGCAGGATCAGATAATTGCCCACATATTCATAAGATTCAATGATGCGGTCATAGAACTGCTCCAGCAGAGCATCGTCCTTCAGACGGCTGTCTCGAAGACGCAGCAGAAATTCCTGTGTGCCGCCTTCCGTTTCACTTTTTAACGGAAATTCCAGATTCAGCAGATTCTTGCCGATGGTGCCGGACAGACTCTTACGCAGAATCTCGAAGTACTTGAACATCTCCTCCTCCGGCAGTGCCAGAAATGCCTGCTTTAATTCCGTTTTTTTATTCTTCTCTCCATCCACATAACATCCGCAGATCCGGGTGATGGAGCAGTTTTTCGGGGTGAACAGCTTTTTGATCTCGCTGATTTCCTGTTTTGTCATGAGAGTACCTTCTTTCGATTTGATTATATCAGTATAGTATAAAAAACGTTTTGGAACAAGTGCTGCTAAAATACTCATTGCTTTTTTCATTAAGAAAGCATATAATAATTAACAGATAAAGAAATGATTATCGGGAGAGTTCCTGCCATATAAGTGGAAGATTTTAAACTCGGGAGAGTTCCTGCCATATAAGTGGAGAATCTTAAATTCTGAGAGAGCAAATAGTAAAATATTTGCTCTCTTTTTGTTTTATACCGAAGAAAGGAAGTATAAATGAAAGAATTTAAATTGTACAGTGTTTCGGATGAGTACGTGGAATGGCTTCGTAAAGATTTTTCCGGTGTATACTCTAATAAAGTGAATGCAAGAACACATACAAGAAAATACTTGGGAGTGGTATTACATATTGGTAGATACAATTATTATGTACCTATGTCATCACCCAAAGATTCTGATTACCAGATAGCAGGAAAGATAAGGTGATCAGAAAAAGTATTGTACCAATCGTACGTATTGTAGTCAAAAATGCCGCAGGCAAAAAGGAATTAAAGGGAACACTAAGAATCAGCCATATGATACCGGTGCCGGCATCTGAGCTGGAATTGTATGATTTGGAAAAGGAAGAGGATAGTAACTATAAGGATCTTGTACAAAATGAGATAATATTTATTCGTAAAAATCGTGAAAAGATTATGGATAACGCAAAATTATTATATAAACAGAAAGCAATGAATGATATGACTGCGGGATATGTGAAATCAGCACTGGATTATCGTGCATTAGAAGTCAGATGCGATTTATTTGAGCATAGGGAGGAAAGGTTATAGAATTTTTAGAAATCCTTCATTTTACTATAATTGTTTTCTGACAAATAAGGTGTTATCATAGCATTATCAAGAAAAGCCAATCACCACAGGCGACATACAGTGGATGATCCGGAGACGATTTTACCGCCCCCGCGCTGGCAGAAAGAAAGAGGCGCGTATTTATGGAACAACATGATTTAAGTAAGATTCAGAAATTACAGGAGAAAGGAAAATCCGACAAGATCATCAAATATCTGAGTTCGTCCGATGACGTGGTAGTAGTGGCTGCTCTTGAAGCATTAAGCCAGATCAAGGATGAGGACAGTGTCAACAGCATTGCCCACATGATCGACAATCCGGATGCGAAGATCCGAATCGAAGCAGCGAAAGCACTGGGCAGTATCGGTACCGAATATGCCAAGACCTATCTGCTGCACAGACTGAATGCAGAGCAGGATGAGACCGTGAAGACAGCCATCAAGGATGCACTTCACACCCTGGCAGAGCATCATTAATTAGCTTTACTCGTAGTTTTTCTACTTATACATTTTCCCTCTTATTGGCGTCCGGGTCATTCCGGACGCCTTTTATTGCTAATTTTTTCGATATGTGTTTGGAGTAATATTATAAACCTGACGGAAAACCATACAAAAATGGCTGGTGTTTGAGAATCCACATGCATATGCGATTTCAGTAATGGACATTGCTGTGTTTTTCAGAAGAAAAACCGATTTTTCTAAACGATACTGATTTAGATACAGAATAGGAGAACTGCCTAAATACTTCTGAAAGAGTGCGGTACACTTGGTTTTGCAGCAATTTCCTGCGGAGGAAATATCTTTAAGAAGAATTTTATTTGCATAATTTTTTTGTATATACCCAATCATCGCAGTAAGTGCCAGAATATTATCTTCATTCTTATCATAGTCTGGAAGAAAACTCATATTTTCAGAAAGCAGTTGAAAGATATGGGCGGTCTTTTCCAAAATTATAAATGGCTGTAATTTATCTATAGTATTTCTATAGAGCATTTCAAGATCCTGAAGTACAGAATTTTGCCATTGAATAGACGGATTCAGTTTCTGAAAAGAAAAATGCGTATTTTCAATGAAAGGATTTAAATAGTTTTGTATAAGATAATCATTCACGGAAAGAAGCTGCGGAGATAATAAAATACACATAAAGCAACAGTCTGTTTTAGTATTGGAATAACCTTAATGAAAGCGGCAGCTGTTTACAAAAATTC
>CAVFMG010000146.1:0-7163 GCA_963623435.1 Odoribacter splanchnicus
AAATAGCCTTAAATTCTACAAATTTAGTGCGAATTATTTTTACCTTTTAATACTGAATACTTTCACCTCTTCATAATGGAGATAGATAATAAAGAGGGGATATCATTATTGGAGGGTATGCATGAAAAAAACATATGACCGCCTGGCAACGGGAGAACGCATTCGCCAGAAAAGAAATCTGCTGGGGTTCACCCAGGACGAAATGGCTGAGAAAATAGACCGTGCTGCAAAATATTATGCCGATATCGAACGCGGCAGCTGTGGAATGAGTGTGGAGACGCTGATGGCTCTGTCTGAAAATTTAGATCTTACAATAGATTATATTATTTATGGAATAGGTAACGATGAAAACGGATACCCCAACGAAACCGCTGAAGTATCCGCTATTTTAACGATGTTAAATAATTCTGAACAAAGAGAGCGTGATTACGCTCTCCGTCTTCTGAAGCTTTTTCTTGCTTCCAGAAAATAGAGCTTACTTTAATTAAGTTAATTAAATCCAAATAACTTCTGGCAGATCTTATATCCTTCTACCGAGATCTTACGACCGCCTCTGCCGGGCAGATTCATGGTTCCGCCCATGATGCCGTTTCGCATCCACAGATACAGACGCTTGTCTTTTCCCTTCAGGTACTCCCACAGTTCTTTCTTTTTCTCCAGATTTTCAGGAGTACCGGAACGGATCAACAGTACAGAAGATACCGTCATAATGATCTCTAAGTAATTGCGCATATACTGATACAGACGTCTGTTTTTGACCAGTTCTGCTTTTCTGTCTACCAGGTAATCGATCATCAGCTTGGTCACGCGGATCTGCTGGTCGATCCTGGAGATCATGACCTTCTCATTCACGGACTGATCCTGTCTTCCTATATAATATCTATAGAAATTGACATCCAGATAATACATATTCTTCACATAAGGGAGCGGCTCAAACACATACAGATTATCCACATAGAAAGTATGCTCGGGAAGCTTCAGTCCGCATTCCTGTAACAGTTTTGTACGGAAGATCACGGAATGCATCAGTATGTAGTGTCCCTTCAGGAAATGATGGCAGTCCGACCAGGTGAACATCTTCTCCACCGGCAGAATATGACGGTACTGAATCACCTTTTTGCGGCGCTCGCCTTCTTTTTCGTAGACATAATTGCTGATCAGCATGTCCAGTGCCTGACCGCCTCCTGCCAGTTCCCGCAGAGTGTCCAGGATCTTAAAGTACGCATCCTGCTTTACCCAGTCATCGCTGTCCACTACTTTGAAATACAGTCCCGTGGCATTGGCGATTCCGGTGTTCACTGCGGAACCGTGTCCGCCGTTCTCCTTGTGAATGGCACGGACGATGGTCGGAAACTGTGCTTCGTATTCATCTGCGATCTCTGCGGTGCGGTCCTTGGTGGATCCGTCATCAATGATCAGGATCTCTACATCTTCGCCGCCGATAAGCAGAGAGTCAATACATTTTCTCATATACTTTTCAGAATTGTAACAGGGAATTGCTATGGAAAGTAATTTCATATCGCTGTCCTTTCTTCTTTTATTTTAATAAACAAATTCATGCCGGCTGCTGTCAGCCTTCGTCTCTCGGAATTCCCAGCTGCATGCTCAAGCCCTTCGCATAAGCTGCAAATGCCGAAGGAATCGGGTACTTGTCCCTGGTCTCCAGAGGTTCAATGTAGATCCAGTCCGCGGAATCCGGTCCTGCCTGCTTCGGTGCCAGTTCATCCACCCGGATCAGATACCCCTTCATATGCCATTCTCTGTGAGAGAAAATATGCTTTGCATCCTCCAGGGGCTGGATCCTTAATACCTGCAGCCCGTTCTCTGTCAGATATTCCTTCACTTCCTCCGCTGTACAGAATCCCTTCATGGACGGGAATTCATACATTCCGGCAAGTAATCCCTTCGCCGGTCTCTTGTGCAGCACCGTCAGTTCCGCATCCCGGATGATGAGAATGGTCTTCTCTTCTATGGTTCGTTCCTTTGCCTTCGCCTTGTTCGGATACTGCTGCTGTGTGCCGTCTGCGTATGCCAGGCAGATCTCCTGCAGAGGGCATTCTTCACAGTGGGGCGCACCATTTGGAATACACACACAGGCTCCGATCTCCATCATCGCCTGATTAAAATCCCCGGGTCTGTCCTTCGGGATGATCTCCCACAGATCCTTTTCCACGGACTTTTTCACCTTGTCCTCGGAAATGCACCGATCATCCTTACGTATTCTTGAGATCACTCTGAGCACATTGCCGTCCACCGCCGGATTCGGTCTGCCGTAGGCGATGGAGGATATTGCTCCCGCCGTATAGCTTCCGATGCCTTTCAGCTTCAGCAATTCTTCATAAGTATCCGGCATTCTGCCACCGTAATCTTCCATGATCTGGATTGCCGCCTTCTGCAGATTGCGGACTCTGTTATAATATCCAAGCCCTTCCCACAGTTTCAGAAGTGTCTCCTCTGTGGCTTCCGCCAATGCTGCGATATCCGGCAGAGTATCCATAAATCTCTGGAAATAAGGTTTCACCGCTTCCACTCTGGTCTGCTGCAACATGATCTCAGAGACCCAGACGCGATATGGTGTGGGCTGCTCTCTCCAGGGAAGGATCCTGCGATTACTATCATACCATTTTAAAAGAGGTTTGGGAACCGCCCGAAGGTCACCTTTCCTAAAGATTTCCTTAATATCTGTTAAATTTTCACGAATGTCTATCTCAGACGGTTGCATTCAAACTTCTCCATGGTGAGCAGGCAGTTTTTCAGTTCTTCATATCGATCTTCCGTCTCACCATCATTTACTTCGATATCACAGGCGATTGCCATAGTCGTGATCATCTCATTGGTGATACGATGGTGTAAGCCTGCCAGAATATTCAACTTCTCTTCATAAGAATCAGCATCCAGGAATTCCAACACCAGAGGATCCAGTGCGGGCTCCTCTTCTGCAATCTCTATATGCGCTGCCGGCTGTGCTGTTGCTGTCGGCACTGCACAAGTTGCTGTGCCCTGCACCGTTGCCGTCTGCCCCCCGCTCACAGCGTCAGTCTCTCGCACCTGTCTGTCCGCATCCGCTCCCTGCAGTTCAAACCGGAATCTCTGCGCTGCCTCGGGGTATTTGACCTTATCCACCTCGCTTGTGAACATGGCAAGCGGTCTCGCATAAGTCTTAAAATCTCCGTACATTGCCTGATAGATCACCAGCATCTCCCCGGTCTCCGAATGCTGTGCTATCGTAACGATCTGATACAGGTTCCCCTTAAAATGTTTATATATCTCATGTGGTTTGGGAATAAATGTCATCTGTTCTTCTCCTTTTTAAGCGCCTCTGCTGCGGCATATGGTAACAGTATAACCCCTATTCTGAAAAATGTCATGTCTCCCTTAAAAATCTGTCAGAAGATAGATTCGCTTATGATGGATCGTAAAAGTATATTCCGGGCTGCTGTTCCTGTATTCTGTTCTCTACACACTGTGCCTCATCCCAGCTTTCGCTTCTCACGGTTCCGCCCGCACACAGTACAATGATCAGAATCAGTACAACAGTGACAACATAAAATGCAACATTATTTAAAATATTCCGCTCCGGCGGCTTCCACCGCTGCTTTCAGCCCCAGTGCCGACATTCTGGTGGCACCGTTGCCCCAGATGATCATCTGTTCCAATGCATCGGAGGTCGCTACCGTCACACGGTATTTCTGCGGCTTTGCTCCCAGTTCATGCGTGGTCCGTTCAATATACTGGTCTGCGGTCTCCGCTTCCTTCGTATAGACTACTTCTATATTATGATACTTCATGGTAGATCCGAAGTTGCCCTTCACCTTATAGGCATCATAGACCAGGATCAGCCGGCATCCCTGATATCCCTGATAGTTACACAGGATATCCATTAATTTGTCTCTGGCACTGTCCAGGTTGATCTTCGACAGTTCTCGTAGTTCCGGCCATGCGAAAATAATATTATAGCCGTCCACTAACAGATATTCCTCTGGTTTTTCCTGCGGAATTACTTTGGTCTTCGGTGTCCCCGCACTGTCTGCCAAGCTTCCCGCATAACTGCTCCGGCTGCCGGAAGAAGTATGGTATCTTCGGAATCTGTGGGGATCCACCGCCTTTTTTCCATAGGTCTGCCGGAAGATCTCTTCGATCTCCTCCTGGGATATAACGCGTTCCGTACCGCCTCCCGTCTGTCGAACAGCTCTCTGTTTACTGTTCACCGCCTGCATTCCCTGTGCGGCATCCTGCGTCTCCTCCTGCTCCTCCGCCTCCGGTACCCAGCCGCTCTCCACGTGGGCGTATTCCGGCACCTGATCCCAGGGTACCTGGAATCCGGCTCCGTGGGCACAGAAAACGGAACCTGTGGGATTCGCAACATCCGCCTCCGGATCGTAATTCGTCTGCGCCATCACTTCTTCGGTGTTATGGCAGGGTTCATATCCCTGCAGACTGCAGGACAATCTCCCGTGCCCTTTGGTATAAGAAGCTACTTCTCTGGCATAATCCCGCATGGTTGCCACAGGAACACTGCCTGTCAGAATACTGCTGTCGCCCTCCGTCTCGGGGGGATCAAACCGTCCATTCATCCTTGTGATATCCGACATTGCTCTGCCGAGATTCTCCGTGGGCACTTCAAGCCGATAGGAAAACCACGGCTCTAACAGAATGCTTTTCCCGCTGCGGAGCCCCTGGCGGATTGCACGATAGGTCGCCTGTCTGAAGTCCCCGCCCTCGGTATGCTTGGTGTGCGCTTTCCCGGCGATCAGTAATATCCGCAGATCTGTGATCTCCGATCCGGTGAGCACTCCCACATGCCTTTTTTCTTCCAGATGGGTCAGGATCAGTCTCTGCCAGTTTCTGTCCAGCATGTCCTCACTGCACAGAGATGCAAACTGCAGCCCGCCGCCCCGCTCCCCGGGTTCTAATAACAGATGCACCTCCGCATAATGCCGCAGGGGTTCAAAATGTCCGATTCCTTCCACCGGTTCTGCCAGAGTCTCCTTATATACAATGCTTCCCGCATCGAATTCCACTTCCAGTCCGAACCGCTCCCACAGGATATTTTTCAGGATCTCCATCTGCACCTGTCCCATGACCTGCATATGGATCTCGCGTTTTTCTTCCTGCCACAATACATGTAACTGCGGCTCCTCCTCTTCCAGCTGTCTGAGTTTCCCCAGTACTGTCACCGGATCCGTCTCCGGAGGAAGCATAAGTCTGTATGTCAATACCGGTTCCAGTACCGGCACCAGGTTCTCGCTCTCGTATCCCAGTCCCTGTCCGGCAAAAGTCTTCGTCAGTCCCGTGACTGCACAGACCTCTCCTGCCATCACGCTGTCCGCAGTCTCATAGCTTCCTCCGTTGTAGAGTCTCAGCTGGTCCGCCTTTTCCTCCCAGGTCTCTTCTCCGGCTCCGCTTTGTTCGTTTCCGATCATCATTTTGACCCGAAGCGTCCCTCCGGTAACCTTCAGATATGTCAGGCGGTTCCCCGCCGTATCTCTGCCGATCTTATAGACTCTTGCGCCGAACTCCTGCGGGTATTCCGGTTCCGGCAGGTACTGTGCCAGCCCGTCTAATAACTGTTCTATCCCTTCCTGTCTGAGCGCTGATCCAAAAAAGCAGGGAAACAGCTTCCGCTCTGCTACCGTTATTGCTATGCTTTCCGGCTGCAAAGTTCCGGTCTCCAGATATTCCTCCATCAGAGCCTCGCTGCACATAGCGACATGCTCCAACTCCTGTTCCCGGTTGGCTTTTTGCTCTTCCAGCGCACGATCGGATTTTGGCTCTTCCTGTGCCCGGTCGTCTTTTGCATCTCCCAGTGTCCCGATATTTTCTACAGTTACAATATTGCCATCCAGCTTATTTTGCAGCTCGGTCAGTATTCTCTCCCGCTCGGTGCCCGGCTGGTCCATTTTATTCACGAACAGGACCGTCGGCACCTCATATCTTTTTAACAGCTTCCACAGCGTATAGACGTCTCCCTGTACGCCGTCACTTCCGTCGATCACCAGAATCGCCGCATCCAGTACCTGCAATGTGCGTTCCATCTCCGCAGAGAAATCCACATGCCCTGGGGTGTCTAACAGCGTGATATCCACATCCCTCCACCGGATTCTCGCCTGTTTGGAGAAAATCGTAATGCCGCGTTTCCTCTCCATGTCCCCGTTATCCAGAAAAGCATCTCCATGATCTACTCGTCCTGCATTACGTATGGTACCGCAGGTATATAAAAGCCCTTCCGCCAGTGTTGTCTTGCCGGCATCCACATGTGCCAGAATTCCTACGATCAATTTCTTCATTTCTATCGTCAGCCCTTCTTATATGCAATTCATTATGATCCCTTATGATTATTATCTACGATACTATATTTTCGCCAATTTTCCAACAGAAAACTTATCGAAAAACTTCTCTCAAACTTTTCAGAAAACTTCGCTCGTAGCTTGACACTGCTGCAATAAAGCACTATAGTAGACAGGTAAATATTATATTCCGCTAGGGGAGCACATCGCTGAGATTGAAGTGCTGTAAACACACTTCTAACCCTCACTACTTGAACCGGATAATACCGGCGTAAGGAAGCACAGAATTCATGCATGGACAAGGTTCCACAGGCACCGGTTCCCGCATGGATACGATGTTGTCCCTCCTCGCGCATACGAAGGAGGATTTTTTATGTTGTACAATGTTGTTATGAATGACTGGGGAGAGACCACCTACATCCCCACTACCCTGGGTAATATCTTATTAGTCGCAGTACTGGTGATTCTGTTGGCTGTGGCTGTTTTATTTGCCCGTAAGCAGATGAAAAAAGCAGATGCCGCAGACAGTGATCAAAAGATGGCGCACGGCAAGCTGACCGTAAAGCAGCTGGCATTCTGCGCCATGGCAATCGCCCTCGGAACCGTACTGTCTAACATCAAACTGTTCCATTTCCCTACCGGCGGTTCCATTACCCTGCTGTCCATGCTGGTGATCTGTCTGCCCGGTTACTGGTTCGGTCTCGGTGCCGGTATCGCCACCGGTGTAGCTTACGGTGTGTTACAGCTTCTCATTGATCCTTATGTGCTATATCCCATGCAGCTGATTGTGGATTATATTCTCGCTTTCGGTGCTCTGGGATTGTCCGGACTCTTCTCCAATGCGAAGTTCGGACTGCAGAAGGGATATATCGCCGG
>CAVFMG010000147.1:0-7157 GCA_963623435.1 Odoribacter splanchnicus
CCCCAATGCGGGCTACGGAAACTTTAGCGTTATTTTTATTTTATTCTACAGAAACGGTGTAGTAATAAATAGGTTGTCCGCCGTACTGCAGCTCGATATCGCAGGCAGGATAAGCATCCTCTAAGTCTGCACGCAGTGCTTCGGCAGCATCTTCGGTCACATCACAGCCGTAGTATACGCTGATCAGCTCGGAATCCTCATCCACGAGTTCTGCGATCATATCGCGAGTTACGGTTACCATATCGGTACCAACGGCTACGATGCCATGATCGCCGATACCCATGAAGTCATCCTTCTTGATCTCTTTGTCATCGATCACGGTATCACGTACTGCGTAGGTCACCTGACCGGTCTTGACATTTTTGATCTCACGGAGCATGGTCTCTTCGTTCTCTTCTAAGGACAGTTCAGGGACGAAGTTGATCACTGCGGTAATTCCTTGGGGAATGGTCTTGGTGGGAATGACTAACAGTTCCTTATCGGTCATCAATTCCGCTGCCTGGTTGGCTGCGAGAATGATGTTCTTATTATTGGGAAGAACGAAAATGGTCTTCGCATTGACCTTATCCACTGCATCTAAGATATCTGCGGTGCTGGGGTTCATGGTCTGTCCGCCCTCGATGATATAATCTACGCCGAGGCTCTTGAACAGTTCACTTAAGCCGTCACCTACGGATACTGCTAAGAAGCCTACTTCCTTGGGAGGCTGTGCCGCCTTCTCTTCTTCTGCCTTCTTCTGTGCAGCTTCCTTCTCGGAGAGCTTGAAGAGCTTCTCCTGATGCTCTAAGCGCATGTTGTCGATCTTCATATTAGATAATGCACCATACTTCAATGCCTTCTGGATAGCCAGACCGGGATCATTGGTATGTACATGTACCTTGACCACATCGTCATCTGCAACACATACGATCGAATCACCGATGGACTCTAAGAATGCCTTGAAATCCATCTCTGCCTTTACGTTGAAAGGTTTATTTAACAGAATGATGAACTCGGTGCAATAGCCGAACTTGATCTCTGCTTCTGCCTGTACTTCCAGGGAGCTCTTGGTATCTTCTGCCTTCGCAGCAGCTGCGGGAGCTACGGTCAGGTCGATCTCCTTGCCTAAAAATGCGTCATACGCACCGCTTAATACTTCTACCAGACCCTGTCCGCCGGAATCCACAACACCTGCCTGTTTTAATACAGGTAACATCTCGGGAGTCTGGCTGAGCACGTAACGGGCATGCTCGATCACGGTTCCTAAGAACTGCTCCAGATCTTCTGCACCGTCCTCGCACAGTTCCTTCGCCTTGTCGGAAGCACCTTTTGCTACGGTAAGAATGGTACCTTCCTTCGGCTTCATAACAGCCTTGTAAGCAGTCTCCACTGCCTTATCAAAAGCACGGGTCAGAACGGGAATATCCAGTACCTGTTCTTCCCTGATGCTCTTGGTGAAACCACGGAACAGCTGAGACAGAATAACACCGGAGTTACCTCTGGCACCACGCAGGGAACCGCTGGAAATAGCCTTGCACAGGGCTGCCATATCGGCATTCTCACCCAATGCGGAGACTTCTCTTGCTGCAGACATAATGGTCATGGTCATATTGGTTCCGGTATCTCCGTCGGGAACAGGGAATACGTTCAGCTCATTGATCCATTCCTTTTTATTCTCTAAATTCTTGGCGCCGGCTAAGAACATCTTGGAAAGCATCTTAGCGTCGATTTGTTGTAAAGCCACAATTACTTCCTCCTTAATCAATCACTCTTACACCTTCAACAAAGATGTTGATCTTTTTGATCTCGATTCCGGTGAACTCTTCCACTTTGTATTTCACGTTGCTGATCAGATTGTCGGTGACAGCTAAAATGCTGACGCCGTAAGCTACGATCACATGGAAGTCCAGAACCAGTTTATTGTTGTCCAGCGATACATTGATACCTCTGGTGATGCTGTCCATCTTAAGCAGCTTTACCAGACCATCCTTCATGCTGACTCCGGCCATGCCTACGATACCAAAGCACTCTACCGCTACACTTCCGGCATACTGTGCAATGACTTCATTATCAATGACAATATTTCCCATATGGGTATTCATAGAAGAACCTTTCATATAGAACCTCCTTCATATTCGGATCAGTTGTTTCTTCCGATATGTCAGCCTTAAAAATCTTAAGCTCAGACATATATAAATGTATTTTAACAGCTTTCCTTTGAAAAAGAAACAAGAAAATAAAAAAAATAAATATTTTTTACTTGCTTTTATTTTGGTTTTCTGTTAATATATCAATGTTGTGAGCATTTCACACGTATTTTGTTGAAAAAATTTGTTTAAAAGTAAGCGTAAGATGCGCGTTAGATCGAGGAGGTGTCAAGATGGCTAAATGTGATATTTGTGGTAAGGGCGTTCATTTCGGTAACAACGTAAGCCATTCTCATAGAAGAAGCAACGCAATTTGGAACTCTAATGTTAAGAGCGTTAAGTGCAAGGTTAACGGCGGAGCTAGAAGAATGCATGTCTGCACCAGCTGCTTAAAATCTGGTAAAGTTGAGAGAGCTTAATCTCCTGCGGTAATATTGGATTTTAGAAAGCCAGAAATGATTAATTTCATTTCTGGCTTATTTTTTATGCTCTGCAAAATTACCAAAACCGCTCTTCCTGTTTCCGTTTCAGGTATTCTTTGTTGATCTGTCCCGCCAGTTCTCCGTCTCCGAACAGGTTGTCCGGATGAAAGATTTTGATCAGATCCCGATATCGCTTCCTGAGCGCCAGCGGATTATTCACTCCCCGGAACAAAAGAGCTACGGCAGCGAAATCGGAATCCTCTCCGGCATCTTCCTGTCGTCCGGTCTCCTCGGTAAGCATCTGGCGTTCCTGCTCGAATTTTTTCCGGTCTTCCTCTAATTGCCGGAACCCCTCCTGCAGGATTGCCATCTTTTTTTCAAAAAACAGATTCTCTTCCTTTAGACGCTTTCGTTCCATCACGGTGCGCCGGTTCAGCTCATCCAGTTCATCCCGCAGTTTTACCCGTTCCTCCAGGAACTTGTTCCGGGACTGTTCCAACTCCGCATGCTCCCGTGCAAGCTCTGCGCGTTCCTGTTTCAGACGCATATTTTCCTGGAAAAGCCACAACTTTATTTCTCTTAATTCTTCGGTACTTTCTGCCTTAATGACTTCTTCCCAATCGATCATGCTGCACCCTCTTACTCACAACCACAGAAAAGATAATACCCTGCAAACAATAAAAGTGCTACCATGATCAGACCGACGAAGCGATTATGGATCACCAGCATGAACAGCATGCCGACCGCCACAAAAAAGAGTATCAGTCCAATGATCTTCTTCATAATCCATGTAATCCATCCGGATCCGGAATATTCTCACTTTATTATATGCAGAGTATCTCAAATATTACTTATCTTCTGTTGTTTCCTCTTCCGGAAATGCAATGTCCACCACTTCCGCATCGGACATTTCTTCTTTTTCCTTCGGCTGGGTAAATTTATCGACGATATCGGGGATCATATCCAGAATCTTGGTTACCGTATCCTGATTTTTGATATTTACCAGCTTAGTGGAACCGTTCTTAATGACCAGAACCGCACTGGGGGTCATCTTACCGCCTAAGCCTCCGGCTCCGGAACCGGATTTTTTCTCGGAATTGTTGCCTGCGCCGGCTCCCACACCAAAGGTCACATCCACTAAAGGAAGTATAATGGTATCTCCGATCTTCGTAGCTTCTCCCACCACTGTCTTCGTGGAGAGTACGGTATCCATTCCCTTTAACAGAGATTCTACCACGCCCTGGAACTGATTATCTCTTTCTGCCATAACAAACCTCCTGTTTACTCCTGTTATTTTTTCTGATTTTTTTGATATTGTCTGATTTTATGGATTAATTGCCGTAATCTCCGGTCTAAAATCAGCCGGAGAGAATGAATTAACACACATGCCACGGTAAAATGTCCGGAGGCTTTTAAATCCACCTCGACGATTGCCTGTTCAAAATCTGGCGTCACGCAGACACCCTTTCCAAGCTTCGGAAGCAACATCCCGTAGATACCGTACAGATATCCTGTGGTATCCGGGGAACCAGTGCCGATGCGGGCATTCAGTAAAAGCTTTCTCGGGCGCAGTCTTTTCAGAATATGTCCGATGCGGCTTCCCGCATGCTTCAGTAACCCCTGTGTATCCGGATCACTCCATAACTCTTTATAAAAAGAAATATTTTTCAGAATATGTTTGATTTTATCACAGATTCTGCGGATTGTGTATCGTATTTTCTCAAAAATTCCTGCGATCTTCTCACCCGGCTTCTGTTTGGAATCGGTGTTCGTCTCCTCTGCGGAGGATGTTGTCTTCACAGGGTTCTCTGCATCCGCCGTATTCTCCGTATCCGTTATATCGGTATCGCCCGGAAGAAGTGCCTGCCCGGAAGAATCTGTCTTTTCCGTCTTTTCCGTATTTTTTCCGGTATCTTGCCCGACATCTTTCGTGGTCTTTTCCGCTGCCGTTTCTTTTTTCTCTGCAGAAGAATCATAGATCGTAAAAAAAAGAACCTTTGCCAGCAACTTCCCGGGTTCCGGATAACTGTAGGATACCCGCGCCAGCCCAAACAGCCACTTTATCCTTGCCGAAAAACATACTTCCTCCGTATTTTTCTTCCCGGATACCTTGTAACCGACCGGGAAAAATAACACCAGAAGGATTACCGCAAGAACGACCCCGAGAAGTATTAACAAAAGGATTCCCAGAACACTCAATATTTTTAAAAGAATCGTCAACATAGTAAATACTCCCGCAGATTACAGTCGCCCCTGGCTTCTAAGCATTCTCTGGTAATCTGTTCGATCAGCTGCAGCGCCTCTTCGTAATCCGATACGATTCCCAGGACGAGAAATTCTTCGTTCTTATAATGAGGCTGTATCAGTTGTCTGGCATCAAAAATATCTAACTGGTCTGCCGGATTCCTCGCCGGAGTGATCAAATACACATTTGCCAGAAGAGGCTTTTTTGACAGTCTCTTTTTTATTTTATCCAGTTTTTCAGATGCAATGCTTTCTCCCAAATAAAGATTTGGCGCAAAGTTAAGCTTTCCTGCCATATATCCATCCTTTTGCCGAATCATAAGGCGGCACACTTTTCGCTGCCCATATGGCACATTATAGCATAGATTCCATGACATTACAATTTTTGTTGCTTGACTTTTCGGAAGGTTATTTTATACTGGAATTAGTACAAATGAGGAGGGAAAACCATTGAAAGTAATTACGAAGATGGAGCTTCAGCCGGATATGGTTATGGGCGAGGATATTCAGGTTCAGGATCGTGTGATCTACCCTGCAGGTACTACCGTGACTCCACAGATCATAGAAAAATTAAAACGGTATAATCTGGTGTGTGTCACTGTCATGGAAGATGTTGATTTTGCCACCACCCATTATGAGAAAATCCGTTTTGACTCTAATTTTAAAGCTTTTGAACGTGCCTACCCCATTTTCCTCGGGGAATACAAGCTGGCAATGAAGCAGCTGCTCATCATGGACAGGAAGCCTGCAGATATTGTTCTGCTTACCATTTATAAGGAATTATATTATTATATTTCTTCCAGTTCCGCACTTTTGGATTATCTGTATAATCTGATGCCCAGTGAGGATGAGCTCACCTATACCCAGGGACTGAATGCCGCTCTGCTGGCAGGTGCTTTTGCCGACTGGCTGTCCATGTCAGAGGAAGAGAAAAATACACTGATCCTCTGCGGCTTCTATTATGATATTGGCAAGCTGCAGCTGCCCTATGAACTGCTGTGGAAGCCCGGGAAGCTGACGGATGAGGAGTTCAAGGTTATTAAGACACATCCGGTCGTCGGTTATACCACCGTTCGTAATCAGGATCTGAACGAGCATGTGAAAAATGCGGTGATCATGCACCATGAGAGACTTGACGGCAGCGGTTATCCCTATCATATGACCGGACAGAAAATCGATGTATACGCCAGATATATGGCAATCATTGATGCCTATATCGCCATGGCTTCTCCCAGAACCTACCGCAATGCACTGACACCGCTGCAGATTTTGGGAAATTTTGAAAAAAGTCTGGATAAATACGATGTGGAACTGTTAATGCCGATTATGAAGAGAATTGCGGATGCGCAGATCGGCACGAATGTACAGTTAAATAACGGAAGCGTCTGGGAGGTTCTGATCATTCACCCCACCAAGTTCTCCCGTCCCATTCTGAAAAACGACAAAAACGAATTTGTGGATCTCTTACAGAGAAAAGATCTGGAAATCGTCAAAAACGTGTAAACCTACAGGAATAATCAATTCATCCATTGATTATTCCTTTTTCTTTCCTGATATTCCGCATATGCCTTTTCCAGGATCTGCTTCTCATTGGCAAATTTCAGCAGATGATACGCCTCATGATATTTATAGAACCCGGAATCCGCAAAATACTCTTCTCTCTGGGGCTTGCTGTAATAGCTGTCAGTACTCATCAGATACCAGTGTACTTCCTTCTCCACTACATCCTCCGGCACGGTAAAAGAATACTCGCTTCTTCCCACATAGTCCACGATAAAAGCTTTGGATCCGCTCTCCTCTAAGACCTCCCGCAGTGCGGTCTCCTCATGAGTCTCTCCCGGTTCCACGGTTCCCTTGGGCAGAACCCAGCCTTCATATTTATTCTTTATGTTTTTATAGAGCAATAATATTTTCCCGCGAAAAATTACCACGCCGCCGCAGCTGGTCGCTTCTATCATGTTCTTTTATCCTCCGATCTTGCTATCTCACTGCTTTTCGCTGAAGTATGCATCAAAGATACGTCTTGCAATAGGTACCGCGTAATCGCCGCCGCTTCCGGCACCTTCCACGATAATCGTCACACAGACTTCCGGATCCTCGGCGGGAGCGAAACCGGTAAACCATGCATGGCTGTCACCTTTGACATTATTGTATTCCGCAGAGCCGGTCTTACCTGCTGCGGTATAACTTAAGCCTTTTAACTTGGAAGCCGTACCTTCCTGTACCACATCCGTCATCAGCTGTTGCAAAATGGCGGATTCGTCTTCTGTCATCAGCCTTCCGTATTCCGACGCCTTAAAGCTTTTGATCACAGTGCCCTCATCGTTCTCCACACGGTCGATCACATACGGCTTCATAAGAACTC
>CAVFMG010000148.1:0-7138 GCA_963623435.1 Odoribacter splanchnicus
ATCGAGAAGGGCGCAACCCATTATACTCACTGGTTCCAGCCTCTGACCGGTATCACGGCTGAGAAGCATGACGCATTCGTATCCCATCCTGATGAATACGGCAAGATGATCATGGAGTTCTCCGGTAAGGAACTGATCAAGGGAGAGCCCGATGCATCATCCTTCCCCTCCGGGGGCTTACGAGCTACCTTCGAGGCAAGAGGTTATACTGCATGGGATATCACTTCTCCCGCATTCCTGAAAGAGGATGCAACCGGCGTGATTCTCTGCATTCCCACTGCTTTCTGCTCTTACAAGGGTGAGGCACTGGACAAGAAGACACCGCTCCTTCGTTCCATGGAAGCAGTCAGCACCCAGGCACTTCGTATTGTAAGACTGTTCGGCAACAACGAAGCTACCAAGGTCGTAGCAAGCGTAGGACCGGAGCAGGAATATTTCCTGGTAGACAGAGATAAATACTTAAAGCGTGAAGACCTGATCTTCGCCGGACGTACCCTGTTCGGTGCACCCGCACCCAAGGGACAGGAGCTGGAGGACCACTACTTCGGAACTATTCGCGAGAGAATCGGTTCCTTCATGAAGGATCTGAACATTGAACTGTGGAAGCTGGGCGTAAGCGCCAAGACACAGCACAACGAAGTAGCTCCCGCACAGCACGAGCTGGCACCTATTTATGAGACTGCGAACATTGCAGTAGATCATAACCAGTTGGTTATGGAGACCATGAAAAAAGTAGCCGGTCGTCATGGAATGACCTGCCTGCTGCATGAGAAGCCTTTCGCCGGAGTGAACGGTTCCGGTAAACATAACAACTGGTCCCTGGGAACCGATAATGGTGTAAACCTGTTAGATCCCGGCGACACTCCTAACGAGAACATCCAGTTCCTGTTAGTACTGGCATGTATCCTGAAAGCTGTAGATACTCACGCAGATCTGCTTCGTCAGAGTGCATCCGATGTCGGCAACGATCACAGACTGGGAGCCAACGAGGCACCCCCTGCCATCATTTCCGTATTCCTGGGCGAGCAGCTGGAGGATGTGGTAAAGCAGCTAGTTGAGACCGGTGACGCAACCCATTCCATTCAGGGCGGCAAGCTTTTAACCGGTGTATCCACACTGCCCGATCTGGATAAGGATGCTACCGATCGTAACAGAACTTCACCGTTTGCTTTCACCGGCAACAAGTTCGAGTTCCGTATGGTAGGTAGTGCGGATTCCATCGCCAGCCCCAACACCACTCTGAATGCCATCGTTGCAGAAGCTTTTTGCGAGGCAGCAGACATTCTGGAGAAGGCAGATGATTTCGATATCGCTGTCCATGATCTGATTAAGAAATACCTGACCGAGCATCAGAGAATCATTTTCAACGGCAACGGCTATTCCGAGGAATGGGTAGAAGAGGCAGCCAGAAGAGGACTTCCCAACATCAAGTCCATGGTAGAAGCTTCCGAGACTCTGACCACCGAGAAGTCCATCAAACTGTTCGAGAAGTTCGGTATTTTCACCGAGGCAGAGTTAAGATCCCGTGAGGAGGTTCTGTACGAAACCTACTCCAAGACCATTAACATCGAAGCTCTGACCATGGTAGATATGGCGAAGAAGCAGTACATTCCCGCAGTTATGGAGTACACCAAGACTCTGGCTGATACTGTACTGGCTGTAAAGAGCGCAGGCGCTGATGCTACCGTACAGACCACGGTACTGAAGAGCATCTCCGAGAAGCTGGCAGAGGCACAGGCCGCTGAGACCACGCTGGAGGATAAGCTGGCAGAGGCAGCAGGCATTGAAGATCCCAAGAAGCTTGCTTTCTTCTATAAAGATGTGGTACATACCGCAATGGATGACCTGAGAACTCCCGTGGATGCACTGGAGATGATGGTTGACAAGAAAGTATGGCCGGTACCTACCTATGGCGATCTGATCTTTGAAGTATAAAATACCATAATACGTTTCTCTCATTGTGTTGAATAAGGCGAGGCTTACTGCATGGGCGGTAAGTCTCGTTTTTGTTGCGGCAGAGAAAATGCTGTGTTAAGATAGTGGCATGATGAAAAATAAAAAAAATTGGAAAACAATCTGCATTCTTGCGGTAATTGCATATACGTTAAAAAATTTGTTCATTGGAGCGGACACGGATGAAGGGTACGGTATTATGGTAGGATACCGGCTTGCCATGGGCGACCGGCTGTTACTGGATATGTGGGAGCCCCACCAGACCTCTGCTATTTTCACGGCATTGTTTATCGGACCGTTTGTAAGACTGACCGGCGGAGTGAATTATCTGAATCTGTTTTTGAGAGTCGTATTTTTCCCAATCCAGGCAGGAGTCAGTGTTTTCCTATATAAGACGATCCGAAAGACAGCACCGCAGGTGGATGCGTCCGTAGCTGCACTGATGGGACTTTTATATTATGTAACGACACCGAAGTCTATTTTTATTCCGGAATATTCTAACCTCCACAACTGGTTCTTCGCACTGATGGTATTGTGTATGGTACGCTATCTGGCAGGAGAAGGTAGGCTGCGTTATCTGGTACTGGCGGGAATTTTCATGACCTGTGATGTCCTGGCGTATCCAAGTATGGTGTTGGTTTTCCTATGCTGTATGGGATTTCTGCTCCTGCGTAAATCAGCGCGAAAAGGCAGAGAAGCTCTGGCATATCTGCTGCCCTGCGTGCTGAGTGCCGGGGCGATGTTCGGATATCTGCTGACTTATATGTCGCCGCAGACCATACTGCAGATGGTGGGAGAGATTCTGGGAGAAGGATCCCATCAGACTTCCGTGGCAGAAAAATTACTGGACTGGGGAGAAAGTCTCGGAGAGACCCTGCTGACCCTTCTGGTAGCACTGCTTATTGCGGAATTGATTCGATGGATCGTGGAAAAGAAGATGAAAAAGCAGCTTCCGGAACTGCTCCGTGCGCCGGGAATGCTGTTTTTCGTGATCGTATTTGTGATTCAGATCGGATTCTGGCTGTTCAGCGCCTTTAATGCCATCTATCCACAGCTCCTTCTAATGGCATTATCTTTGGAAGGTATCTACATTTACCTTCGGAAGGACCGGGCGGAAACGCTTTTCTTCCGCTGGATCCTGCTGGTGTTTGTAAACTATTTTGCGGTACTTTTGCTGTCCAACTGGGAGCCGATGCTGCTGAATACTTATCTGATCTTGGGAGCGGAGGCAGGACTGGCAGCCTTAAGCTGCTATTGGCAGAAGACGAGTGCATATGGGAAAAAGGCTCTGCAGGTGCTGTGCCTGTGCCTGGTGTTGGGGAATGCATTTTCCTATACATATCTGATTTTGGGATCTCAGGAATACCATGCGTCCGTGATCCGGAATGTGCGGGGCATTAACCGAAAAGGGCTGCGGGCAGGGATTCTCACGGACTATATGACGGCATACCGTTATAACAATAATATGGAGATCTGGCAGGAGGCAGTGCCGGACGGCAGTACGGTGCTCTATGTGGGACCGTCCCAGTTCTATTGTATGCTCGGAGAGCATACCCAGGCTTCTCCCGATACCATCTGCTCCATGATTTACGATGAGAGGCTGTTAGACTACTGGGAACTTCATCCGGAACGTTATCCGGATGTGGTGGTGTTTGAAAGCAGCTATGGAGATATCCGCCAGGAGGGCGATAACTTTATCTGGCATTGGCTGATGGAAGATTTTCAGCCCACGGAGAGGAAAGATTACCCCTATATCGCAGTGTTTACCAGGTGATTTTACAGGAATTGTTTTAATTTCATATACTTTTTTTAAAATTTTTTAAATTAGGTATTGCAAAATGGAAACAGATAGTGTATACTTCATCAAGTAAACGACATAGGGCTATCGCCAAACGGTAAGGCAACGGACTCTGACTCCGTCATTTCAAGGTTCGAATCCTTGTAGCCCTGCGAATAAGACCTTCGGAAGGAGACTTCCGGAGGTTTTTTGTTGCGTATAAGAAATAACAAAAACCGAACATATTTTCGATTATCTCTGTACTTTTCAAAAAAAGTCTGCTATAATCTGTGCGTGACATGAAATAATAGAGGTAACAGAATAAGTACGGAGATGCGGTATGAATCATTCTAACGAACCCTCACAATTTAAATTACATTCCGAGTATCAGCCCACCGGCGATCAGCCGCAGGCAATCGCAGAACTGGTGGAAGGCTTCCGGCAGGGCAATCAGTTCGAGACACTGCTGGGTGTTACCGGTTCGGGTAAGACATTTACGATGGCAAACGTGATCCAGGCACTGAATAAGCCGACACTGATCATTGCTCATAACAAGACACTGGCGGGACAGTTGTACGGGGAGATGAAGGAATTTTTCCCGGAAAACGCGGTGGAATATTTTGTCTCCTATTACGATTATTATCAGCCGGAGGCGTATGTGCCGTCTTCGGATACCTATATTGCCAAGGACTCTTCCATCAATGATGAGATCGATAAGCTACGTCTGTCGGCGACGGCATCCCTTGCGGAGCGCAGAGATGTGGTAGTGGTAGCCAGCGTATCCTGCATCTATGGACTGGGAAGTCCCGATGAATATCAGGATCTGATCGTATCCCTGCGTCCCGGCATGGTGAAGGATCGGGATGAGGTGCTTCGGGAACTGATCGACATTCAATACAACCGTAACGATATGGATATTCAGCGAGCTACTTTCCGTGTCAGAGGAGACGTAGTCGAAGTATATCCGGCGCAGGGTGGCGATTATTTGATCCGCATCGAATTCTTCGGGGACGAGATCGATCGGATCACCGAGGTGGAGCCCCTTACGGGGAAAATCCACGCAGAGCTGAACCATGTGGCAATTTTCCCGGCATCTCATTACGTAGTATCTCAGGAGAAGATCAAGGCAGCCTGCGACAATATCGAAATAGAGATGAAGGAGCGGGTACAGTTTTTCAAGGGAGAAGACAAGCTGATCGAAGCACAGCGTATTGCGGAACGCACGAATTTCGATATTGAGATGCTCCGTGAGACCGGATTCTGTTCCGGCATCGAGAACTATTCCAGACACCTAAACGGACTCCCCGCGGGAGCACCGCCCATGACGCTGCTGGATTTCTTTCCGGATGATTTCCTGATCATCGTGGATGAGTCTCATATGACGATCCCGCAGATCCGCGGTATGTACGCCGGAGACCGTTCGAGGAAGCAGACCCTGGTGGATTACGGTTTCCGTCTGCCCTCCGCATTGGACAACAGACCCTTAAACTTTGAAGAATTTGAAGCCCATATCGACCAGATGATGTTCGTATCCGCTACCCCTTCCGATTATGAGAAGGAGCATGAGCTGCTGCGGACAGAACAGATCATCCGTCCGACAGGATTGTTGGATCCGGAAGTACAGGTACGACCGGTAGAGGGACAGATCGATGACTTGATCGGAGAGGTTAATAAGGAGATCGCGCAGCATCATAAAGTACTGATCACTACGCTGACCAAGCGGATGGCGGAGGACCTTACGGATTATATGAAGGAAGTGGGTATCCGGGTGAAATATCTGCATTCCGATATTGATACCCTGGAGCGGGCACAGATCATCCGTGACATGCGGCTGGATGTATTTGATGTACTGGTAGGTATCAACCTGTTACGAGAGGGACTGGATATTCCGGAGATCACACTGGTGGCAATCCTGGATGCAGATAAGGAAGGCTTCCTGCGAAGTGCAACTTCCCTGATCCAGACCATCGGACGTGCTGCCCGTAATGCGGAGGGACATGTCATCATGTACGCCGATACCATTACGGATTCCATGCGGGAAGCACTGGATGAGACCAACAGACGTCGTGAGATCCAGATGAAATACAATGAGGAACACGGCATTACACCGCAGACCATCAAAAAGGCAGTCCGGGACCTGATCAGTATCTCCAAGACCATTGCCAAGGAAGAAGTACGCTTCGAGAAGGATCCGGAATCCATGACGAAGAAGGAACTGGAGAAGCTCATCGGCGAGATTCAGAAGAAGATGCAGAAGGCAGCCGCAGACCTGAACTTCGAGGCGGCGGCAGAGCTGCGTGATAAGATGATCGAACTGAAAAAACAGCTGAACGATATGGGGGAATAGCGTAGAAATGATGCAGAAGGCAGAGAAAATCATATATCGAATACTGACAGCACTTTTTCTGCTGTTATTCCTTCCGGTTCTGTTCAGTATCATTTTTATTGACAAAAAGCTTCCCTATTATGAGAACTGCAGGCTGGCAACGCTGCTTCCCAATGTGGTGTTGTTCGCAGTGGGACTGGTATGCCTGATCGCTATTGCCCTGTGGCTTGGCAGGGAGAGTAAAAAGAGCAGGATACGCAGCAAGGCATGGGAGACAGTACAGAAGCTGCTGCTCCCGGCAGTGTTTGTGCTGCTTTATTTTATAAACGTGTATATTGCCAGAGAGACCGCATATTATACCAGCTGGGATCCGGAAGTCGTGCGGGGATATGCCTATATGATGAACGGTGGGATTCCTCTGGGTTATGACCTGTATCTGGTGATAAATCCCAACAATATTACGATCTCCTATGTGCTTGGAATATTGTACAAGCTGGCGGAAGGGTGGAAAAGCTATCCTTATAACAGTGAGTTTTTCTGGATACAGATCGGCTGTGGAATGGTTTCTGTTGCCGGGCTGGCGGCATGCCTTACGGTGAAACGCATTTCCAAAAGCAATAAAACGACCTGGTTCAGCGCAGCAATCTATATTGCCTGCATCGGACTTACCCCATGGAAAATTGTGCCCTACACGGATGTGTACAGCATGGTATTCCCGGTACTGAGCATCTGTTTTTATGTATATTACCGTTCTTGTGAACGAACTGCGGCGAAAGGAATCTTTTTAGTATTTACTTTTGTGAGCGTATTACTGGGCGGGCTGATGAAGCCGTCGGTATACGTTTTGCTGGTTGCTATCCTGATTGCGGAGGTATGGTCTGCCTTATTTTCGGGACAAAAGGGCAGATGGAAATGGCTGTTGGCAGATGCAGTGCTTCTGATTGCTATACTCTTCGGGGGCAATGCGGCAAAAGACAAAATGGTATCGGATCTGGGACTGATACAGAACGATAATATTGCGGCTACCTGGCATCATTATTTCTATATGGGACTGAATGAGACCACCACGGGAGGATACAATC
>CAVFMG010000149.1:0-6987 GCA_963623435.1 Odoribacter splanchnicus
ATGCATAAAATATTCTGCCATGGCAGTTCCGGCATACGGTGCAATATACTGCAGGGGCGCGGGATCGCTGGCCGTTGCGGATACGATAATGGTGTAATCCATGGCATCGTTCTTTTTCAGGGTTCCTACCAGTTTTGCAATGGTGGATGCCTTCTGACCGATTGCCACATAGATACATACCACATCCTTGCCCTTCTGGTTCAGAATGGCGTCGATGGCGATGGAAGTCTTACCGGTCTGACGGTCACCGATGATCAGCTCACGCTGTCCACGACCGATGGGGAACATGGAATCAATAGCCAGAATACCGGTCTCCATAGGCACGCCTACGGACTGTCTGTCCACGATGGAAGGTGCGGGCTGCTCGATAGGGCGATAACCCTCTTCCTTAATCGGACCTGCACCGTCGATGGGTGCTCCCAGAGCATCCACGATCCTGCCCTTGAAGCCGTCGCCTACGGGGATACCGGCTCTCTTACCGGTACGAACGACTCTGGTGCCCTCACGAATCTCGGTATCATGACCGAACAGGATACATCCGATCTCATCTCTGCGGACATCCTGTACCATACCTTTGACACCGGAATCAAAGATAACGATCTCGCCGTACTCTGCATGGTCGATACCATTGACATTGGCGATACCGTCACCTACCCAGCTGACAGAGCCGATCTCATTTTCTTCGGCCTGTAAGTTGAAATCTTCGATCTCACCTTTCAGGATGGAAATGATACCCTGCTCGCTGGCAGTCTTTCCTACCTGGGAAAGCTTGTCTGCGAACTGTTTCATACGTCCGTTGGTACTCCAGTCATAGACCTCGTTACCGGCACGGATGATGAAACCGCCGCCAAGAGTAGGATCTTCCTTCGTCTCGAAGGTCATATCCTCTCTGTTGTATTTTTTCTGAATAAAATTACGGATATTCTGCAGCTGCTCGTCGGTGGGTGCTGTCACATAGGACAGGGTCACAACGAACTCTTCCTTTTTCTCGGGAGAGAGATCTCTGTATGCGGTGCAGATATCATCCCACAGATAGACATCTCCGTTGTCACACAGCACTTTCAGGAAATCTCTGATCTGTAAGGGGAATACTTTTTCTATTACATTGTGCTTAGCAGACAGTGCTACGGCAGGAGATTCAAAATCCAGCTTCACCTGCGGTACGGCTTTGAAGATATCGCCTGTCTGACCTACAATGTCTCCGGGGATATTCAGTTCACGCAATCTTTTTGCGTATTCTAAAGCTGTACTAATCAATCTTTTCACCTGTCTTTGCTATAAATTGGTTGTAAAGTTCTCTGTCTGAATCTGCGTTCTGCTTGGTTGCCATCAGCTTGGCGGTAGCTTCCACTACCAGACCGGCGATCTGTTCCTGCGCCTGCTCGATGCGCTTCTGCTCTTCCAGTGCGGCATTTTTGCTGGCGTTGTCCATGATCTTCTTCGCTTCTGTCTGGGCATCTGCCACGATGCGGTCGTATTCGCCACTTGCCTTGCCTCTTGCTTCGTTCAGGATGCCTTCTTTTTCTGCCTGAACACCGCTTAAGGATGCCTCGTACTGATTTTTCAATTCATCGGCATTATCCTGGGCTGCCTTGGCATCTGCATACTGCTTATCGATCTCTGCCTGTCTTGCATCCAGGATCTTGTGGATGGGCTTGATCAAGAAAATCTTCACGATGGCGAAGATAATCAACAGATTCAGGATGGTCCATACAATATTAATATCTAATCTCAGCATGTGCTTTCATCCTTTCTTACGTTTCGCTTTCTATTTCCTTATAACTATCCGAAACTTCCATTCGCAAAACCGCTCTTTCAGAGCTTTCTTTTTGCTCATGGAGTTTTAGTCGTCGTAAATCGTCACAAAACAGCTTACAAATGCAAGCATTTGACGCTTGTTTGTGCCGTTTCCGACTTCGGATAGTTACGCCATGAACAGGATAATTAAGATACCGATAACGAATCCGTAAATAGCGGTTGCCTCTGCCAGCGCACCACCTAACAGTAAGATCTTGGTGATCTTGCTCTCTGCTTCCGGCTGTCTTGCGACTGCCTCTGCTGCCTTACTTGTTGCGATACCGATACCGATACCTGCTCCGATACATGCCAGTGCTGCAATACCTGCTCCAATTGCTATCATAGTTAATCCTCCTAGTTTTTGCGAAGCAAAAATCCGAGCCCCTCTGGCGAGGAGAGGATTTTTCCTCCGAATAAAAATAATGTTGTTAGTAAATAGTTACTTATTCAATAGCTTCCTTGATGTACATAGATGTCAGGAATACGAATACATATGCCTGAATCAGTCCATCGAAAATATCAAAGTAAAAGCTGAAGGGTACCGGCAAAGCTACCGGAACCAGAAGCTTCAACAGCTCCATGATAACGAATGCTCCCAAAACGTTACCAAACAATCGCATACACAGAGACAGGGGCTTGATGAACACCTCCAGAATATTGATAGGTGTTACGATCGCAATAGGTTCCGTGAAGCTCTTGATCCATCCGCCCACACCTTTTTTGCGGATACCTGCGGCTTCCACCAGAACGATACTCATCAGAGCCAGTGCCGCCGTTACGTTCAGATCCTTGGTAGGGGGCTTCATACCGAACAATCCGATGATGTTGGATATGCCCAGGTATAACAATACGCTTACCAGATACGGTACATACTGTTTGCCTTCCTCTCCGATCATTCCCGTAACAATGCCTTCCAGCTTCGTCACGATCGTCTCTGCCACCAGCTGTCGTCTGCTGACATTGTGTACTTTGAGGTTGCTTGTAAGGATAATCGACAAGATCAGAATGACTGCCATGACGACCCAGGTGATAACGACCGATTCCGCAATGTCCAGCTGTACTCCGCCGATCAGGGGAAGCCCTGCCGGAAGCTTGATGGAAAATGCCGTGTCACAGTTTAGTTCCTTGAGCAGTTCTGATGCCAATTCCTCCATAATACCACTTCCTTTCCGTAAACATCCATGAAAGAGCTTTCGCTCCCTCACGGTCGTTGCTATTTTACTCCAAAATTTTGGAAAACGTAAGATACATTTTTGCTAATTTGTCTTGTGCAAAAATGAAAAGTTATAGCATATATTAACTATAAAAATTGAGGTATCAGAAAATCATATGACAAAATTAGTCATTTTGGGACGTAAGAATCAGACCCAGAATTACGAAGCTTTTTTCGGGAAGCTTCCCGCCCGGATCGTGACCACTTTAGTCCCCGGAGAAGTTACCTCCTGCGATGCCCTGGTCCTGCCCGGCGGCGGAGATATCACCCCTGCTTTTTTCGGAGAAAAAATAAAAGGCTCCCGCTCCATTGACACCGAACTGGACATCCTGCAGTTCCAGGCTCTCGACACTGCCATCACCGCCGGCATCCCCGTCATCGGCATCTGTAAGGGCATGCAGGTCATCAATGTCGCCTTCGGCGGTACGATCCTGCAGGATATGTCGGAGGACCGGTTACACAGTGTCCCCAGCGGTGATGCGTTCCACACTGCTATCATGGTAGAAAATTCCCGTCTTTTCAAGTATTTTCCCGCCGAAATGCGCGTCAACAGTGCCCACCATCAGCGGATCGACCGCTTAGGACAGCATCTGAAGATCATTCAGTGTTCCCCGGACGATGGCTGCCCCGAAGCCTTGGAGCATGATAAGCTGCCGGTTCTCGGGCTGCAGTGGCATCCGGAGCGGCTGCCGGAGCAGGCTGGGGAACCTCTGCTTTCGCTTCTTTCCTCCTATTTCTGAACCTGTGCTTCGGCTTTTTCGGAGGAGCCAGTTCCTCCCTGATCTTGACTCTGGCAATCTCGAACAGGGAACGGATGATTCCCCGCAGCATCTCTGCGGTCTGATCATCCACTTCCTTCAGCGCTGTCACCACTGCATTCATACTTTTTCTCCAGTCGGCGGTGAAGGCAATCAAATCATCTGCCTGGGATGCGGAGATGACCTGATAGAGCGTCTCCACGAAGGTACGGACCTGCTCCTCATTTAAGGACAGGATCCATTCATTCAGCGCCTCGTTCATGATCTTCTGGCTCTCATAGATATCGTCCACATCCACAAAATGGTCCTCTTCCACCAGCCAGGAGAAGGGATCGTGCTGTAGCAGCCCGTGACTGTTGCTCTCCACCACGCGGTAATGAATATCCCGCTCGAAGATCATGCCGATCATGGAAGAATGCGGCAGAATCTTCACCACCTTATCTTCGATAGCGTTATAGCGACACTCCTTCAGCACCTCCGGGCGGAATCCCGGTCCGTCCATGCTGTAGATCTTCTGGATCCGCTTCTGCACAAAAGGAGCACATTTCATGGCACTGTAGACTGCGAAATTGCCGCCTTTGGAATGCCCGCCGATGTAAAAAGGCTGATGTAGCCAGCCGGTGACCATGTTTACATACTTTACACTGTATTCCTGCCCCGGCACCGGGCTTGAAAGTGCCATGTTAAAGTCTTCCTTCCAACCCACGATAGTCTCATCCGTCCCACGGAATGCCAGAAACAGCGTTCCGTCATCCAGGATAAACGTAATGGCGGAGAACTGGGTCTCCCATTCTTTTTCCACCAGGTTAATATAACAGTTCAGCCGCATATTGCGAAACCGCCTGCCGCTAAGCAGCCCTTCAAATAACGCCCGGTTCTCTTTTTCAAAGCGGACATCTCCGAACAGTTTGTCCACATCCGGTCTCCGGGATATCTCCTCCAAGGTCACAGAAGGACCGTTGTGCCGCACATCGCTGACCATCCCGTCGAATTTCAGATAAGAAAGCTGGCAAAGCGCCAGACTGTCCACATCATTCAGGTGCTTCTCCCGAAAAGAAATATCCCCGTATTTCTGTAAATATTCAATCACTGTTCCCGCCATATGCCGCTCCTTTCCGCGAGGAACTTTCCTTGCGTATTTGTACGGATTGTGTTACGTTTTATAAGTAGAAATCATAAAGAAGGTGATCTGCCATGTCCACGAAAACTTCCAAATGTTATTCCAGAGATTGTATGGTTCAGGCTCTGATCCGGCTGCTTCAGACGAAATCTCTGTCCAATATTACCATTACCGAACTGACCGAATGTGCCGGTGTCTCCCGTATGACCTATTACCGCAATTATCATTCTTTGGATGAGATTTTCAACAGTTATCTGCAGGATCTCGTGGAAGCCTACCACCAGGATGTCGTTGCCTGGCAGGACAAGGGCAATTACAATGATCCCCGCAATATGCTGCACTGCTACGAGTATTTCTACCATTATAAAGAGTTCATTGCCTGTCTGGTACAGACCGGATTGGGTCATCTGCTGTTGCAGGCGTTGGATGACTATATTCTGGAGACTTATTACACCGAAGAAAAGGGGCGGGATTTCTATTATACCCTCCGGGCTTTCTCCGGTTCGCTCTACAACATTTATGTCACATGGATCCTGGCGGATTCCAAAGAATCCGCTGAAGAGATCGTATCCATTATCTGTAAAATTTATTCCTGATTATCATCATAGGATCACATTCAGCAAAGGACTGCGCAAAACACGCAGTCCTTTATTGTCTGATGATTTATCTCTGATCTAACGGAACATATTCCAGTTCCTGCATCACACTCTGGTAAGCGGGACGAATGATCTTATCCATATTGATCAGCTCCTCAATACGGTGTGCACTCCATCCTACGATTCTGGCAATGGCGAAGATCGGAGTATATAATTCCAGAGGAATCTCCAGCATGCTGTATACGAAGCCGCTGTAGAAATCCACGTTGGCGCTGACACCCTTATAGATACGGGACTTCTGGGAGATAACTTCCGGTGCGATCCGTTCGATCATGGAATACAGCGCGAAGTCCTTGTCTCTGCCCTTGGCTGCTGCCAGTTTTTCCACGAAGCCCTTAAATACCTGGGCTCTGGGGTCGGACAGGGAATAAACCGCATGCCCCATACCATAGATCAGTCCCTTGCCGTCGAAGGCTTCTTTGCTTAAGATCTTGTTCAGATAAGCTCTTACCGCATCCTCATCCGTCCAATCGGAGACATGGGCTTCGATATCCCGCATCATCTCTACGACCTTGATATTAGCGCCGCCATGCTTGGGTCCCTTCAGGGAAGAAAGTGCTGCCGCAATGACGGAATAAGTGTCGGATCCGGAAGAGGTTACGACTCTGGTGGTAAAGGTGGAGTTGTTACCGCCGCCGTGCTCCATATGCAGCACCAGTGCAGTATCCAGTACTCTTGCCTCCAGTTCGGTGTATTTTTTGTCCGGGCGAAGCATCATCAGCAGGTTCTCTGCGGTGGAGAGCTTCTTCTGGGGACGGTGTATGTACATACTTTCATCGTTGGAATAGTGATTGTATGCATGGTAGCCATAGACTGCCAGCATGGGGAATACAGCGATCAGTCCCAGGCTCTGTCTTAATACATTCTCAATGGAAGTATCGCTGCAGTTTTTATCATAGGAAGCCAGTGTCAGAACGCTCCTGGTCAGGGAATTCATGATGTCGCTGCTGGGAGCTTTCATAATGACATCTCTGGTGAAGTTAGTCGGCAGAGTTCTGCTGGACGCAAGAATATCGTTAAAATGCTTCAGTTCCTCACGGTTCGGCAGCTTACCGAACAAAAGTAAATAAGCCACTTCCTCGAAGCCGAAATGATCTCCCCGGAAGCCGTTGACCAGTTCAATACAGTCATAGCCGCGATACCACAGCTTACCTTCACAGGGAACTTTTTTGCCATCTTCCATTTTAAATGATTCGATCCGTGAAATATTGGTAAGACCCGCGACGACGCCATTACCGTTCTTATCACGCAATCCCCTCTGCACACCATACTGGTCGAACATCTGGGGATCCAATCTATCTGCCGTTCTGCACAGCCCGGCATGTTCCAACATATACTCTTCGTTTTTCTTCATCCAAATACCTTCCTTTCCCTCACATTTTCATATATTGATGCCAGGGTCAAAAGGTCTAAACCCACATGAGCTCGCTCATAAGTGGGTGA
>CAVFMG010000150.1:0-6951 GCA_963623435.1 Odoribacter splanchnicus
GGCGTAGACCATCTGATCGTCATAATCGATCATCTGCTTCTGTCTGAGCTTCGCATTATAGGCACGGAAGATCTCCGGGAACTTCTCCACTTCCGTATCCATGTTCCGGATCTCCTCCGGTGTCAGCCGCATGTTTTTCGCATAAGTAATGTCTAACTGGGTCTCTTTGATGTCATTCTCCGTGGCGTATTTTCCTGTCACTTCCAAAAAAGACTGCTTTACTGCCGCAGAGGCTTCCTTATCCGCCACCTGAAAAGGTGTCTTGCCCGTACGATACGCAAAATAATGCAATATCTTCTGGGAAATGCCGTTAATAGTACGAAATTCCAGCCGCTCTGCATCCGCCTCTCCGAACATTCCCGCGAAACGTCTGCGCATATCGTTCGTCGCCGCCACTGTATAGGTCACCGTCAGGATCTCCTCCGGGCGGATTTCCAGACAGTAGATCATGTATCCCAGTCTGCTGACCAGCACCGTGGTCTTACCGCTGCCGGGAACCGCCAGGAGCAGCACCGGTCCTTCCGTCGCCTGTACTGCCTGCATCTGCTGCTCATTTAACTGTATGTGATAGTTCTGTACAAATTCCGTAAAAGTCAATTCTTTGTCCCGCTTTCCGCCTCCGGCGTATTTCCGTTCCCCATCACAGCTATAGGTTCCCCGTCCAGTACCGCATCCAGAAGGACACCGTTTTCCTCATAGGATAACTTTAAGGAGAAAAAGGGACGGTTCTCCCGAAGCAGCCGGAAGAAGATCTTATCTCCTTCCCAGAGATCCAGTTCTTCCACCTTGTCGATCTCCACCCATTCTAATGTCCCTTCATCGCATTCTTTCGGTTCTCCGGTAAATCCATCCGCCGTATACAGGCACATGTATTCACAGACATCCCGGTGCAAAAAGGTGATAATGCCCCGGAACCGGTAGGAGGTCAGAGTATAGCCCGTCTCTTCCTTCACTTCCCGGAGCACACAGTCCTCCGGACTTTCGTCCGCTTCGAAATGACCGCCCACACCGATCCACTTGTCTTTGTTAATATCGTTTTCCTTCTTCACCCGATGAAGCATTAAATATTTTCCGTCCTGTTCGATGTAGCAGAGCGTGGTCAGGTTTCTGGACTGCTGTATACTCAATTTCCTTCTCCTATATTCCTTATCTTCTGAAATCCACGTTTAAAATTATACTTCGTTTATTTTACCATGCTACTCGCTGGACAGCAACCTCTCGATGTGTCGAACTTCAATGTCGCTTCAAACAAACTTCATTTTATTTTGAAATTTTGTAATACTTATTGCTCCAACATATTTTCAATAAAGATCCCATTTCCTCTGGTGCTGTCCTGGACGAGAACGTGGGTGACGGCGCCGATGAATTTTCCGTTTTGTATAATCGGAGCACCGCTCATGCCCTGGACGATGCCGCCGGTCAGGGCAATGAGTTCCGGATCGGTGACTTTCAGTTCAATGCCGCGGTTCACATTGTCATGATCCAGATGCACACCCGTGATCTCAATATCATAATATCTTGTGGTGCCGTCCACCGTGCAGAGGATCTGTGCCGGACCCTTTTTGATCTCCTGCTTCAGACCGATGGGCAGGGCTTCTTCGGTGCCCAATGCCAGTGCCTTGTTGTTACACCTGCCGAAAATTCCCCGGACGCTGTTGCTGGTAATGTCTCCCAGGATCCGGTCATCGGAATAGACGATCATTCCCGTCATCTCTCCCGGATGTCCGGCGGTTCCTTTCTGGATGGAGATGATCTCCGTCTGGTACAGGGTTCCGTCGTTCATTTCCATCAGTGTGCTGGTATCCACATCGTTGATGCCGTGCCCCAATGCCCCGAAATTCCCCTGACTGTCAATATAGGTCATGGTGCCCACCCCCTGGGCATTGTCCCGGACCCAGACACCGATCTTATATTTCCCGGTCTGATCCTGTACGGGGTTTAGCTTTGTCTCAAAGCATTCCTCTCCTCTGCGGATGGTGAGGATCTGTTCTTCTCCGCCACAGCCTTCGATCCGCGTGATCAGATCGTCCTTATCCGTAACTTCCGCACCGTTTACCCTTAACACATAGTCGCCGCTTTTTAAAATATGCTCCGCCGGAGACACCTTTTCACCGGTTGCCGCGCGGAACTCGCCGGTACCTACCACCAGTACCCCCTCGGTCTTTACATAGATGCCGATGGGAACTCCCACCGGGATCAGTTCCTGGTCCTCGATTACCCGGATACCCACCTGTTTGAGCGGCAGGATTCCGAACAGTTTCACCTGCATCTGAATGCTGTCCGCAGTACCGATCTTCATGGTCACCGGCTGGCTTAAATCCACGCTCACGGCGCCTTTTGGAATATTACTGGTCCCCTGTTCGCTGACGCTCATGATCTCGCCTTTGGCAGGGATCCCCAGTTCCAGTGCCTCCTCCGATCCCGCCCGCACATGAAGGATGGACGGAATGCTGCTGTCTACCCGGTAATAACCGTATCCCATAAGCACCGCACCCGCCAGCAGGAATGTAGCACAAAGGCAGGCACGGTAGATTCGCAGTCTGCGCACTTTTTGTTTCCAGTGCTGCAAAATAATGACTGCTTCCTCACCTGCCTGCCTTTTTACTTTTTCTGTTTCTGTCGTCCAAAGCTTCATACACATTCCCCCGCTGCATTCTGTTACTGCTTATAGGGTATAGTGTGTGTCGCGTTTGCTTTTTTAACCTAAAATCCCGGGAAAAGGTATTTTACAATTTTCTCCAGTTTATCCACAGACGATCACATTACCGCTGCTCTTGTACTCTTCCGGGCAGCTGTCTGTAAGGATCGTACCGCTCTGGAATGCACCGAAGGTCACGGAGCTGACTTCGCCGAATTTGGAATGATCCGCCAGGACAAAACATTCCCGGCACTGCCCCATGGCGGTCTTTTTTACCATGGCCTCGTTCATATCCGGTGTCGTCAGACCGCTTTGTCTGCTGATGCCGTTGGTGCCGAAAAATCCCTTGGTAAAATGATAGCTCTGTAAGTTCATCAGTGCCTGATTGCCTACCACAGCCTCTGTGGAGCCCTTCAGTTCTCCGCCCACCAGGTAGACGCGGAATCCCGCCGCTGCCAAAGTCTTGGCATGGGCTACCGCATTGGTCACGAAGGTCGCGCTTTTTTCCGTAAGATACGAAAGCATGCACGCCGTCGTGGTTCCGGCATCGAGGTAGACGAAATCCTCCGGTTGGATCAGGGATGCTGCCCTGGCGGCCACCATTTTTTTTGCTTCCACATTAACCGCCGCCTTCTGCTCCACGGTAGGTTCATGGGTCACGACGGTACGGTCGCATGCCATGGCACCTCCGAAGACTTTCACCAGTTTCCCGGCATTATGCAGTGCCGTAATGTCACGGCGTACTGTGGATTCGGAAGTATTTAACAATTCCTTCACTTCCGCCACGGTAATGCTGTTTTTCTCTTCCAGTAATTTCAAAATAATGTCATAGCGTTGTTCTGTCAGCATAAATTACTATTTTCTCTTTCCTTTGTTACATCTGTCTCCAGAATGATCTTCCGCACGGGAAGAATGCTTCCGGGAGACATGGATAATTCATCCACACCCTTGGCAAGGAATCGTCTGGTCAGCGTCTGATCCGCTCCCAGTTCTCCGCAGATACCTGCCCAGATGCCTGCCTTATGCGCATTGTCCACGACCATCTGTATCATGCGCAACACTGCCGGATGATGAGGATCATAGAACGCATCCAGCTTCGGATTCTGCCTGTCGATAGCAAGAGTGTACTGGGTCAGATCGTTGGTACCGATACTGAAGAAATCCACTTCCTTCGCCAGCTCATCGCTCATCATGACAGCGGCCGGGGTCTCGATCATAATCCCCTGCTTCGGCTCTCCGAATGCCACGCCCTGCTCGGTCAGTTCCCGCTTCACTTCCGCCACGATCTCCTTGATCCGGCGTACCTCATCCACACTGATGATCATGGGATACATGATAGAGATATTGCCGAAAGCGCTGGCACGGAACAGTGCACGCAACTGGGTCTTAAAAATCTCCGGTCTGGTCAGGCAGATACGGATCGCACGACATCCCATTGCCGGATTCTCTTCCGGTTCCATCTCGAAATAGTCGCACTTTTTATCTGCTCCGATGTCCAGGGTACGGATGATCACAGGCTTGCCCGCCATGGTCTCCGCCACGGTGCGGTAGATCTGGAACTGCTCTTCCTCGGTGGGGAAAGTCTCTCTCTCCAGATACAAAAATTCACTGCGGAACAGTCCGATTCCGCCGGCATCGTTCTGTAATACGGCTGCCAGATCCTTGCTGTTGCCTATATTAGCATAGAGCATGATCTTCTTACCATCAATAGTGACATTCTCTCTTCCCTTCAGGGTCTGGAGCAGTTCTTTCTTCTCCTGCTCCTCCTGCTTTAACTGCTGCATTTTGCCTAACGTCTCTTCGTCAGGATCCACATAGATGCAGCCGCATCTTCCGTCCACGATGCCAAGCTTTCCGTCGATGTCATTCGTCAGAGGAATGTCGGTGCCGATCAGTGCCGGAATGCTCATAGTGCGGGCGAGAATCGCTGTATGGGAATTCACGGAACCATGTACTGTTACAAAAGAAAGTACCAGATCCTTGTTGAGCTGAACCGTCTCGGAGGGAGCCAGGTCATCTGCCACGATAATCACAGGTTCTTCGCCTGCCACTCCACCGGCAATCTTGCCGCCCAGTACATTCAGGACACGTTCTGAGATATCCTTCACATCTGCGGATCTTGCTCTCATGTAGTCATCCTCCATGGAAGCAAACATCTGTGAAAAATTATCTCCGGTGGAAGCCACCGCATATTCTGCATTCACCTGCTGCATGCGGATGATGTTCTCCACGGATTCGTTGTAATCATCATCTTCCAGCATCATCTGATGGATCTCGAAAATAGCGGCGTTGGCTTCGCCCACTTCCTTTAACGCTTTCTGGTACAGACCCTGCAGCTGTTCCATGGCCGTCTGTCTTGCCTGTCTGTAACGTTCGATCTCCCGGTCGGAATCTTCGATCTTGATACGTTTTACCTGCTGTTCGTCCTTTTTATGAACACTGATCCTGCCGATGGCAATTCCACCGAATACGCTCTTTCCCTGGTAGACTTCCATGACTTTTCTCCTCTCCTGACGATAGTTATTCTCTGTTACAAGCCCCGAAAAACAAATGTCCGCTTCACGGCCACTTGTTTTTCTCTGAGGCTCATTATTACAAATGATTCTTCACAAATTCCGTAACCGCTTCGTAAGCTGCTTCCTCATCCTCACCATCGAAGGTCAGGGCGATCTCGTTACCGGCCTTGACAGCGAGACCCATGATGCCGAAGATTCTCTTGCAATCTCCGCTCTTGCCGTCCTTGGTCAGCGTAATGCTGCTGTTAAATTCCTTGGCTACCTTTACCAGCTCTCCTGCGGGACGTGCGTGAATACCTTCGGGATCTGTAATAACATATTTGAATTCTTTCATTTTCTTATCTCCTTTTCTATTCTAAAACGAATACCGTCTTTACGCTACTTTTTTCTTCAATACACCAAGCAGTAATGCGGATACGACCGTGCCTGCCACCAGTGCTGCCAGATACATCAATGCATTTCCCACTACAGGGAATACGAAGATTCCGCCGTGAGGAGCCATCAGTGTGCAGTGGAATGCCATGGAAAGGGCACCTGCCAGTGCGGAACCGATAATGCAGGAAGGAAGTACATGCAAAGGATCGGATGCGGCGAAAGGAATCGCACCTTCTGTAATAAATGCCAGACCCATGATGAAGTTAGTAGGGCCTGCCTCTCTCTCTTCCTTGGTGAATTTATTCTTGAATAATAAGGTTGCCAGTGCGATGGCGCAGGGAGGAGTCATACCTCCGATCATAACAGCTGCCATGATGTCGTAGTTGCCTGCGGTGATGGCTGCGGTTCCGAATACATAAGCTGCCTTGTTGAAGGGACCACCCATATCGATTGCCATCATGCCGCCCAGGATCAGTCCCAGTACGATTCGGCTGGAATCTCCCATACCGCTTAAGAAATTATTCAGTCCGGTATTGATACCGCCCATGATCGGTTCTACTACGAAGTTCATTGCCAGTCCCATGATCAGAATACCCACTACCGGGTAGATCAGTACCGGTGCCAGTTTCTCGATGGCATCGGGAAGCTTGTCACAGATCTTACGAAGACCGAGGATCAGATAACCGGCTAAGAAACCTGCCACCAGTGCACCTAAGAATCCGGACTTTCCGTTTGCTGCCATCATGCCGCCGACGAACCCTAACGCCAGTGCTGGTCTGTCACCGATCGCCATGCCGATGAATCCCGCCAGTACCGGAAGCATCAGACCGAATGCCACACCACCGATGTTTTTGAACATAGCAGCTACGGGAGTGATGGTACCGAAGTTGCCTCTCTGGTCTGCAGGTAATGCGTTAATGTCAATGTTCAATCCGTCGATCAGGAAGGCAATGGCGATCAGGATACCGCCGCCTACGACGAAGGGAAGCATGTGGGATACGCCGTTCATCAGCTGGGTGTAGATCTTATGTGCTGCGCTTTCCTTACCGGTTACCGCAGCTTTCACTTCACCGCTCTCTCCGTGGAATACTTCCACCTCTCCGCTTACCGCCTGCTGTACTAATTTATCTGCCTTGCTGATACCGTCGGATACCTGGCAGCTGATGACTTTTTTGCCGTCAAAACGGTCCATGGGCACCTTGGCATCGGCTGCTACGATGATGCAGTCTGCTGCGGCGATTTCTTCCGCAGTGAGTACATTTTTCGCACCGGCGGAACCTCTGGTCTCGATCTTGATCTGGCAGTCTGCCGCTTTCGCTGCCTTCTCCAGTGCTTCCGCTGCCATATAGGTATGCGCGATTCCGGTAGGACAGGAGGTCACAGCCAAAAGCTTGAAGCTCTTTTTCTCCTCGGTAGTAATAC
>CAVFMG010000151.1:0-6906 GCA_963623435.1 Odoribacter splanchnicus
CCGTACATTGGCTTCTGAACTTCTTAACTAAACGGTATTTTCGATATATAACAAGCTACAGTTCAACCATTTCGGTCAAAATCAGTTAACTAAATGACATTGATTAATGAATCGACCCAAATTCGACATGAATCGACCGAAAAGGGGTTTTCAGGGGGGCTCGTTTGACATTCCACCCTCCCGGTGCTAGTATTTATTTAATTAGATAAGACTAACTATCAGGGAGGGTTACTAATGAAAGTCTACGCGTTCGGAGATAAGAATAAGCCCACGATTATGTTGTTCCCGGGCACCTGTTGTTACTGGAAGACAAATTTCGGACATGTACTGGAGCCGCTGCAGGAGCATTTCTATACACTGGTCGTTAGCTACAGCGGATTCGATGAGACGGAGAAATCGACTTTTGTCTCGGAACTGGATGAGGTGGAGAAGGCAGAAAGCTATATCCGGGAGCATTTAGACGGGAAAGTATTCGCAGCCTACGGCTGTTCGCTGGGTGGTTCGGTGGTCTCTCTGCTGGTGGGACGCCACAATATCCACATCGATCATGCCATCATCGGTTCCAGCGATATGGACCAGGCACCGAAGTGGCTGGCGAAGCTGGAGACAGCGATCGTGGTACCGTTAGTGTATCCGTTCCTTATGGGAGACGAAAAGTCCTTTTTCAAGAAAAGATCTGAGAAGATGGTCGCGTCCGGAGACGAACGCGCCGATTATATGAAGAAGTTCATGGAGCTCATGGGAAGCGGCAGCGGAATGGATTTCTCCTTCATATCCAAAGAATCCGTGCGGAATCAGTTCTGCACGGATCTGTACACCCCCGTGGGTGAGCAGATCAGCGCCCCCGGTACTACGATTCATGTCTTCTACGCCCTGAAGATGGGCGAGAAATACCGGGAACGCTATCTGAAGTATTTTGCGAATCCGGATATCCGGGAGTTCGACCTGCTCCACGAGGAACTGCTGCTAGATGCCGACCGCTGGACGAAGGAAGTGTGCTCCGTCTGCGGTATTCAGTAGTCTATTACGGTTCCGCTTTCAGGACGAGTACTTCCTTGCCCTGGAATGCGAAGCCCAGTTTACAGATCTTCGCTGCCGGGATGCCGGCGGCGAGGAGATCTGCTTCGTAGTTTTTCTCTTCGATCTGCTTAAGTGCATTCTCTGCCGTCTGTTCCAGACTGTTTTCCGTTCTCTCATCACAGACCTTGAATTCCATGATGAAAGCATCCATATCTTCCTGCTTCGGGTACAGAGCAATGTCATAGCGCCCTCTGCCGCTTTCCCGGTTGGACACAATGCGGTATCTGTCCTTCAGGGAGACGATCAGTCCGAGGACGAGACCATGGAAGAAGTTCTCAGGGATATGTTTTGCGCGACAGTTCCCTACATCGAAATAACTCATGGATGAATAAGTTAGATCCAGGAGAATGTCTGTCATTTCATTTGCATCCTGTTTTAACAGAGCATTAACAAAGTCATCATAATATACGCTGCCGTCTTCAAACATGCCGAGGATCTGTGTCTCGAACATGCTCATAACCTCTTTGTTGGTCACAGAAACATCGCATTCTGTATATTCCAGTATTCTCACAGCGTTATCGGCTTTAATATAACCAATTGTCAGGAGCAGAGACCACAAGCTATTCTCATCCCCGTCCATATACTGAAAAGTGACATTCTCGTTAATCTTCTTGTGAACCACTTCTCCTGCCATCAGTCGTTCAATTTCGTATTTGCAATGTGCCGGATGCTTACGAATGATGTCTCCGATGATCTTATTGCTGCTGGTGTTGATCCAGTAGGACTCCAGATTTCTATCAATCAGGTAATTGCAAATAGACCAGGGATTGTACATATCTTTCCGATGTCCGAAGATGAATCCATCATACATTTCCTTCACGGCGCGAAACTCATCGATATTCTGACATTTCAACGCATCCTTGACTTCTTCCTCTGTGAATCCGAAGCAATCACTGTATTTGTCACTTGTAACCGAGTATGTCCGAATGATATTCATATCCGAGAACAGAGAACTCTTGGATATCTTGGTCACTCCGGTTATGATTGCTCTGCTATAGAATTCATTTTGTTTAAAAACGGTACTGAACAGATTCCTGCAGATAGGAAGCATTTCTTCCCAATAACCGTCTGTATATGCTTCTGACAAGGGCGTATCGTATTCATCCATGAGAATATAGGGGCGTACACCATAGTGCTTAGATATCAATCTGCACAGCTCCTGAATACATCCCCCCAATACTTTTCCCTTATGGCAATACAATTCTTCTTTTGTTTGTTCAAATGATTTCTTATCATCATCTCTCAGTTTGTCACTGTTCAATAGATAATCATGCGTACAAAACAGCATGTATACGCTTTCCTCTAAAGCATCCATTGCCTGTTTAAAATTTTGTCCCTTACAATTTCCAAAACTTACATAAATGGTAGGAGTGCCACCGAACGCCTCCCGGCATACCAGGTCTTTCCATACTTTTAATCCCTTGAAGTATTCCGGATGATCTGCGTATTTGGGATCGAAGAAAGTCTCTATCATGCTTAAGACCATAGACTTACCAAACCGTCTCGGTCTGGTGATCAGCGTCACTTTGTCGCCGGTCTGCATCCATTCCGAAATGAATTGTGTCTTATCCACGTAGAACATTTTCCCGTCGACAAAGTCCCGAAAATTCTGATGTCCCATACCCACCGGCTCCGACAGATACGGATTCTTCTCCAGGATGGCAGACAGTTTCTTCTGATAAGCAAGTAAATACTTTCTCTCCTCCTGGAGTCTGCCCCGCTCCTCGAATTCTATCAGGATATCATCCCGATCAGCCATTTTTACATAGTAACTGACAGACTTTCCATCGATGGTGCGCTGCACGTAGGGCTGCTTTTTCCCATTGATGTTCTTGTAAGTCAGGGTCCCCTTCGGCAATTCTTCCAGTCTCTGTTCAATCTCCCGAATACGACGCTTTGGATTGCTCATGCATTTTCCTCCTTTTACTGATTTGGGTTCAATCAAAAAATGGTTACAAGTAGTTACATTTATTATATAACTACCTATAACCATTTGCAAACATCTTTTTTTTAAAAAGGAGTATGTTCTTTCAGGATATTAAAATAATCGAGTGCTTTTTGAATACTGATATCCCACAGTGCATATTCATGGCAATATCCTTCTTCCTCTTCAAATTTTACATCTGCATTCAGACTTTCCGCATATTTTTTGAATCTCAGAAATCTTGGATATACGTTCTTATCCTTCGTGCCACAGGATACATACATCTTAGGTAATTTCCCCGCCTTCACGACCTCCGGGAATCTGTCCCATGCATTTTCATAGGAATCGAGGAAATCCTGAACCGTTTTATATTTTGCAACCTGATTTATTTCTTTCAGGCGCATACCGGTTCCATTCGGTCCCGGAAACTTAATGGGATCTTGTGCTGCTATGCGAAACTCTTCGGAACTCATAGATGCGAACGGTCGTAAATACTCGATCTCTCTTGCAGTGCTCGAAAGAACAGCTACACCGCCAAATAGATCGGGATGCCCCAGCCCAAACATTAAAGCACCGTTTCCTCCCATGGACAGACCGGCAATAAAATTATCTTCCTTTTTGTCCGAAGCGGGCAGCCAGTTATATACCAGTGGCATCAGTTCTTCTGTTATATAATCCCATACCTGAAAACCATCTGCAAACGTCGTGTAATTCGCATAATCACTATTTAATACGTTTGGCATTACAACGATCAGGTTTCTCTCTTCCGCATATCTGGAAATATTGGTATTTCTTATCCAATCTGTATGATCCCCGCAGGAACCGTGCAGCAGCCATAACGTTTTATATTTTTTCCCGGATTCATAGAATTCTTTCGGTTCCTGAGATAATTCTATTCTTGGCATAATAACGTTAACCTGCGTATTTACCATTAAATATTTACTGAAAAAATTCAAGGTAAAAAGTGCCATTTCCAATCCTCCTATTACTTTCCCGTTTTAAAGTTGCTTTCAATTCTGTTAATTTTCTTCCGGAACAGGAAAATAAATAACACAGCCAGTATTACCGGAATAGCCATACTAATCCACATAAGAGGGGTATACCCAGCCATTGCTGCCACATATCCGGCAAGCGTCGAGCCTACCAGCGTTGCCGTATCTTGTCCGATATAATTTGTACTGGAAGCAGATCCTCTTCGTTCAGGTGCTACAGCTCTCATGGACAATGACTGTAATGCCGGCATCACCGCTCCATATCCAAACGCATTTATGAACGCTGCAAATAACAGCATCGGTAAATTCGTGGAAATACCAATAAGGATCAGGGAACACGCCGTTGCACATACCGACGGAATTCCTACCTTTACAAAACCATACTTATCTGTCAGCTTACCGATTGCAGGTCTGGTCAACAGCATCGTTAAAGCATACACTGTGAAAAACAGGCTTGCTCCACTGATACCTCTTTCTTCTGCATATACGAGAAGAAAAGAATTAATTGTGGTAAATCCCAGTGCGATCAAAAAGGTAATTGCCGCAGGTAATACAGCCTCTTTGGCTACCATATTTTCCAGTTTTAAATTAAATGGCACTCTGGGTGAAGGCTTCAGTCTGAGAAGTAATGCTGCTATAATTGCGCAAACCATTAAACACCCAAATATGAAATATGTAACAGGGTATCCAAGCCGGTCCTTCAGTAACACACCCACTGTAGGTCCTATTGACTGAGCAATTACCTGTGCGCAGGCAAATATCCCCATTCCCGAGGAAAATTTATCTTTCGGCAACATATCTGACACAATTGTCAGGCAGCACGATCCCGCAAAAGCACTTCCTATTCCTTGCAACAGACGGAAACATTTCAACACGGTAATAACCTGTATTCCCAATATACCCGCAATTTTCGGAGCAAAGCTAAAGCCAAAGTACGCAGATGCCATACATCCCATGGCAATAGCAACAATAATCTTACGATTATATGCGTTAATTGCAGGTCCAGCCACAAACCGGAATATCAATGCCGTAATAGCAAACATGCTCATAAGCATGCCTATCTGTTCGGCAGGCGCACCCATAGACTTAGCATACAAAGATAATAAAGAGTTCGACATATATTGACCAAAATTCAGTGCCATGTTCACCAGAAAAATCCCGATAAACATCATGTTCCAAATTCGGTCAGCTGATTGGCTATTTTGCCTCTTCCTCATCCATTGTTACCTTCTTTCTTCGATATATATTTTCGATATGGAACTGGATGACAACATCTCTGAAAAAAGCTATGTCCATTTCTGTATCTATCATCTGATTCCATTCTTTTCCGATTACGCAATCTCCTTCCATAATTTTCTTCAAACCGTTCATCACTGTTTCAAAAACATAATCATCCAGTGGTTCTCCTACTTTTCGGAAATCTGCATAGAAGTCTTTTTAATACATACTTTGTCATCAAAATGCCTCCATACCTAGTTATTAAAGGACATGGCTCCCGTGTTATCAGAGAACCATGTCCGAATTTCATGATCTATCTTTCAAAATCATCACCAAAAGTAGAGCATCCGGGTAATAACCATCCCTTAAAGTTTGTGACTATTCCGTTGACACTGCTTTCTGTTACATGATAGAAATTTTCCTGGCAAATAGCATATACATAACACTGCTCTTTGACATATTCCATATATTCATTTACATTTTCTGCCGTATGTCCTTCATTTGACTGTACAAGTACTGCAAGATCCTGCATTTTCTCATCATTTACCAGGCATATAGCCGGTGTATCGCCGGATACCTGAAGTGTACTTGCCAGGGATGATACATAATCAACAGACTGCTTCTGATCCAGAATGATATCCCATTCTCCTGCTTCATATTTGTATGTCTGATACAAAGCTGATTCATATCCCAGCAGTTCACAGTTTAATCCAAGCTCCAGTAAATAGCTCTGGATGATCTGTGCCATTGATTTGTTATTTGTGGTCTGCGGATACATAATGCGAATGGTCTGGGAGGTATCTGCTCCGGAGCTTGCTAATAACTCTTTTGCTTTTTCAATGTTGTATTCGTAATACTCTTCGGAATCCCACTCGGAATTGTAATCAATACACTCCGGATTTGCATATGCTTTGGAAAGCTTTGCGCCTCCGTTAAATACACCTTCTATGATGCCGTTTGCATCAATGGCATAACAAATTGCTTTTCTGAAATCCGGGTTATTGTAAAACATTCCTTCCTCAGAGCAGTTGAACGTAATCCAGTTAAAGTTAGTACCCGCAATGGCATATACATTATAGCCATCTGCATTCTGGAATCGACCTACTTCCGATGAAGCCATATTCGCCGCAATATCTACCACATCTGTCTCTAAGTTTGTTGATACCTGAGACGCTTCCGTTACAATATGGAAGACAATTTTATCTGCATTTGCATGAGAGAAAGGAGATACTAAATCTTCATTTGTCTGCCAGTAGTTAGGATTTTTCTCAACTGTCAGGGTGGATCCTTCCACGTAATCTGTTACAATGTACGGTGATGTACTTACGACTTTTTCGATCATTCCGTCTTCGCTTGCTTCATAGGCAGCCTGTGTTACAATGGGAACCAGTCCACACATCATATTCTCCACATCGCCGACGGTGTCTGTATTAAGTTTAATGTCAACGGTGTACTCATCCACTACTGTACAGGAATCTAACAGCTTACACTTTACGGAGTTTCCTGCTTCTGCCCATGTGTTAAAGCTAAAGGCAACATCGGAAGCTGTTAAATGGTTTCCTGCAGAGTCATAGATGTAATCGTAAATCGTAACTCTTGTGGTGTAATTATCAATCTTCTCACACTCTTTCATCAGAATACCCGATAATCCAGTGTCGGAATCCGCATCATAATATGCGAGATACTCATAAA
>CAVFMG010000152.1:0-6845 GCA_963623435.1 Odoribacter splanchnicus
CATCTATTTAGTATACACTTTCAAACGCTTTCCTGCAAGTCCGTTCTCTCAAAAAGGTCTGTAATAATCTCACATCGTCCGTAATCACGCCATCGGCTCCGCAGTTTACGATTCTGCTCATAGCGCCGGACGAATTGGCTGTCCACCCATAGACAGACTTTCCCTGGTAATGAATGGCATCCACCATGTCTGTCGTAAGATTCTTCCCTTCGATGCTGTAGCTATCCGCATAATCTAGGTCATAGTCATCTTCTCCCAGATCATGGGCAATATATACGGTGGATATCCCCGGCTCCAGTTCCTTTACTCTCTGCAGGATTCCCTTATTCATGGATCCTATGATACATTCATCCACCATGTCATAACGCTGAAGCAGCGCAAGAACACTCTCCTCCAGTTCCAGTTCCTGACCGGTGTATTTCAGTTCGATCATCAGAGTGATGCGGTCTTTCGCACAGGCAAGCATATCTTCCAGAGTCGGAACCTGTTCGCCTCTGTATGCTGCGGAAAAGGTGCTTCCCACTTCCAGTGTTCCTAAGAGATCCGCATCCGCATCCCATACGCAGATGTCTTCTCCCGCCGTACGTTTTAAATTGCTGTCATGCATTACAATCAGCGTTCCGTCAGCTAACTGCTGTACATCGATCTCGGCGATGGGTACTCTGTCCCGTATCGCCTGTTCCAATGCCGCCACCGTGTTCTCCGGAGCTACTTTTGCCCCTGCGCGGTGCGCCACCACGATCACGGGCGTGTCTTTCCCGGCAGCCTGTACCTGGGGCAATACCCCAAAGGTCAGGAAATAAACGCATAAAAGCATAACAATTGCTGTTTTCCGGATTGTTTTCATCATTTTGCCCTCCCATGATAGCTTAAAATCAATTTTATTGTAACAATTGACTATAAACTCCATACGAGAGAAATGTAAACTTTCTGTAAATATTACGATTATTCAGAGCCATGTAACTTCAGGTATGATATTCGTCGGATGCTTGCATACGCAAGAATATCTGCCTGAAGTTATATGGCGAATTATCGTTCTGAATAGTCGGTAAGCCAGGATAAGCATCCTCACTTCCGAAACAACACTATCACTTCATGAGCGAACAGAGGAAATGCCGCCAGGACACTTAACATAAGCCACTCCCGCCCCGATAAATGCGATGTTCCGAACGCTCCGATGAGAAATGGTACTTCCGTTACGGCAAACTGCAGGACAAAACCGATGATACACGCCGCCACCATCAGCAGGTTCTCCCAGGGACGCATGGCAAATATCGACCGCTGCACATCCCGCATGCCTACCGCATGATACAGCTGGCACATTCCCAATACCGTAAACGCATACGTCTGGGATCTCGCCAGAATCCTCTCCCCGGACAATAGTTCCCGGAGTTGTTCCACGCAGGTCAGCAGATTCCCGGTCAGTTTCCCTTCTGCCGCCAGGATCCCGCAGGGAAGCACCAGAAATGCCGCCAGTCCGATTCCTGTGATCAGTGCCCCGTAGAACAGGGTGCACGCCATTCCTCCTCTGGCGAACAGACTCTCCGACGCTTTTCTGGGAGGACAGCGCATCAGACTTTTTTCGTCGTTTTTATCTATCCCCAGCGCCAGTGCCGGAAGGGAATCCGTGATCAGATTGATCCAGAGAATATGACTGGATTTTAACGGAGCAGCAAGCCCCAGTGCCACTGCCACGAACATGGTCATCAACTCTCCCAGATTGGAGGATAATAAGAAGATCACTGACTTGCGGATGTTCTCATAGACACCTCTGCCTTCTACAATTGCCTTCTCTATGGTAGCGAAATTATCATCCGTAAGAATCATGTCCGCTGCCTGTTTAGCGACATCCACACCGGTTCCCATGGCGACACCGATATCCGCCGCTTTTAAGGAGGGGGCATCATTCACCCCGTCACCGGTCATCGCCACGATCTCACCGTTTTGCTGCAACCCCTTCACGATTCGTACCTTCTGCGCCGGCGTGACTCTGGCATAGACTCTTAAGTCTTTGATCCGCTTTAAAAAGGCTGCAGCCTCCAGCCGTTCCAGTTCCCTGCCTGTAATGCACTGGCTGCGGTGCCCAGCGATCCCCAGCTGTCTGGCAATGGCATAAGCAGTATCCACATGATCGCCTGTGATCATCACCGTGGTCACGCCCGCATGCCGGAAGATCTCCACGGCTTCCGCCGCCTCCGGTCTTGCGGGATCCCGCATTCCCACGATTCCTAAAAAGGTCATTCCTTTCTCTTCGGATCCACTTTCGCTCTGTGCTGCTGCCAGCGTTCTGAGTGCCAGCGAATTCATCAGTTCTATGACCTCGCTGATTCGCTTCCGCTGCGTGGCAGTCATGGGAACGATTCGCCCCTCCTGCCATATGTGGGTACAGTGCTGCAATATCACATCCGGTGCACCTTTGGTATAGCCGATGCTTTTCCCGGATCTGCCTCCCGGAAGTCTGTGCCAGGTCGTCATCATTTTCCGGTCGGAGTCAAAGGGGATCTCAGCAAAGCGGGGATACTGTCTCTCCAGCCGGTCTCTGTACAGACCGTATTTTGCCCCGAGATCCAAAAGTGCCAGTTCCGTGGGATCTCCGATGCGCTCCTCTCCCTGCAGGGAAGCATCATTGCATAACAGCATTCCCCGCAGCATCTCCGGGATAATCCGATGCGCTCCTCCGCTTTTCGATTCTGTTACGTCTTCCATGGCATCGTACCACCAGCACTTCTCCACAGTGAGGCGGTTCTGGGTAAGTGTCCCTGTCTTATCTGAGCATACTACACTTACCGCTCCCAGTGTCTCCACCGAAGGAAGCCTTCGGATGATGGTATGAACCTTGACCATTCGGGTCACCGACAGTGCCAGACAAATCGTGACGACTGCCGGCAGTCCCTCCGGCACTGCGGCGACAGCGAGCGAGATCGCCACTATGAGCATCTCCGCAATGTTGCGCTGTTGGAATACTGCCAGCAGAAACAGTCCGGCGCACAGCCCCAGGGAGAGAATACACAATAATTTTCCCAGATCTCCCAGCCGCTTCTGCAGAGGGGTCATCTCATCTTCCGTATCCGTGATCATAGAAGCGATCCTGCCAATCTCCGTATCCATGCCTGTAGCTGTTACGATTCCCTCCCCATGTCCATGGGTCACCGCCGTAGACATATACACCATATTGACTCGTTCGGACAACGGAATTTCCTGCCTATAATCTGTTAGAAACAGGGCATCCTTCTCCACCGGGACAGATTCCCCGGTAAGTGCAGATTCTTCCACCTGCAAATCTGCACTCCGGGTCAGCCGGATATCTGCCGGGATCTGTACCCCCGCCTCCAGGTCTACCAGGTCTCCCACAACCAGTTCCGCAGCAGGGATTTCTCTGCGGATTCCTTCCCGGATTACGATGGTCTGTGGGCTGGTCAGTTTTCTCAACGCTTCCAGTGCTTTGCGGGCTTTTCCTTCCTGTAGCATTCCCACCAGCGCATTAACCATGACCACCGTACCGATGATCGTAGCATCACTGATTTCCCCCAGCAGGACTGATGCTACTGCTGCGATCAATAATATGTAGATCAGCGGATCCTTTAGCTGTTCCAGAAAAAGCTGTATTTTCGTCCTTTTCTTTGCGTCCTTCATCTCGTTTCTGCCATTTTGCTGTAAACGACGAAAGGCCTCACCTTCGGTAAGACCCTTCACTGTGTCACTGTTTAGTTTATTTACAGTTTCCTGTATACTCTGTTTCTCGAACACGGCGGCCTCCAATGCTTGTTTCTATTAAACATCGTATGCCGACATTTCCATAAAAATACCTGCTGTTATTAACTTTTCCACAATGTCGTCATAATGACGCATTACATGACCTTTTACAACTTTGTTATTGACCTGTTCTGTAAAATGGCTTTCCAGTTCCCAAAATGCATCCTTGTATTTCTCCTGGGTTCTCATTTTAGCGATCATGCTTTCCCATGTCCTCATCCCGAATATAATCCTTGTTCATCCCCTGAACAATTTTCTCACCCCAAACGGGACAATAGGGAGACAAATTTTAGGATTTTATCTTTTCTTATTCTTAAAAGCAAACCATACTCCTGCTCCTGTCAGCGAAAGTACAAAGCAAATACTCCATATATTGGAATTATCACCGGTCTGCGGACGTCTCGAAGCTCCGAGAACTGCTCTGTCTGACAGAGTTGTCGGATCATCTTCTATTTTTACGACTTTATGCCGTCTCTCGCCAAGCACTTCCGGAGTAACTGTGTCCGTAGTGGTTCCGGGGTCTGTAGGATCGTCCGGGGTGCCGGGATCGTCGGAAGTACCGGGATCATCCGCGGTAGGGGCAGGTGTCGAATTATTGTCCGGAGTGTTCGTAGGTGCTACGGTAGGCTCCGCGGTGGGCTCTGTCGTAGGTGCTACAGTAGGCTCCGCGGTGGGCTCTGTCGTAGGTGCTACCGTGGGCTCCGCGGTGGGCTCTGTTGTAGGTGCTACCGTAGGCTCCGCGGTGGGCTCTGTTGTAGGTGCTACCGTGGGCTCCGCGGTGGGCTCTGTCGTAGGTGCTACCGTGGGTTCCGTTGTAGGTGCCATGGTAGGCTCCGCGGTGGGCTCTGTTGTAGGTGCTACCGTGGGTTTCGGACTGGGGGAGGGCGGTGTAGGCACCGTACCGTGAGTCTTATGCACCTCACCATTCTGCACTACTTTATTAGCTATAACACTTCCGACCACATTTCCATCATTCTGAACAGTTGCATTCGGTGCCAAAATATTTCCCATAATTTCAGCCACTTTAACAGACGTTGCATTACCAAAATTCCAAAAAATATTAGATGCATATGCTGCATACTGTCCATTGCTGTCCTCAGCACTTGCATTCATCCAACACCAGCCTAAATCAACAACTTCATCCGGAATATTAACGACTACTGTTTTCCCACTTCTGGCTGCTGCCTTTATTTTGCAAAATAATCCTCCATCCCTGTTACCGCTACCCGCTCCATTCCGGAACTGTTCTGCTGTCAAATTGATCACATACATCTGCTCTGTATCACAGTCATCCAGTGCATACAAGTTGGCGGATATTCCTTTGATACCTTCCATGGTATCCGCAATTGTCTGAAGAATATTATCTCTATATTCATAGCTCTGCAAACAATTGCCTGCTTCAAATGATCTAATTACTGTATCACCGTTTTTAATGTTAAATGTCCAATTGCCACCATTATTTACTAATTCATTTGCTGTTCCGTCTGTATTCATCTTGGGAAGTACTAATGTACACTTACTTACGTTGAATCTTACCTTTGCAGTATTACTGGAAAAGTCACCAACATAACTTTCTCCCTCGTAAACTACAAATTCATTGCTTTTGACTTCCCCAAAGCTTCCGATTGCTACATTTCCCTCAACATGATTTCCCGCATACGCACCGGTATTGGAATATTCATTCGTATAAATAGCAAATTGAAATGGATCTGCCACATTCAGTTCTGCTGCCTGCGCAGTAATCCCATCATTACCCGCGATAGTTCCTACTACAAGTACTGCCGCCAGAACCTTTACCATTTTATCTTTTAAATAGCTGCTAAGTCTGCTCATCTGATTTCTCCCTTTATGAAGCCTTATGTGTTACTTCCAACATTCTGAATCGTTTTCATGTATTGTTATTATTCTGACTTTCTATGGTGTTCCCCTTGGAACAACCATACTGTAACATACCAAAAGGGACAAAAAGGGGACAAATTGTAAGAATAAAAAAATCAGGAGCATGCAGACATTATTTTAATATCCACCTGCTCCTGCCGTATTCTTCTATCATCTCTTATGCAGCTACGATGATGTATACAAGCTCCAAAATGTACTTAATAGCCAAACTCTTGGGCAAAATATAACTTGCCATTGCTCTCATAGATTGCAATGCTGCATGTGGTGAAATCACCTGTCAGGATATTCGCTGCATGTGTTGGAGAAGCCATCCAGGCATCTACCACGTTCTGTGCGGAATCGTAACCTTTGGCCAGATTCTCACCCCACATCAGTTCGCTGTTCACAGTGTACCAGTCTTTGCCATTGGGTCTGGTATGGGAGAACTTGGAAGCGGCTTCCTGTGCTCTTACCATTGCGCAGGACTCAAGTCCATTATTCCAAGTCAGCGCACCCAATCCGTTCTCTGCTCGCTTAGCATTAACCAGTGCCAGAGCATCAGTTGCCATAGTGCGAAGCTCATCCGCACGCGCGAGCTCTGCCTCACTCATACCTGCCGTCCGCACAGATCCCGCCAAAGCTACTGCTTCCTCATCAAACCATACCGTTCCATCACTGTCTGCCGGATCACGGCTGATTGCTGACAGCCCTGCATTTTTACCACAGCCTGCCATACTAAGCATCATGATTATTGTCAAAATCAGACTCATCCATTTTTTCATAAGTTTTACCTCTTCCTAATTGTCTATCTTAAATCATTCATTATACAAATATGGTAATGATTCATATCTCCATTGCAAAGTTGACTCTGCAAGATTTTACTTTTGCTTCCTCTTAAGAATAGACCAGGTCCCTAGTCCTGTCAAGGAAAGTATAAAGGTAATACTCCATATGCTGGAATTGTCACCAGTCTGTGGACGTCTCAAAGCTCCAAGAACCGCTCTGTCTGCCAAAGGTGTCGGGTCATCCGTGATGCTAACCGTTCTACGGCGTTTAGCGCCCTGCACTTCTGGTTTTTCAGGAGTTCCGGGATCTGTCGGATTGTCCGGGGTGCCTGGATCATCCGGAGTGCTCGGAGTATCCGGGGTCGGAGTGCTGTCAGGCGTTGCCGTAGGCGTTGCCGTAGGCGTTGCCGTAGGCGTTGCCGTAGGCGT
>CAVFMG010000153.1:0-6778 GCA_963623435.1 Odoribacter splanchnicus
AAGCCTTACGAATAGTTCCTGAGCTATTTCTTGGTGGAACTATTCGTTAAACTTGTCTTTTGCGCATAGTTGGCTCGGTGTCCTCTGCTTTGGTCTACGAGTGGCTTATCCCTCTGTAAACATCCATCATGTCACCCATAGCCACTCTCAACAGAGAACGTTTCGAGTTGTCTACAATGGTCTCGTTGAAAAAGCATTTCCTCTGTCTGCCAGCCACTATGAGGGTGCGCACAGCACAGAAAGAGGTACACACATGTATATCACAACCAACCCGAAATGGACTCCCGAACTCGCTCACGACATGCCAACAAGCGCAATTATCCGAGAAATCGTCATACTGAGTGCTGTGCTCGATTCACCGTTCTGTGATGACTATGTGGACGTGGGCGACATGTTTGCATGGCATGCTATGCTCTGTGAAGAATGCTATTACAGGCTAAGTTGCGGTTTTACCGCATTTGCCATATTTATCAAATTTTCAGAAAGGAAACGTGAAAGAGTATCAAGCCAATCTAACGGAGCAGATTCTTGATATACGATTGTAGAAAAGTTGCGCACTCTCATAGGTTTATCAGATACAATAGTATTTTTCATGTAGCCTATTCCTTTCTTTAATGATCACAGATCACATGGCCCCAGGGGGGGTGTCGTAGTGTACCCCCCTGGGATTCCCTCTTCCATCTTCACGCACACCGGTTACGACTGGTGTATTTTTTATATAATAACAGTGCTATTTAACCTTGACAGCAGGAACCCAGACAGCATTTTTCCTTTCCTCGGGGCGTCCTCATGGAGGAACCGCCCAACTCGAAAAGGCTAAACGCTGTCCACCTACTGTAAAGGTACGCTACGCTTACAATAGCACTCTGGGAGGGGGAATAATTAATGTGTCTCCGACAGCACGGCGTTGCGGTGGACAGTGCCACACGCAACCGCCTAGTTGCATGGTCAATGATCATACGCGCCCGATACCCCCTCTATTTGCCCCAGGAAGCCTCGGAAAACGCTTTAGGCATATCCACCACGTTAAAATAGATTAAGGCTATTAAAAAGCTTGCAAGGGGCTTTTATCCGTTTCCGAAAGGGAAACTTTAGCTTCACCGTGGAAGGCACCCCTAAAGGGGTTCAGAAGCGTTACGCACAGTTTCCCAATCTGCTCTTTGGCTACCCAGTCACCAACTATGTTTCAGACTTCCGCCCGCAAAAGACGGGTTTATCTCACAGTTGATAACCGCTCACGGGGAAATAAATTCCCCTATCGCATCAACTCTGTTCGTCCTTGATAGATCAGATATTTTTATTTATGACTGTCACTCTTTGATTCCAACGTTCGGACTGAGTAACAGTCACTGCTGTAGGTAATATCTGCCTATCAGCGTCCTCACGACGGTCTGCGCTTGGTATCCCATACCAATGCTCGACGTGCGATAAACTGTGCCCCTTTTGCGCATAGTTGGCTCGATGCTCTCTATCCATTTGATACCCGACCTAGCAAGCTCCTCGACAAACTTGAAGTTATCTTTTCTTATAAGTCATTGTGATTCCAATAATAGAAGCAACGAAAGCAAATGGTGCTAATCTCACAAAGACGAATCAAATCCATGTAATATTGTTCCAGCAACTGCAAACTCTGGATTATTATAATTCAATGGTAAAGAAAATCAATTTTATTTTATTCCACAGCTTCCATAAAGTACATCCGGGAGGAAAAATCGGGGAACAGTCGGGTGTCTGAATTGTATCCGGTACCGGCGAATGCAGGCTTCAGAGCGATTCCGGCACGCATCAAAGTATCTCCGTAAGCGGTCAGGTCTTCTTTTTCACCTTCCATATTCACAAACCGTGACAGAATCTCCTGTAAGGCGGATCCCTGCTTTATATGCACCGGGGACACGGTGTTCACCAGGTCTCCGAAGTCCTTCAGATTGTATTTGATCTCCCTGCTGTAAAAATGATATTTCGCGTCGGGAAGCAGTCCTGCCGGACGATACCAGTCATGGGACCGGTTCGGAACTGCCAGGCGTCGGAAGAGCAGTCCCACTGCTCTCCTGCCATCCGGGGACACGCAGGTCCAGGATAAGGTTTCTGTATCAGGATCCTCATTTTCAACACTACGGTAAAAAGTACCAAACTGGAAGACATCCCGCCATTTTTTATAGAGAGCGATCTGCTCCCGAATTGCATTCAGATCACTTCCTGATAAATCTCTTAAGTTACATTCATACCCTAAGACACCGAAGGAAGCCACCTGGAAACGGGTCTCAAGGGGCGTTACACGCAGCGTCTGGTGATTCGGGCAGGATGACACGTGCGCCGTAAATGTAGATAAGGGATACCCATAGCTGTAACTGTTCTGAATCTCCGTACGGCACAGGGAATCCGTATTGTCGCTTGCCCAGATCTGCGGAAAATAACATAATATGCCCAAATCAAAGCGGTTGCCGCCGGCACTACAGCCTTCAAATAAAATCTCAGGGAAACGTGCCGTCAGTTCTCCCATAATCTGATACAGCCCCAGCACATAACGGTGTGCCGTCTCTCCCTGGCTTGCAGCAGGCAGATAAGGGGAATAAATATCGCTGAAGATGCGATTCATATCCCATTTCACATAACGGATATCGCCAGAAGAAAATACATTCGTCATCTGATCGATCACGTATTGTCTGACTTCCGGATTGCAGAGATCCAGGATACACTGATTCCGTCCCTCGGAATGAGGATGCCCGGGAATCGTCATGATCCAGTCAGGATGCTCTTCATAGAGCTTACTTTTTTCACTGATCATCTCCGGCTCTACCCAGATACCGAAATCCATTCCAAGATCTTTTATTTTTTTACTGAGAGAGGCAATGCCACCGGGCAGCTTCTTCGGATCGGGTTCCCAGTCTCCCAGGGAGGAAGTGTCATCATTACGTCCGGCAAACCATCCATCATCCATAACGAACAGTTCGATACCGACATCTTTTCCGGCTTTGGCAAGCTGTAACAGTTTTTTCTCATCAATCTTAAAATAACATGCTTCCCAGCTGTTTAACAGAACGGGACGAGGTCTTCTCTTCCATACTCCTCGGACAATATGCTCCCGGATAAAGGAATGCAGCTGTGTGCTAAGCCCGCTATACCCTTCCGCAGAAAAGCCAAAAACCGCTTCCGGGGTATCGAAGGACTCTTTCTCTCCCAGTTGCCAAGAAAAGCTTCTAGGATTAATCCCGCTTACAAACCTAAGCTTCCCATAAGAATCCTTCTCAAGGGCTTCATAATGATTCCCACTGTAGATCAGGTTGCAGCCGATACAGGAACCGGAAGTCTCACAAGTATTCTTACGCCCCAGGATCATAAAAGGATTCGCGCGGTTTGAAGAGGTTCCCGTATAAGAAGCATTTACGAATTTGCCGGAACGTAAGGAAATCTGTTCTCTGTGCATCTCTCTCGCCCAGACACCGCTGAAATGTGTGATCACGGAATAATCTTCCGTCAGATCCAGCTGTGCACTGAGACATCGCTCCAAAGTGACAGATGCGTCACCATGATTGATCAGCCGCGCACTTCTGGTAATAACATCACATTCTTCGAATATGGTATAAAACAACTGCAGCTCCAGGTGATTCGTAGCATCCTGTAAAACAATCTGAAGGCATTCCGCCAAATCGTTCTCTGGATCTGAAGTACTGTGAGGAAGCCCGGAAGCCAGCAGCCGCTGCTCTCTGTCCGCTAAAGATAAAACCTCATGTGAAGCATAAGTAAAATCAGAGGTAACACTTCCGTCAGAAAACCTTACTTCCAGAAAAGGTTCCCGGATATCCCCCTTTCCCAGGGTGCCAATCTCCAGGCAGACATCTTCCATGGAGATCTGCGGATGTTCCCCGTCGTAGGTACAGGTATTTCCCGGAGCGAAAGCTCTCTGTATGACAAGGGGCGAACAGGAGGAAGGATCCTGTGCATCCACGGTGACCCGCTCCCCGTAATACAGATGCTCTAAATGTCCGGTCTCCATGACCCACATTCCGTAAGTTGTGTGGGCAGTCTGTAGAAAGAACCATGGTCTTGTATCTTTTACAATCTGAATCATGCTTTAAGCCTCCTGGATCTCTTTTAAGCGTTCCTCGGTCAGTTGATATTTCTTATGAAAGAAAATGACACCGATGACAAGGAGCAGAATAGGGAACAGCGCCATTGTCATGCGAAGCCCTATCACAGAGCTTCTGGAAGCCCCTGCCGCTGCCGCTACATCGCTGGTATCGGAACTTAAGTTGCAGAGATTCAGGCACAGAGAAGCCACTAAGGCAGCCACACCGGAAGCCAGTTTTACCACGAAGGTCTGCATGGAGAAAATGACACTCTCGTCCCTGCGATGATTTTTCCACTGACCGTAATCTACGGTGTTGGCTAAAAATACGGTAGTCAGTACCGTCAGCATACCATTGGCAGCAAAGATCAGAAATCCGGGAATGAACAGTAAAAATACATTACTCATATTTGTAAAGCATAAAAGAAGCAATACAGCATATCCGGTAATTGCCATCAGAAAGCTGACATAGAAAATCCGGATGGTGCTTAAGAATTTCCGAAGTAACGGGAATAAAATCATCATAGCAAGGATCTGCATCGCTCCGCCGAAAGTATTAAACAGGGTATAGGAATTATACCAGGTGTCTCCGCCAAAATCATATTTGAAGAAATAGATTACAAGGTTCGAAGTGGTATAGACCGCACAGTTGATCAGCACGATGGTAATTACCACAGCCATTGCCTGATCGTTCTGAAGCAGTGCCTTGAACATCTGACCGATGGAAGGCGCATCCACATCTACCGTAGATTTTTCTTTGATATTAATGCAGGTAACCGCAATGAATATTACGAACAGCACGGCAATGATCAGAGTAAATCTTGAAAATCCGACCTGCTCTTCTCCCCCGCCCAGAGCATTGACACAGAGCATGGTGATCACAGTAATAATGGCAGAGCCGACACCGGCGCAGGAACGTCCCAAGGTAGACAAGCCTTCACGCTCTTTTCCGCTGTGGGTAAATGCCGGGATCATGGACCAGAAGGGAATATCCATCATAGTATAGGTCACACCCCAGAGAATATACGTAACAGCTGCATAAGCCACCAGTCCACTTCCGTTCAGTGCAGGCGGTGCCGAGAACATCAGATACAGGACGATAGCGTTTGTCACGGTACCGATCATCAGCCAGGGACGAAACTTCCCCCATCTGGTCCTGGTCTTAGCCACAATGACACCCATGAAGGGATCGTTAAAAGCATCGAACACTCTTGCCGCCAACAGGATGATACCCATGGCTACGGCATTTACGCCTAAAATATCCTGATAATAATATAAAATGTAACTGGCAGACAGCATGTACACCATGTCTTTGCCTACCGCGCCCAGTCCGTAAGAAAACTTTTCTTTTCCGCTTAAACCCATACTTGTAACCCTAACCTTTCTGTGTATTTTATGATGTCGGGGTCAAAAGCCCCCGACTTTGATGCCTACGGATTGCTCCGTGCTCCGCACTCCCACAATCCTACCCAATATTCGCATATCGTGGGATTATCATCCCACTTTTATGCTCATATCGGGGCGGGTCTCAAGGTCTTTCACCCACTTATGAGCGAGCTCATGTGGGTTTAGACCTTTTGACCCTGGCATCATTTTATATCGTTATCTGAAAATCGATGGACTTCTGTCCCGCAGTCTGTGAACGAATGGACAAGGTTCCCTGACCGCTTTTCCCAAGACTTTTCACGTAAGTTCCGCCCATACCGCCTTGTAAGGCAATGGTGTCAGGTCCAATGATGGCAATGTCACCTTCTGCGACAAGCTGCACCGGTTCCTGATAAAACGGTAGTACATTGCCGTGGGCATCCACCGCCCGGATCCGCACCAGAGCTACATCATAGCTGTGATGCTCCGCCAGATGCGTATGATCCGCTTCGGCTTCCAAATGGATCTCATTCACCGGCTCTTTGGTCACGCTGCTTACCACGTTACCGTCTTTGATGGCATCAAAGCGGTATACGGTAGCGGTACCGCCCCAGTCACCAATGTATTTCGTATAAAGCTTCGTCACTTCCGCAAAATCAATATGATAGATCAGAAGCAATTTTAAGGCGGTGAGGTATAACCGCTTCGGAATATGGTTCAGACTGCCTCTTGCCACGAGATTCATAGCATCGGTGATCTCTTTTGCGTGCTTCGGACGGAATCTTTCGTTCTGTGCAAAAGAATCCCCGATAAAATCATCGATCAGAATGGGACCGTGCTTCAAGTGCTTGTAAGGTGACATCTCCGGCAGGTATTCCTTGATGAACCGGTCGTTTTTATACATTTTCACACTGTCGGCATTGGACAGAATGTAGATATTACCGCGGTTACAGCCGGGGTGTTCTCCGATATCCATGGAGGAAGTAATCTCAAGGACCGGCGTCTCTTCCTGTTCACAGGCATAGATGGTAGCTGCCAGTTTTGGATTCCGGAACATATCCATGACACCGTGATAGCAGATCCGGTCACCGCTTCCGAAGTCCTTGTGAGTATTGTAATCAAACATGCACCAGCCGAAGCTTCCGGCGATATCCTCCTGCCCTGCCACCGCATCCAGCACATTGGCATGACGGATTGCATGTTCACTGCGGCGTTCTTCGTTGTCGAAAGCCTTGGTGGGATACATATGTCCGTTATATTCACTAATGAGATAAGGCTTCTCCATATCGGAAGTGACCTTTTTCTTCGGATCACAGCCGGGCATCTCCCCGTCGTGCAGGAAATCAT
>CAVFMG010000154.1:0-6577 GCA_963623435.1 Odoribacter splanchnicus
CACGGAGCAATCCGTAGGCATCAAAGTCGGGGGCTTTTGACCCCGACATCATTTTTATGGCAAGAAAAGAGTGCTGACATTATTGTATAAGCAATAGAAATCTGCTATAATCAGTCTTTAGTAATTCTGTTAGAAAAGAGGTTGATTTACTTATGATATATAAGACAAAAGGTACTTGTTCCACGATGATCGACGTAGAATTAAAGGATGGTGTCATCGATTCCGTTAAATTCACCGGTGGATGCAACGGCAACCTGCAGGGGATCAGTGCTCTGGTAAAGGGCATGAAGCCGGAAGAAGCCATCAGCCGTCTCAAGGGAATCCGCTGCGGTTTCAAGCCTACCTCCTGTCCCGACCAGCTGGCTCACGCCCTGGAAGAAATGATTGCACAGTAAACTGACCAGAAGGGACTTCTATTATGAAAAAGATCGTACTGACCGGCGGCGGAACTGCCGGACACGTAACACCGAATATTGCACTGTTGCCCGCTCTGCAGGCAGCCGGCTACGAGATCGCCTATGTCGGTTCCTATGAAGGCATCGAGAAAAAACTGATTGCCGACTTCAACATTCCCTACACGGGAATCTCCACCGGCAAGTTACGCAGATACTTAGATCCGAAGAACTTCTCGGATCCTTTCCGTGTCATGAAGGGATTTGTGGAGGCGCGTGATTATCTAAAGAGTTTCCAGCCGGATGTGGTATTTTCCAAGGGCGGTTTCGTAAGCGTCCCGGTAGTCCGCGCCGCAGCCTCCTTACATATTCCCTGTATCATCCACGAATCGGATATGACCCCGGGACTGGCGAACAAGCTGTGCATTCCCGTAGCGGAAAAGGTATGCTGTAATTTCCCGGAGACCATGAAAAATATCCCGGAAGACAAAGCCGTCCTCACCGGTTCCCCCATTCGTGCGGAGTTGGCACAGGGCAGCAAGCTTGCAGGTCTGAACATGTGCGGGTTCACCGCGAATAAGCCTGTGATCATGGTCATTGGAGGAAGTCTTGGGGCAGCCAATGTGAACAAGGCGGTCCGTGATGCCCTGCCGAAGCTGTTAGAGGATTTCCAGGTGGTTCATCTCTGCGGCAAAGACAAGATCGACAACCTGTTGCTGAACACCCCCGGGTATAAGCAGTTTGAATATATCAAAGCGGAATTAAAAGACATCTTCGCCATGGCGGATGTGGTGATTTCCCGCGCCGGAGCCAACGCCATCTGTGAATTGCTGGCACTGAAAAAGCCCAACATCCTGATCCCCCTGCCTGCTGCAAGCAGCCGCGGAGACCAGTTGTTGAACGCCGCTTCCTTTGAAGCGCAGGGATATTCCATTGTCCTGAACGAGGATGATATTACGACCAATCTTCTGGTAGATAAAGTACAGGAGCTATACTTTAACCGCCAGAATTATGTAGAAGCTATGAGCCGCAGCCATCAGGTGGATGCTATTAAGACCATCATGGAGCTGATCAATGACGCGGCAGCTAAAAAGGCAAAATAACTACAGAAGATCACTCAGCTGTGCAAATTGTTCCAGCGTCAGTGCCTCTCCGCGAACAGTAGGTGACAAGCCCATCTGTTCGAGAGCTGCTGACGCTGATTCTTTTGTAATCCCGGGAAGTCCCGCATTGCCAAGGCCATTTACCAGAGTCTTCCGACGTTGGTTAAAAGAAGCCCGGATCAGAGAGAACATCTTCTTCTCATCCTTTACTTTCACAGGAGGCTCTTCGTAGCGGGTCAGACGGATCACCGCACTGCCGACATTGGGCCTCGGAATAAAGCAGTTGGGCGGAACGTTCGCCACGATCTCCGGCTTTGCATAATACTGAACCGCCAGGGATAATGCACCGTAATCCTTCGTGCCGGGACCTACCTGCATACGATCTGCCACTTCCTTCTGTACCATGATCGTAATACTTTTTAACGGTACACGGCTCTCGAACAGTCCCATAATGATCGGTGTCGTGATGTAATAAGGCAGATTTGCCACGACTTTAATGGGACGTCCACCGTTTTTCTCCTCCACCAGTCTGTTGATATCTACTTTCAGAATATCGTCATTGATCACTGTAACATTGTCATAATCCTGCAGCGTCTCCTCCAGGATCGGGATCAGCGCCTTATCGATCTCCACCGCTACGACACTACCGGCGCGCTCCGCCAGGTACTGTGTCATGGTGCCGATGCCGGGACCGATCTCCAGTACACAGTCTTCCTTCGTGATCTCCGCAGAGGATATGATCCGGTCTAAGACCGTCGTATCTATCAGGAAATTCTGTCCGAATTTTTTCTGAAAATTAAAATGGTATTTCTGAAGTACCGCAACGGTATTCTGGGGTATTCCCAAGTAAGCCATGGTAAGCCTCCTTAATTAATAAAATTTGAAATCTTCCAAAAAATGAATGCAGTCGTACAGCACCAACACATCCATGCCCTGCTCGGGCTCATACTGCTCCATGAGCTGGAACAGCTTCCCGTTAAAATATCTCAGATCCACCACATATATGGTCTCATAATGTGTCGTCAGCAGCGGAATTATGCTGTTTGCGTAAGAATCCTTGATTACAAACAATGTTTTTCCGGCGTTGTATCCCGTATGGATCTCTATAAATGCATGATTGTCATTCAGGAAAAATCCATACTGGTTCTTGGTCTCCAGGTACTCCGGTGCATACAGGGAATCCGCCGTGTCTGCGAAATCATAGGTCACCGACACTGGCTTGTTCTCCGTCTCCGGAAAATACTGTATCGTGTCCTTCGTCCAGTCCAGATTAATCCGGGACTGCAGCGTCCCCTGGAAATCCTCAGATACTGTCTTCATCCCATTCGTATCATAAGGGTACGGGAATTTCCCCATGCTGTCTGCCCATGCCAGGAATCCATAATAGGCTCCAAGGCTGGTCCAGTGATGATCCGTGCGGTAATAGATCGGTTCCTCTGCGTGCTCCTGCAGTGCGGAATACACATCGATATAGTGCTCCTCACCGATGGATTCCCTCACCTTTGTAAGTAGTCTCGTCTCATCGTAATAAGAAGCAAAATCAGGCAGCTTATCGGTCAATATATTGTCTGCCGTAGGCACCAGCATAACTTTAGCGTTCCACCTATTGACCAGCTTTTTCAGAGAGACGATACGGGAATCCTCCATCTGCTCCGTGTATTCCTCCGGATCGTTTACCCCGATGAGGTAATGATCTGTACCGAGATATACACCGTTGATCTCTTTTTTCCGGGACATAATGTCCGCACAGGTCTTAATTCCCACCCATTTGTCCCGACCTACGAACTGGTCGGACATGTACTCTTCGTAAGCGTCCTCATAGTCTCCCGAGAGAAGACTTTCCCAGGAAAAAACAGGATGGGACGCAAGCACTCGGTTCTCCGCTTCCGAATAGACTCTGTCGCTGTTGCACAGATTCGCAGCTCCCAGCACCAGAAGCACCGCACATATCAGTCCTACCGTCAGGAGAGCATTTCTTTTTTCATCCACACGCTGTTCCTCCTTCCCGGTCAGAAACGAAAATACAAAAACGGATTATAAGACGCATCCACTATATAAGCTGTCGAAAGTATCAATAAAGCTGCGGGAATCACCTTTTCCCCCAGGCGGTAGAGCGCCATGGCAGGGCCGGTCTTGCTGCTTCTCAGCGCATGTACCAGAAGGTTCGCCAGTGGCAGACAAGCTATCAGAGCGATCACCAGCAGTACCAGATACTCATTTCCTAAAAACATTGCCTTGGAATTCACCAGTCCCACACCGTTTAATCCGAACATTGCCTGCAGATATGCCAGAATCTCTCCCGGTGTCTCCAGCGCGAAAAATACCCAGCCGATCAACACTACCGCTAACGTATAGACTCTGCCGAACACGACGGGCGCATTCTCCAGAATCTCTCCTAAGAACAACTTCTCCAGGATCAAAAACAGTGCAAACCACAGTCCCCACAGCAGGAAATTCCATCCGGCGCCGTGCCAGATTCCCGTCAGCATCCACACGACGAGAATATTGAGGATCTGCCTGGACATTCCTTTACGGTTGCCGCCTAAGGGAATGTATACATATTCCTTGAACCAGGTGCTCAGAGAAATATGCCATCTGTGCCAGAAATCCTTCACGGATGCGGCAATATACGGATAATTGAAGTTTTCCGGGAAATGGAACCCCAGAATCGCTCCCAGTCCGATCGCCATATCTGAATATCCGGAGAAATCAAAATAGATCTGAAACGCAAAGGCGACAATTCCCAGCCATGCCATCAGGACGCTCATCTGATCCTGTTGCAATCCGGACACCTGCTCCCACAGAAGTCCCAGGTTATTGGCAAGCAGTACCTTTTTCGCAAGTCCCGTCACGAAACGTTTCGCTCCGTAGCTTACCGTCTCCATATCCGCATGCCTGTCCTGCAAATAACGTTCCACTTGATGATATTTTAAGATAGGTCCCGCGATCAGCTGTGGGAACATGGTCACATAGACACCAAACTGCAATATGTTGCGCTGTGCTTTGGCATCTCCCCGGTACACATCGATGACATAGGACATAGTCTGAAATGTGTAAAAAGAGATACCGATGGGCAACGGAAGTCCTAACAGAGGAATCGATGTACCAAATACTGAATTAACCGACTGTGACAGGAAATCGGCATATTTAAAAAATCCGAGGATAAATAAGTTGATAACAACAGAACATGCCAAAAAGATCCGGGCGCGGTCCTTCCCCCTGTAATCTTCGATCAGCCTTCCCCATACGAAATCCGATATGGTGGAAAAAAGCATCAGAAAGATATAGACCGGTTCTCCCCAGGCATAAAAGACCAGGCTCCCCAGAAACAGAACAAGATTCTTCATGTTCCGGGGAACCAGGAAATAGCAGATCATAAAAATCGGTAAAAACCGAAAAAGGAACAACACACTGCTGAATACCATTCACTCTACTCCGCGTTTACTCCAGAGCCTGTCTGATAGCCTCCAGGGCAAGTTCATTCTGCTCCTGACAGTAGGTGATCACAGCTTCATCTCCCTGTTCTTCTGCGGAGGAAGTATCTGCACCTAACTGTACAAAGCATACATAGTCCCCTATCCGCTCGATCTGTGACGCCTGAATCTTCCCCAGATTCATCGGATACTGCATGGTATCGTTCACCAGATGGTCGCGGTAGGCATTCAATGCATTTTCTACATCCTCTACCTTACCATCTTTTGCGTGAATAATCAATAAAGTATCTACATTGACACTGATCATGGGCATCTCTGCCAGATATGCATCGTAGAGATCCGCACTGACCCCGTAAGTCCCCTCCAGCATTTCCTCCGGAATCTCGGAATCCGGCCAGTAATTATCTCCCAGTGCGTCCGTCACTGCCTTTTTGGCGTTCTTCAGCGCCTTTTTCGCATCTGCCGCACTGACCGGTGCCGGAGTAGCGGTCTCTTCCGTAGCGGTCACGCTGCTCTCCTGTGTTGTGGATGCGGTGCCGTTATCCTGGTTGCCTCCGCAGGCGGTCACGGACAGTACCAGTGTGCTCACCAGTAGCATACATGCTAATCTCTTCTTCATAATTCTCTCCTCATTTCTATGGGGGATACACCCATACTTAACATCGTAGTGTCTCCGGAATGGGGCTTCCTATACTATCAGACGACAAATAGGTGGAAAAAGTTTCAATAATTTAGTTTAGTTAAATTCTCAGCAGCCAGAATAAAAACGGCATCGTGGCTACGGACAGCACCGTCGTCAGCGCCACGCCCTTGGAAGTCAGCCTATAGTCGCCGCCGTATTGCTGTGCCAGCATAACAGTCATGCTGCCCACCGGTGTCGCCGTCATCACCAGACACACGCCTCGGAACATAGGATCTGTGATGAAAAATCCGAGTCCCCACAATAAAAGGGTCGGTACCAGCAATAATTTCAGTCCCGAGAAAATCAGCAGGCGAATATCCGTAAACAGATCTTTTAACTTAATCTGAGCCAGGGAATCTCCGATGACCAGCATACTTAAAGGTCCCGTGATGGCTCCGATGCGACTTGCTGTATCCTCAAAAATCACCGGCACCGGAAGATTACTGATATATAAAATCACCGCAATAATACAGGAAACCACACCGACATTCAGAAGCTGTCTCCAGTTCAGCCTCTCCCTCTCCCCATCGGTCTTCATCTTGTGGATTCCATAAGTGTAAATCAGCACACTGTATAATAAGTTGAAAATTGCCGCATGAATCACAGCTTCACTGCCGTACATAGCATTCAGCAGAGGATAGCCCATAAATGCTATGTTGGAAAATATCGTCATGACCTGGTACGCACCATAGTCCTGTCTGTCTGCCCGGAGCAACCTGGGAATCAGCTCCGCAATCACGAACATAATGGCAAAAAAGATTAATGCCACGCCCAGAGTGAGCAGCAGCTTTCCCTTATTTTCCAGTGTCTCCGGATTCATTCCGGAAGCTATGATCAGCGCCGGATTGCCGATATTGATGACGATTCCGGAGATCATTTTCCCGGTGGTCTCTCCGAACACTTTTATTTTCCTACAGATATACCCGACCAGCATGATCAGGAAAAAAATCAGCATCTGCTGAAGCA
>CAVFMG010000155.1:0-6490 GCA_963623435.1 Odoribacter splanchnicus
TAATAAAAATGGAATCTGAAAGCCTTGTATTTACTGGCTTGGAGATTCCGAGAGATTATCAATAAGAAAAGGAGGACTTGCGCAGATGTACAAAAGCAGAAAAATACAAAATAACGAAAACGGTATTATTTTTGTGGGGAATTGTTCTGAGTTATATGGGAATCTTACTTAATAGAAAGAGCGAAAGACAGAAAGAGCGAAAGCTGTAAATAACAGGGGATTTGAAATAAAAGAAAAAGGGAAAAGAATCAAAACGTAAATGAGAACTTTGTATCAATAAAAAAATAGTAGTTGACAAATACCCTGTGGAGGTATATCTTGTAGGAGAAAACGAGATACCCCCACGGGGTATTTTACATGCATCGCAATGAAGGAGCCGGTGAGCTCACGGTTCCGGAAGGGGAGAAAATATGGCAGAACAGATGGAAGAAAAAAAGGAAGGAAAAATGGAAGAGGGCATGGAATTTTGTCACTGTCATCAGAAGGCAACGCCCCGCTCCGAAAAAGAACGAAAACAGCTGCAGAACCGCTTAAGCCGCATGACGGGACAGTTAAACGGTATCAGCCGGATGTTGGAAGAGAATCGCTATTGTGGAGATATTCTGACACAGGTAGCCGCTGTAGAGAGTGCCCTGCAGGCATTCGGTTATGCGATTCTGAAGGAACATATGGAGACCTGTGTGGTTGAAGAGATCCAGAAAGGGAATACTGCTGTAGTAGATGAAGCAGTGGACCTGATGAAGAAATTAAAATAAAAAGCAAAAGAACAGAAAAGAGGTGTAATTTCCTTGAAGGAAAGATATCATGTTACGGGAATGTCCTGTTCCGCATGTTCATCTCATGTGGAAAAGGCAGTAAATAAGCTGGAAGCTGTGGAAAAAGCATCTGTGAATCTGCTGACGGAGACCATGGATGTGACTTATGACGAGACGAAGATCACTTCGGCGGAAATTATTGATGCCGTGGTGAAGGCAGGCTACGGTGCCTCAGTGATGACCGAGGGCAGTGCGACAGGAGGTCAGAACGCATCCGGCGGCGCGGGCAGCACAAGAAAATCCGGCACCGATGGCAAACAGGAATTACAGCAAAAACTGGATGCTGACGCGAGAGCAATGAAATGGCGTCTTGGCATCTCTATCGGATTCCTGATCCCATTAATGTATGTGTCCATGCATCATATGTTCAAGGAATGGTTCGGTATCCCGGTTCCGGCATTTATTGTGAACACCATGCATGGCAATGCCAACGCCATGAATTTTGCGCTGACACAGTTTTTGTTGTTATTGCCGATTCTGTATGTAAACCGGAAGTTTTTCTCCGTAGGATTCAAGACCCTGGCACATCGCAGTCCGAACATGGACAGCCTGATCGCACTGGGATCAGGCGCGGCACTGGTTTACGGTATTTTCGCCATGTACCGTATCAGCTATGGATTGGGCTACGGTGATATGGCGGCGGTGGAGCACTATTCCCACGACCTGTATTTTGAATCCTCCGGTACGATCCTGACACTGATCACTGTCGGAAAATATTTGGAGAGCCGTTCCAAGGGCAAGACCAGCGAAGCTATCACGAAGCTGATGAACCTGGCTCCCAAGGTGGCAATCCTTGTGACCGAGGACGGACAGGAAAAGGAAGTGCCTACGGAGAGCCTGCAAAAGGGTGATGTATTCCTGGTAAAGCCCGGCAGACTGGTACCTGTGGATGGCATTGTCATCGAAGGAAACTCCAGCGTGGACGAAGCAGCCATCACCGGTGAAAGCGTCCCCGTGGAGAAGCAGGCGGGCGACCATGTGGTCTCTGCAACCGTGAACAAGGCAGGCTTCCTTAAATGCCGCGCGGATCGTGTCGGCGATGATACCACACTGGCACAGATCATCCGTCTCGTGGAAGAAGCCAGTGCCAGCAAAGCACCGATTGCACAGCTGGCGGATAAGGTGGCAGGAGTCTTTGTACCTACGGTCATGACCATTTCCCTGATCACCCTGATCGTATGGCTGATCAGTGGTGCAACCCCGGAATTTGCCATTTCCACAGCCATTGCCGTACTGGTGATTTCCTGTCCCTGTGCACTGGGATTGGCAACACCGGTGGCTATCATGGTGGGAACCGGCGTGGGTGCCGGCAACGGTATCCTGATCAAGACCGGTGAAGCCTTGCAGCAGGCAAAAGAGATCGACACTGTGGTACTGGACAAGACCGGTACCATTACCAGTGGTAAGCTAAGAGTAGAAGAAATATCTGGTTATCAGAGCGACTTCCCGACGGATGCCATGATGCAGATCGCAGCGGCACTGGAGAAAAAGAGTGAGCATCCGCTGGCAGAGGCTATCGTGGAATGGGCGGAACGCTTTCAGCTGACCATCCCCGAGATCGTGGATTTCCAGGCAACCTTCGGACGCGGTGTGGAAGGTGTACTGGGGGCGGATTTCCGTGCGGTGGAAGCAACAAAAAATGACGGTCCTACGGCGGTATTTTATGCTGGAAAAGAGAGCGGAAGTTCCGAAAACGCACGAGAAACTGACGATGTGGTCATCCTTGCAGGCACGAAATTTTATGTAGGTAACCTCGCATTTTTACAGGAGAAACAGATCACTCTGCCGCAGGAAGCCGCTGAAGGTCTGAACCGGATGGCAGACGAAGGCATGACACCGCTTCTTGTAGCGCAGGAAGGAAGATTCCTGGGAATCATCGGCGTAGCGGATACCGTCAAAGCAACTTCCTATGAAGCTATCCACGCATGGGAGAAAATGGGTGTCAAGGTTATTATGCTGACCGGAGACAACCGCCGTACCGCAGAAGCTGTACGACAGAAGCTTGGCATCCCTGAAGTCGTGGCAGAGGTACTGCCGCAGGATAAGGAAAAGAAGGTCAGCGAGCTGAAGCGCCAGGGACACAAGGTGGCAATGATCGGTGACGGCATTAATGATGCGCCTGCACTGGCAGCTGCCGATGTGGGAATGGCAATCGGTGCCGGTACAGATGTAGCCATGGAGAGTGCAGACATTATTCTGATGAAAAATGATCTGCGGGATGCCGTGACTGCAATGAAACTGAGCCGTGTCGTGATCCGCAATATCAAGGAGAACCTGTTTTGGGCGTTCTTCTATAACTGCATCGGCATCCCTCTGGCAGCAGGAGTGCTGTATCCGGCTTTCGGTATCCGCCTGAATCCCATGTTTGGCGCAGCAACCATGAGCTTAAGCAGTATCTTCGTCGTAGGAAATGCCCTGCGGCTGAGAGGCTTTAAGAGCGGATTTACCCCACTGAAACAGGGGACACCGGAAGCATCCCATAAAGAAATAAAGATAACGCATGCAACTGCGGAGGAAGAACTGTGCATACTGAACCTCCCCGCAGAGCAAAATAACAGACAAGATGTAAAGCAGGAGAAAGAGAGGACAAACACAATGACAAAAGTAATCAGTATCGAAGGAATGATGTGCAATCACTGCACCGGAACCGTACAGAAGGCACTGGAGGCAGTAGAGGGCGTAAAGGCAGTAACCATGAGCCTGGAGCAGAAGAACGCTACCGTGGAACTGGCTTCCGACGTGGCAGACGAAGTGCTGACCAAGGCGGTAGTGGACGCCGGTTATGAAGTAAAGGGCGTTATCGCAAAATAATAAAGATTCTATATAAAGTTTATACTTTCTTAATTGATTTTCTCCCGCTATGTGTTATATTAACTATAGAACAGATGAGACAGAAAACCTGTGAGTCTGTTCTATAGTAAGAAAACAGTAACCTTATGTGAGGAGGCGAACGATTATGAATATTGATAAATTTACACAGAAATCCATAGAAGTCGTAAATGGCTGTGAAAAGCTCGCCATGGAATATGGCAACCAGGAGATTGAACAGGAGCATCTGCTGTACAGTCTGCTGACATTGGATGACAGCCTGATCTTAAAGCTTGTGGAGAAGATGGAGATCCAGAAGGATCATTTTGTAAACCGTGCAAAACAGGCACTGGAGAAGAGAGTAAAGGTGCAGGGAGGTCAGCCTTACATCGGACAGTATCTGAACAAGGTACTGATCAGCGCATCCGACGAGGCAAAACAGATGGGAGATGAATATGTCTCCGTAGAGCATCTGTTCCTTGCTATGATCAGGAATCCCAACAAGGAGATCGCCGAGATCTGGAAGGAATACGGCATCACCAGAGAGCGGTTTTTACAGGCATTGTCTACCGTAAGAGGCAACCAGCGGGTGACCAGTGACAATCCGGAAGCTACGTATGATACCTTGGAAAAATATGGTCAGGATCTGGTGGAGAAAGCAAGAAATCAGAAACTGGATCCCGTCATCGGACGTGACAGCGAGATTCGTAACGTGGTACGTATCCTGTCCCGTAAGACGAAGAACAACCCCGTGCTGATCGGTGAGCCAGGTGTTGGTAAGACCGCCGTGGTGGAAGGTCTGGCACAGCGTATCGTCAAAGGCGATGTCCCGCAGGGCTTGAAGGATAAGAAGATCTTCGCACTGGATATGGGTGCCCTGGTAGCCGGTGCAAAATACAGAGGCGAATTCGAGGAACGCCTGAAAGCCGTACTGGATGATGTGAAGAACAGTGACGGACAGATCATTCTGTTCATCGATGAGCTGCATACCATTGTCGGTGCCGGTAAGACCGACGGTGCTCTGGATGCCGGCAATATGTTAAAACCTATGCTGGCGCGTGGCGAACTGCATTGTATCGGTGCCACTACACTGGATGAATACAGACAGTATATTGAAAAAGATGCCGCCCTGGAACGTCGTTTCCAGCCGGTCATGGTAGAAGAGCCCACCGTGGAGGACACAATCTCTATCCTGCGTGGACTGAAGGATCGTTACGAAGTATATCATGGTGTTAAAATCATGGATAATGCGCTGGTAAGTGCAGCTGTACTTTCCAACCGTTATATCACTGACAGATTCCTGCCGGATAAGGCAATCGATCTGGTGGATGAAGCCTGCGCCCTGATCAAGACCGAGATGGACAGTATGCCTACGGAGCTGGATGAACTGCAGCGTAAGGTGACACAGCTGGAGATCGAGGAGACCGCTCTGAAAAAAGAGGATGACCGGATCAGTAAGGAACGTCTGGCAGATCTGCAGAAGGAGCTGGCAGAGTTAAAGGATCAGTTCAATACGAGAAAAGCACAGTGGGATAACGAAAAGGCATCCGTAGATAAGCTTTCCAAACTGCGTGAGGACAGAGACCGCATCAACAACGAGATCCAGATCGCAGAGCGGGAAGGAGATTATGAGAAAGCGGGCAGATTAAAATACAGCGAACTCCCGGCACTGGAGAAACAGCTGGAGCAGGAGGAAAATAAGGTCGGCGAATCGGATATGTCTCTGGTACATGAAAAGGTATCCGAGGAAGAGATCGCAAGAATCATTTCCCGCTGGACCGGCATTCCGGTGGCAAAGCTGACCGAGAGCGAGCGGAACAAGACCCTCCATCTGGACGAAGAACTGCACAAACGTGTGGTAGGTCAGGATGAGGGCGTGACCAAGGTCACCGAAGCCATCATCCGTTCCAAAGCCGGAATCAAGGATCCCAGCAAACCCATCGGTTCCTTCCTGTTCTTAGGACCTACCGGTGTCGGTAAAACGGAACTGGCGAAGAGCCTGGCAGCAGCACTGTTTGACGACGAGAACAACATGGTTCGTATCGATATGAGCGAATACATGGAGAAATATTCCGTCTCCCGTCTGATCGGTGCACCTCCCGGATATGTAGGATATGAGGAAGGCGGTCAGCTGACCGAGGCTGTCCGGAGAAAACCTTACAGTGTGGTACTGTTCGATGAGATCGAGAAAGCTCATCCCGATGTATTCAATGTACTGTTACAGGTACTGGATGATGGTCGTATCACCGATTCTCAGGGACGTACTGTGGACTTCAAGAACACCATCCTGATCATGACCTCCAACATCGGTGCAAGCTATCTGTTGGACGGCATCAATGAAGACGGTACCATTAAGCCGGAGGCAGAGGCGGCAGTCATGAACGATCTGCGTGCACATTTCCGTCCTGAATTCCTGAACCGCCTGGACGAGACGATCCTATTCAAGCCTCTGACCAAGGACAATATCGGCGGCATCATTCATCTGATTATTGCCGACCTGAACAGACGTCTGGAGGATAAGCAGCTGACCATCCGCCTGTCGGAGGAAGCTATGCAGTACATCGTGGACAATGCTTATGATCCGGTCTACGGTGCACGTCCTCTGAAGCGTTACATTCAGAAGTACGTGGAGACCCTGGCTGCCAAAATGATCCTGGCAGATCAGGTGGAAGAGGGCGATACCATTGTCATTACTGTGGAGAATGGCAGCCTTGCCGCTCAGTGCGAAAAAGGATTGAAAAAGTAATCAATAAAACAAAAGGCGAAAGTGGCAGACTTGTCATTTTCGCTTTTTTTGTTATAATAAAATTCTGATGATGCCAGGGTCAAAAGGTCTAAACCCACATGAGCTCGCTCATAAGTGGGTG
>CAVFMG010000156.1:0-6412 GCA_963623435.1 Odoribacter splanchnicus
TTCATTACCACCATCGTGGATGCTCTGTCACTGTTAGTATATTTCCGTGTGGCATCTGTGATCATGGGACTATAGAGAGCAGATAGGCTCAAACAGATACAACTCAATAGATAAAATAATGGATAGGCCATGCACCCACAGGGGATTTACTTTGCGGAGCATGGCTTGTTTTATGGGCAATTATTATGATAAAAATTTGACAGGATGTTTTTTTTTCAGTACTTTCCGACAAGCTCTTTGCAAGGACGGAAATTTTTGCTAGAATCAAGATAAATCGTAAATGTAACCGCTTTCGTAAATCTTTTTCTTAAGAGAAAATTCGGGAACAGCAAAAGCAACGGAGGAATGAATCATGAGATATTTTTTTGAATCTAAAGTAGAAAAAAAGGATGCCGGATATACTATTCAGATTCCTTTTAATGTATGGGAAGTATGTAAGCAGAGAGAAGTCATCAAGGGAGACGTTGTTCTGGACAACAACATCATTGAGTGCGAACTTCATCCCAAGGAGAAGGGCAACTACGAAGTTGTGATCACCGATGAGGATGCGGTAAAGGTAGAGCTGGGTGTGACCCACAAGATCCTGTTACATGTTAACGGTTCCCTGATCCGTATGGATCAGAACAGCCCTTACAGCTTCGAAAAGCCTATCCGTAAGATCGACAGCATGAATGTGATCATCCAGCCCGAAGATGGTCTGTGCGGTCAGGCATGTGTAGCAATGCTTGCAGGCGTTACCATCGCAGAAGTTATCAGCGTTATGGACTGCAGAGAGTGGCAGGCTACCATGGGCCGTGTGATCTCCGCGCTGAACTATTACGGCATTGATCATACCGATATCATCGTATATACCGAGGGAAGACCTGCTGTACTGCCTAAGTGCTGCATCATGATGGAGAAGATGGGACGTTTCTGCCACTACCTGGTACATTACGATGGAAAGTTCTATGATTCCAACCTGGGCGTGCTGGAAGAGTACGATATGAGTAAGCTGTTAGGCTACCTTGAGATTAAGTGCTAGTATTTGTACATTTTGAAACTAATTTGATATCTATGAATTGTTGCGTTGTAAAGCAGCTCTAGCAATTCAAAAACTGCAGGGAATCTTACGAACACCCTGCAGTTTTTGATTTTAGAAAATATTAAATTACCTCTTTGTTTTAAAAATAGAATGTGGTACAATAGTACCAGAAAACATGCTGATCAGAAAGTAACAGCTGCTGGAAAAAGGGGAGAAAAGAATATGAGAAGGTTGAGAGCTTTGTTGCTGTCGCTGCTCATTCTCGTAGGCGTGGGAACCATGGGAACGACCTCCATACATGCAGAGGCGCAGGGAACAAATTCTAAAAACAAGAGGGTACTTTTTATCAGCTCTTATTCTTACAGCTGGGATACCGTACAAACACAAATCGAAGGAATTCAGGCTGGTGTGGAAGAAAATACCACCGTTGACTATGAGTTCATGGATACGAAACGCTTTACATCAGAGGAATCGCTGAACATGTTTCATGATATGCTGAAGTATCATCTGGAGAACATGGATCCTTACGATGTGATTATTGTAGGAGACGATGCCGCACTTCGGTTTGCCATAGATTATAGAGAGGAATTATTTGATAATATTCCCATCGTTTTTGAAGGAGTCAATGACGAGGAATATGCTCTGGAGGCGGCGAAGAATCCTTTAGTAACCGGAATTTTGGAGAAATTATCCGTAGAGAAAAATATCGATATGGCATTAAAGGTGAATCCTGCCGCAACAAAGGTGGTAGCCATATTGGACAATTCGGTTACCGGAGAGGCGGAAAGGAAGAATTTCTATAGCACAGCGGAGAACTATCCTGATCTGGTATTCAGTGAGATTAATGCATCGGAGCTTGCAACTGCCAAACTTCAACAGAGCATTAACAGTGTGGATGATAATACGATTCTGATCTATATCACTATGACAGAGGATGCCAGCGGCAAGCAGTATAACAGTTTGCAGGCAGTGAAAATGATTGTCAATTATGCCAAAGTACCTGTATATCGCATGGTTGAAGCGGGAATCGGTGATGGTCTGTTGGGCGGTAATGTGGTCTCTATGCATAAATCGGGAGAGATTGCAGCACAGATAGCCATGGATATTGCCTATGGTGCTGACAGTGGAGAGATTAATGTGGTGCAGGACAGCCCTAATATCTACTGCGTGGATGAAGATGTCATGCGGAAATTTGGTCTGGAAGCATGGCAGTTCCCGGAGGATACCGAATTCGTCAATCATGAGGAAGGCTTTTTTGCAAGGAATCGGGAAGCTATCGTACCGAGCCTGGTACTGATCGGAGCTTTGATTATTATTGTATGCTGGGTATGCTTTGATAATTTGCGCAGAAGAAAGCTATTGCAGGAACTGGAGAACGCCAGAGAGATCATGGAATCGGCATCGCAGCATGACTTCCTGACCGGACTGCCGAACCGCAGCAAATTCATGAAGGATCTGGAGCACCTGATCGATGCGAAAGTGCCATGCACCGTTATGATGCTGGATATTGATAATTTCAAGAAAATCAATGATACCTATGGACATACCGCAGGCGATGAGGCTTTACAGCAGGTGGCAGCGAGACTGAAAGACATGCAGTCCCAGATACTTACTTCCTATCGTTTCGCGGGAGACGAATTTATCCTGATCCTGCGCAGCAGCCAGAGCATGCTGGTGGAGAAGACAGCATACCAGTGCAGACAGGTATTCACGAAAGAGGTGACGCTCTGCGGCACAAATCATAAGGTCGGCGGCAGTATCGGTATTGCAAGCTATCCCAAGGACACGGACAATCTGGAACAGCTGATCGTATGTGCGGATGATGCTATGTATAAGGTTAAGAAAAACGGAAAGAACGATTTCGCTTACTACGAGAAGCCGGCAGAAGAATAAAATAACAGACAGGCAGAATTTTCTGTTCCATGAGCGGAAGATTCTGCCTGTTTTTTGAACATAAGGTTGAAAAAGATTCAGATTATGTATATAATTAAAGTTGTTGACTAAAAGGAGAAATACATCATGCGAATACTTTCAGAAGCCTTAGGCTATGTTATGTATTTTTGTTATTATGTGGCACATAATTATGGTCTGGCTATTATTCTGTTCACATTGATCAGTAAGATCGTTCTGTTGCCGGTATCCATTTGGGTACAGAAGAACTCTATCAAAATGGTGAAGATGCAGCCGGAGATCAACCGAATCAAGGCAAAACATTTCGGAGATGCGGACCGCATCGCAGATGAGCAGTCGAAAATATTTAAGAGAGAAAAATACAATCCACTGGCATCTCTGATTCCGTTGGCAGTACAGCTGATTCTGCTGATGGGACTGGTAGAAGTCATTTATCATCCCCTGGATTATCTGCTTCATCTATCACAAGAGGTGATCACCGCGGTCAACGGTCTGGCAATCAGCCTGGCTGGCGTGAGCCCGGAGAGCTCCTCCATCCAGCTGACGGTAGTGGAGATGATCAAGAGCGGCAAATACGCAGAACAGTTCGCAGCACTGCAGAGTGGGCTTGCCGGAGTGGATATTGCTTCTGCATTACAGCAGGTTGAGGGAATTTCCCTGGATTTCTGCGGCATCAATTTGAGCTGGATCCCTTCCGAGGTAGGTGGTATTGATATTGTCGTACCTATCGTGGCAGGCATTTCCGCATGGCTGTTATGCGTAGCGCAGAATGCGTCCAATGTCATTCAGGCAGAGCAGTCCAAACTGAACAAATATGGCATGATGGCATTTTCCGTAGGGCTTTCCTTATATTTAGGGTGGTTCGTTCCGGCGGGCGTGGCATTATACTGGGTTGCCAGCAACCTGTTTGCTATTTTGCAGCTGTATCTGTTGAACTGGGCAATCAATCCCAAGGACTATGTGGATTACGAAGCACTGGAAGCCAGCAAACAGGAACTGGCTGAGCTACAGTCCATCGGCGGCAAGAAGAAATTTTTTGAGAGAAATCCTTACGCCAAGAGAGAGAAGAAGGACTTCAAGCGATTCTTCTCCGTGGTGAACAAGCACCTGGTATTCTATTCCGAGAGCAGTGGCTTCTATAAATATTATCAGGGAATCATCGAATGGCTGTTAGCCCATACGAATCTAACCATTCATTACATTACCAGTGATCCCGAAGATCAGATCTTCGCACTGGCGGAAAAAGAGAACAAGATCCGTGCTTATTATATCGGAGAGAAGCGTCTGATCACTTTGATGATGAAGATGGATGCGGATGTGGTGGTAATGACCATGCCGGATATTGAGAACTTCCATATTAAGCGCAGCTATGTGAGAAAAGATATCGAATATATCTATATTCCTCACTGCATGGACAGCCTGAATATGACTATGCGTACCGGTTCCATGGACCATTATGATACGGTGTACTGCGTCGGCAAGCATCATACCGAGGAAATTCGTAAGACGGAGGAAGCTTACGGTCTGCCTCCCAAGAAGCTGATCGACTGGGGATACTGTCTGTTAGACCGCATGATCGAAGATTATAAGAAGGCTGACAAGACACCTCATGAGAAGAAGCATATTCTGATTGCTCCTTCCTGGCAGAAGGACAATATTGTGGACAGCTGTCTGGAAGGTATGCTGGATGACCTGGCAGGAAAGGGCTACGAAGTGGTAGTACGTCCTCATCCTCAGCAGGTACGTTTACAGCAGGATAAGATGGATCGTCTGAAGGAGCGTTATGCGAACAATCCGGATATCGAGATTCAGACCGACTTTTCTTCCAACAGCACTGTATTCGAGGCGGATCTGCTTGTGACCGACTGGTCCGGTATCGCCTATGAGTATGCATTCACGACGAACAAGCCGGTATTGTTCGTAGATACTCCCATGAAGGTCATGAATCCGGAGTACCAGAAGATCGATACCGTGCCGATCAACATCTGGATGCGTGATGTCATCGGAGACCGTCTGGATCCTGCGAAGACAGAAGAGACGGAAAGAAAGGTCAGAAATCTGCTGGAACAGAAAGATGCTTATCATGACAGAATTGAAAAATTCGTGGAAGAGTATGTATATAACCTGGGCAACAGCGCTGAAGTAGGTGCAAAATACATCGTACAGGCAGTCCAGGAACAGATCAAAAAACAAAAGAATAATGATTAAAAAGAAACAAAAAGAAAGAGGTAAAATCATGAAAAAATTAAGCAAGATCGCACAGGTAACATTTTTCGCAGCGGCATTCGCAGTACTGTTCTCCGGTACCGCTGATGCATACATTGATCCTTCTGTTATGAACTACGCTATTCAGGCAATCGCCGGTGTTGTGATCGCAGTAGGTGCTGCAGCTGGTATTTACTGGAGAAAAGCAAAAAAGAAGATCGACAAGAGCCTTGGTATCGATGAGAACAGAAATAAAGAAGTAGAGTCCGATGACATCATGCTGGACCAGGCAGACGACAAGCAGGACAAATAAGCAGAAGAAATATTCAGGAGAATTATTCGGAAATGAAAAAACGGGATAAGAAACAATTACTGCCGGGAATCGTGATAGCTGTTGCTATCGCATTCCTGGTATTCCTGTATGCACCGGTGGATCTGTATTGCAGCAATATATCGGAATTCTGGTTTGATTATGGGATACTGATCACGGCATCTCTGGGACTCTTTTTGATTGCTGCCCTGGTGATGAGCCTTGCATATTTTGTGATGTGGCTGATTCATCCGGTTCTTTACCGTATCGGTCTGGCAGGTGGATTTATCGTACTGATCAGCACCTATATCCGCGGCAATTTTCTGATAAAGAATCTGCCGCCCTTAGACGGCACTACGATCAATTGGGATAATTATACGGTCATCCGCACGGAAGATCTGATCCTCTGGGGAATTGTGGTAGTGATTGCCATCCTCATGTGTGTATTTTTGAAAAAGGATCTTTTTTCCAAAACGGTGATGTATGTAAGCGGTGCATTGACGCTGATGTTACTGATTACGGCATTGAGTGAGACCCTTACCAGCGGTGCGCTGAATGAGAGAGCACATTACCAGATCGGCGGAGACAAGCAGTTTGTAATGTCGGAGGATCAGAATTTCGTAATTCTGCTGTTAGACTCCGTAGATGCCAGAACTTTTACCGAACTGTTAGCGGATCATCCGGAATATAACGAAGGCTTCCGCGACTTTACTTATTTTGAGAATACCGTAGGCGCTTACTCTTGTACAGAGCGTTCCGTTCCGTATATTCTATCCGGAGACTGGTATGAGAACGATGAAGATTTCGACGATTACATGCGGCGGGTATATCAGGAGTCTCCGCTGCTTAACGAAGTGCAGAATCGCGGATACAATATGGAACTGTGCGACACGGAATTGTACATGGATGAAGATGTGGCGGAGATGTTCAGTAATGTGTACCGGGTAGATTACAAACTCAGCTCC
>CAVFMG010000157.1:0-6373 GCA_963623435.1 Odoribacter splanchnicus
AATAAAAACAGAGCAGGACGCATCCCAAAACGCCGCATCAAATAACAGCGGTACGTTCCGGATCCGTCTTGCTCTGGCGGGTGTACTTTTTCTGACAATTTTATTGTTGGATCAAAACGGGAAAAGCTTTGCCGGAATCTCCATGGATCAGGTGCTTCAGTATGTCGTCAATGTAGACTACAGCACTTATCTGGAGACCTGGGTGGAAACCGCGGTTAACGGTTCGCAAGTTCTGTAGTGATCTCTTCCCAGGTGACATCTTTTTCCGCCATCAGTACCATCATATGATACAGGAAATCGCTGATCTCGTATTTGACCTCGTTGGGATTGGGATTTTTGGCGGCAATGACGATCTCCGTCGCCTCCTCGCCCAGTTTCTTAAGGATCTTGTCAATGCCCTTATCGAACAGGTAATTGGTATAAGAACCTTCCTTAGGGTGTACCTTGCGATCCTTGATCACATCGAAGACTTCCTCGAATACCTGTAAGGGATTATTGCTTTCCTCATAATCCTTTTTCGTGATCTCGTTGAAGAAGCAGCTGCGGCTTCCGGTATGACAGGCTGCACCCACCTGGGATACTTTCGCCAGGATCGTATCCATATCACAGTCAGCCACCAGCTCCTTCACGTACTGGTAATGACCGCTGGTTAAGCCCTTCAGCCACAGTTCCTGACGGCTTCTGCTGTAGTAAGTCATCTTTCCCAGCTTCAGGGTCTGCTCGTAGGCTTCCTCATTCATATAAGCCATCATCAGGACTTCCTGGGTACGGTAGTCCTGTACGATAACGGGCACCATGCCGTCACTGTTTTTCTTGAAATCTTCCCACTTATAGGCAGCCTGGAAGGATTCGATGGGAATATCATTCTCCCGGCACAGATCCTTCAGGGCAACGATCTCTTTTACGTTATCATTGATGGTATTGCCGGTGACACCGCATACATTTTCGTAGGCGAAGATCTCCAGTAATTTATTCAGAGCCACCTGATTGATCTGCACGAAAAACGGCAGAGACAGAATGCTCTGTGTCTCCCGGATCTGGTGCGGGTTCATCAGGATCATGGCAGAGATATATTTTTCGATGCTTTCTTTATGTAATTCCAGCACAGCGGGATCATTGTAAGAGATCAGGATCTTGTCCTTGCCGAATTTCAGGGAGACTTCTTCTGTGATCTCAATATTGCTTTCTTTCTCATAGTTGAGAACTGCCTTTTTACATCCGGCATAAAGTAATTTCTTAATGTCTTCCATGCGCTTGACATTCCCGGCACCGATGACATCCACTTCCGCCTTGGCACAGATCTCCTTGATGATATCTAATGCCGCCTCATGCTCTGTATCCCCTTCGGACATATCGAAGATGATCAGTTCATCCGCATTGTGCTCGCAGTAATAATCCGCCAGACGGACAGGATTGGTATCCACGATGGTGGTATCCGTAAGGTTTCTCACCGCATGTTCATGATATAAATAAATACAGGGAACAAATTTCTTGATGATCATAACAGTATATCTCCCACAAATTTTCTTACAGGCTTCCTTTGGTACTTAAGACATCCGTTACCTTCGGATTATAGGAAACCGCCTGGCCCAGTGCCTTGGCAAATGCCTTGAACATTGCCTCGATCATATGGTGATTGTTGCCCGCGGACAGCATCTTGATATGTAAGTTCATACCGGCGCTGTAGGACAAGGCATAGAAAAATTCCTTCACCAGTTCGGTATCCAGTTCTCCTACTTTCGGTACAGTGAATTCACATTCAAAATTAAGATAAGGCCGACCGCTCAAGTCAACGGCACACAGCGCAAGCACTTCATCCATAGGCAGAATAAAATAGCCGTAACGGTTGATGCCCTTTTTATCTCCCACTGCCTTTTTGATAGCTTCACCTAAGACGATACCGGTATCCTCCACCGTGTGGTGTCCGTCCACCTGCAGGTCGCCCTTTACCTTGCAGTCCAGGTCAAAAAAGCCATGTCTTGCAAAGCCGTCCAGCATATGATCAAAAAAGCCGATGCCGGTAGACAGGTCCGCTTTTCCACTGCCGTCCAGATTTAAGGTAATGGCAATGTCGGTCTCTTTCGTTGTTCGGGTCACAGATGCTTTTCGTTCCATAATATCTCCTAATCTTCAAATCTTACTTTAATACTGTTGGCGTGTGCGGTCAAGCCTTCACTTTTTGCAAAGGTCTCGATCTGGTTGTGAACCTTTTCCAGCGCCTGTCTGGAATAAGAGATGATGCTGGTCTTCTTAATGAAATCATCCACATTTACCGGAGAGAAAAATCTCGCTGTGCCGTTGGTGGGCAGGATATGGTTCGGACCTGCAAAATAGTCACCCAGAGGCTCGGAAGCATACTCTCCTAAGAAAATCGCACCGGCATTACGGATACGGGTCATGGTGTCAAACGGATTCTTTGTAATGATCTCTAAGTGTTCGGAGGCAATGGCGTTGGCAGCGTCAATGGCATCTTCCATATTGTCAGCCAGCAGAATGTAGCCGTAATTGTCCAAAGACTTCTGAATAATGGGGGCACGCTCCAGGACTTTGACAAAACCGTCCACTTCCTCGGATACCTTCTCGGCAAGCTCCTTAGAAGTCGTAATCAGAATGGCACTTGCCAGTTCGTCATGCTCTGCCTGGGACAGCAGATCCGCTGCAACGTATCTGGGAGTTGCGGTCTCATCCGCCAGCACCAGGATCTCGCTGGGGCCTGCGATGGAATCAATGCTCACATAACCGTAGACTGCCTTTTTCGCAAGAGCTACGAAGATGTTGCCGGGTCCGGTGATCTTGTCAACCTTCGGTACAGACTCGGTGCCGAATGCCATGGCAGCGATTGCCTGGGCACCGCCTACTTTATAGATGGTATCCACACCGGCGATATCGGCAGCTACTAAAGTTCCGGGATTGACTTTGCCGTCTTTTCCGGGAGGGGTGGTCATAATGATCTCATCCACACCCGCTACCTTGGCGGGAATTACGTTCATCAATACGCTGGAGGGATAAGCGGCTTTACCGCCGGGAACATAGACACCGGCTCTTTCAATGGCGGTGATCTTCATACCGAGGATCGTACCGTCGGGCTTGGCATCGAACCAACTGTTGCGCAGCTGCTTCTGATGGAAGGCACGGATATTTTCCGCAGACTGCCGGATCACATCGATCAGATTTTCATCCATCTGCGCATAGGCTTCGGCGATTTCTTCTTTTGTCACGCGGATATTCTCTGCGGTCAATGCAAACTTATCGAACTGTAACGTATAGTCGAATAATGCCTGATCTCCCTCGGCACGAACCTTTTCAATGATCTGGTTCACGGTACTCTCGTACTGGGAATAATTATTCGGGCTTCTTTTTAAAAGGTCGTTTAAAATACTCTGCTTTGATTCTTTATCCAGTGCTACGATTCTCATGTCTGTACACTCCCTTTTTGTTATTTTATGCCTGTTCGTTTAATTGCTTGCGGATCGTTCCTACAAGCTTCCGGATCCTGTCGGCTTCCATCTGCATGCTCACCGGATTGACGATCATGCGGGCGGACAGCGGACATACCTCTTCTAAGACTTCCAGACCGTTTTCTTTTAAAGTGGAACCGGTCTCCACAATATCTACAATGACGTCCGATAGCTCTACCAGCGGTCCTAACTCCACAGAGCCGTTTAATTTGATGATGTCCACGGTCTGATGCTTTTTATTGTAAAAATACTCTCTGGCAATATTGGGGTATTTGCTTGCCACACGGATCCGCTCATGGTGCTTTAACAGTTCTCTGGCGGAAGCGGGACCGCATACACACATCCGGCATTTGCCGAAACCCAGATCCAGTACTTCGTAGACGTTACGGTTCTCTTCTAAGATCGTATCCTTGCCGACCACACCGATATCCGCGGCACCGTATTCCACATACGTGGGAACATCGGGACCCTTTGCCAGGAAAAATCGTAATTTATATTCTTCATTGACGAAGATCAGCTTCCTGGTATCCTTGTCTTTCATTTCTTCACAGGTGATACCGATTTTTTCAAAAAGCTCCAGTGTCTTTTTCGCAAGTCTCCCCTTGCCCAGGGCAAAGGTAAGATATCTTTCTTCACTCATTACGGTCTTACCTCCTCATCTGCATTTGGTTCCGGGGAAAGTACGGTGGGAATTCCCGCGCTTCTTAACTTTCTGGTTTCCGCAAGCTTTTCCAGGTAATCCGCCTCATCTCCCTCGCGGTAATATAAGGTCTTACCGACAGCGGGAATAGCAATCTCCACTTTCTGACGGGATAAGGCTTCCAACAGATCATCAATGACAATAACGAAACCGATGGCCGCCGCATCCTTGCCGAATTTCCGGAGCAGATTGTCATAGCGGCCGCCCTTTACCACCGCATCTCCGATGCCATAGGTATATGCCTTGAAGACAACACCGGTATAATACTGGTATTTGCTGAGCATTCCGAGATCAAAGGAAATGTATTCCGCCACACCGTACTGCTCTAACCGTTCTTTTAATTTTTCCAGTCTTGCGATCGCCTGTAAGGATCTTTCATTTTTCACCAGTGCTCTGGCATTCTCCAGGGATTCCATATCCTCGAACATATCGGCAAGCTTTAACAAAATGCTGTGATAGGGCTCGGGAATCTGCTTTTGCTCCAAAAGTTCCTGTGCAGCGAAAAAGTTCTTGCCGGAGATACAGGAACGGAGTTCTCTTTCGGTATCTTCATCCAGACCGGCTTCCTCACAGAGTCCGCGGAAATAATCCACCTCACCGATGGTCACCTGGAATCGGGTCAGTCCCGCACTCTTCAGAGCTTCAATGACCATGCTGATGACCTCCGCATCCGCTTCCACGGAAGGATCACCGATGAGTTCCGCACCCATCTGGGTCACTTCTTTTAATTTGCCCTGCAGATTGGACGTATTGGTGAAGGTATTGCCATTGTAACTGAAACGAAGGGGCACCTTCTCTTCCATGAAATATTTGGCTGCACAGCGGGCAATGGAAGGGGTAAAATCTGGGCGCAGCACCAGGGTATTTCCTTCTTTATCAAAAAACTTATACAACTCCTTGCTGGGAGTGGTTCCGATCTCTTTGGAGAAAACGTCGAAAAACTCAATGCTGGGCGTCTGAATATCTTCATATCCGAAGCAATGGATCGCCTTCTGCAATTTCTGTTCCACCGCCAGTTTTCTGGCATATTCTTTGCCGTAAATGTCCCGGACTCCTTCCGGCGTATGTAATAATCTGTTATTCATAGCGCATCCTCAATTCATACACTTTAATATATTAACGTGCTACCATATTATCATAGTAGCATGTAAAACTATTTGTAGTATACCCGGTGACTTTAAAGCTGTCAAGGAAATCTTCCTGAAATTCGTCCCGTAAATTAATCCTCTCTGTCTTCCAGATCCTTTTTCAGGATATCCAGATAGGGAACCAGGATGCCTTGATGCTTCGGAATAATATATTCCGGGTTCAGTTCCTCGAAACGGAAGCTCTTCCTGCCGCCCTCCTGAGCCCTGTCCCAGAAAAAGCGTAACATCTCATAGGGCAGATAATATAAGAGATCCTTGTGGCTGTAAAAAATCAGAAAAAAAGCAATGCCGCCCTGTTTTTCAAACTGCCGCATGAACTCTACCTGATGAGGATGAATATTTTGCAGGGAAAAGGTGTCCACCGCACATTCCTTGGCATCGAAGCACACCGGAATGCCCTGTACGGCGCCGATATAATCGACAGTACTCTTCTGTTCAAAGAAAGCCAGGGTGATCTGACGGCTCTCCTTATCCATTTTGACCGGGGTAATCGGTGTAGGAATCTTCTGAATCAGTGCCAGTCCTGCCTCCGCATATTTTTCATTGGTACGATTGACCATATCCTCCAGTGTGGAGCCGCGGAGCCCGCGGGTATTCCATGTAGCCATTATTACCTATTCCTTTCTAACAGGCAGTGTCCGGAATGAGCTTCAGTGCCTGTAAGATCTCTGCAAATTTACCGGGGAGTGGCGCGGTGAACGTCTGTCCGCTCACTTTTGCAAGTGCTCCCTCTTCTCCTTCCGGAAAATATACCTTTCCGGCATGGAGTAACTGATGATGCAGGGAATACTCTGCCTGCATTTTACGGTTCAGTTTCGGATCTCCGTATTTCGTATCCCCGATCAGAGGGTGTCCGGTGCTTGCCAAGTGGGCACGGATCTGGTGGGTTTTGCCGGTGACCAGTTCCACAGTTAACAGGGTATATTCACCCGCTACGGCACCGGGGGTATAGATCGTCCGGATGTAAGAAGCCTCTTCCATTCCTTCCGGCTGCTCGGCATAGACCTGTACGGTGTTCATACTCTCATCTTTATACAGATAGCCCTCCAGTGTGCTCTCCTGTAAGA